>NZ_JBMGUV010000006.1:0-195221 GCF_049058285.1 Lysinibacillus sp. UGB7
AATTAAGTAAAAATTAAAATTAAAATCGACTTTCATCCATTCGTAAACCTGTGTTTTATGAATAGCTACCGTTTCACAATTGTGTTTTGCAATAACACTGAGTGTTTTGATTTTTTTATTAAATATTTCTATCTCACCAAAACAACTATATGAATCGTAAAAATATAAGGAAACCATCGTTCCTTCATAACTTTGTCTATACACTTTTGCTGTACCTGTAATTAGAATATACAGGTAATTATTTTGTTCTTGTGGAGGAATAATAAGGCTACCTTTCTGATGTCGTCTATAGATAAATTCTTTTTTTATATGCGCTGGTGCATCATTCAAAATATCTTTAAGATTCATATATTCACCTTCTTTTTGCTTTTGGTCATTTGACCTATTTTCAGTATAAATGGAATTGTATAATTAGGCCAAATCAGAATTGGAGGTCTTGTTATGAGAAAAATAATTATTGATACAGATACGGGAAGTGATGATGCAGTTGCGTTAATGATGGCACTAAAATCAACGGAGGTAGATATTCTGGCTATTACGACTGTTTGTGGGAACGTACCTCTGGAACTTGCAACTAAAAATGCTTTAATGACTGTAGAAGTAACAAATGCGCAAAAGCCACCTATCTATGTAGGAGCAGCTAAACCACTAATGAGAGATCTTGTAACAGCAGTTAATGTACATGGTGAAGATGGTATGGGAGATGATAATTTAATTCATCCAACCATTAATCCTGAATCTGGACATGCAGTTGACATGATCTTAGACTTGGTAGAAACAAATCCAGAAGAAATAGAAATCGTTACTATAGGCCCTGTTACAAATATAGGACTTGCAATATTAAAGGCGCCAGAAACCATGAAGAAAGTTAAACGTATTTATTCGATGGGTACTGCTGGATTTGGCCCTGGAAACACTACACCTGTAGCTGAATTTAATGTATATGTAGATGCAGAAGCATATAGCATTATAATGAAATCGAGAATTCCTATTAGTATTATCGGCTTTGATGTTTGCTTGGGTGATGCAGCTTGGAATAGAGAAGATATGGAATGTTTAATGGCGAGCGAGAAGGAAGAAGCAGTGTTTGCCGTTCAATGCAACAGTTCTCTTCTGGAATACAACCTACAAGCAAGTGGCGGGTACTTTGTTGATTTGCCTGATGCAGTGGCAATGGGTGTTGTATTATGGGATGATATCGTTCTTGAAGACAAATTATGTTACTGTTATGTGTGTACCACAGAAGAAGCGACTTATGGCCAAGTAATCATAAATGATGGAAGTAAATTAGCTATCTCAGATGGTTTTGGTAGCAATCCTCCTAATGCAACTGTCTGTAAGACCATTGACAATTAGTTATTCAAGAAACGGTTATTAGAATTATTGATAAGTTAACATTATTATGGAGTATTTCGAGAAAATTTTAAATTTCAGATCGTTAAATATTGATAGAGTTTATAGAGTTCTTCGCTTTGTTACAGGAGGGGAAATCTTATCTTCGATCAGTTATGCTAAGTTTTAAGATGGAAAAGAATCATCTTCGTCAACTCCCCTGTAAGAACGTAATCATCTTTCATTTTCTGTGGTGTGGTTAATTTTACGCTACATGGGGGCGTTAATTAAAGATCATTGAGTTGCATATGCAACTCTTTTTTTATTGAATTAAAGGGCCTGTATTGAGTTATACAACAAACGGGCCATTTTGTGGAATAAAGGTTGAATATTGAGTTTCGCAAGTACAAGGGGTTCCAGAAGCCAATCTTCCTACGCTCGTAAACAAGTAAAAAGGAATTCGAGAGGGTGGATTAGAGATAAAAAGTAACGACATAGGAAAATTACTCGGTCGCCCGGCTACACTGGTAAACGTAGCTTTAAGCCAAATTGTTAGTCAAATTCAAATTTCTCAAAACGGTGTAGAAACTAGAATAATTGAATAAAAAATAACAGCAAGCAATTCCTCCACCAATACATCGATTTGGTGGGGGAATTGCGTTTTTTTTTATTATAAATCAATCGTTCCTTCAAAAAATAAAGTTCGGAAATTGATTCACATAAACTCCCGTATATCTCTAGATAAACTTCGCAGTATCTCCATATAAACTACAGATTACTCTTATATAGTATAGCTGCCGTTATACTACTTAAATTAAGAAGCAGGTTAGCACAAGAAGAATTCAAGTTAATCATAGCCTTTAGAAGAGAATTGTTGGGATAATCGTACAAGAGAACGCAGTTGTCACTTGGTTCAATGCTTTACTTGTTTCTGAACGAATAGGTATTATAGCATCGCACGATGGATTAAAAATGAAACTTTAAAATTTCTCTTATTCAGCTAAAGGGGGTGTTCGTATTAGTTGAAGATCTTTGAGCTGTCTAAACGGCTCCTTTTTTATTCAATTGGGGAATCAGATGGAACTGAACTTCAATAAATTGGGCATCTATTCAGTAGAGGAAAAATCTTCCGCCAGCAAAGTACAGGCAGAAGCTTCAACAAGTGGTCTAGCTTCATTTTACAAGTTCTTCACAAAGGGTGCATTTTTTATTCTCGACAGCTTTTTATTAGATACCCAGAAAAGAATGAATTATTTGCAGAAATTCTACCTGATATGAAGATTAAATAAAGATATGGCAATGTCGTTGATTCTACTTACTTACTCGCTTAATATGGACATGTAAAGTTCATATAAATAGATTAAATGTTACTTACATTTAATCTTGGTTAGAATGAACTTAGAATATTAAATAATTAAGCAGGGGATAAAAATGATTGATTCAATATTAATTATAGAAGATGAGGATATTTTACGAGAAATTCTTAAAGATTATTTTCTAAATGCAGGTTATTCGGTTTTAGAAGCTAAAGATGGTGAAGAGGCACTAAAGGTATTTCAAGAAAATGAGCTTAGTTTAATTATATTAGATATTATGCTACCTAAATTGGATGGATGGACTATTTGCCGCCGAATTAGAAAAACTTCAAATATTCCGATTATTATGTTGACTGCTCGTACAGATGAAGATGATACATTATTAGGTTTTGAATTAGGAGCCGATGATTATGTAACGAAACCTTACAATCCATTAGTTTTATTAGCACGTGCCAAAAGGTTATTACATCAACGGGAACAGAAAAATGATGTAGTAGGTGATTATCTAGAAAGCGGTGGCATTAAAATATATATTCCGTCTAGGACTGTACAAGTAAATAATGAAGAGATTTCATTAACGCATACAGAATATGAAATGCTATTGTATTTAGTGGAAAATAAAGGAATAGTTATAACGAGAGATCAGCTTATAACAAAAGTATGGGGTTATGAACATATTGGAGATGACCGAACGATTAATAGTCACATGCGAAACTTGCGAAACAAATTAGGTGACCATTCCACATGTATAAAAACGATTGTTCGAACAGGTTATAAATTTGAGGACATACGATGAAAAGAGGAATTGTATTTAAGTTGTTTTTATTAACAACTATGCTTTGTATACTTATATTGGCTACCATTTTTGTCGGACAAACAATATTCTTTAAACAATTTTATATGAATAAAAAAGTAGAAGATTTAGAATCCAATTTAACTGTATTTGAAAAAGAGTATCATAAAAATAGTAACGACATTGCAAAAATTCAGCAGCTTGAAAGAGATTTTGCTGAAGAAAATAATGCTTGGATTACAATATTGGATCAGTATGGTCATTTAAAGCATGAGAATGATTTCTACATTGAAATACAGTTAAATGAGTATTATCAAAAACTACTTGGTATGAAAACAACTAAAGTTCCTTTATATATGATTGATGAGGATAATTCGGTCCAGTTGTCGGAATCATTATTGAAGAACAGTCAAGTATATATAATTGGATTCTTGAAAGAGTCGCAAATAATTCCAGTCGAAATAATGATTGAACCAGTCGAAATAAATATTAATAATGAAGTGTATAGTAGAAGTCAAAATATATTGGCAAAATCTTTTACTTTCAGAAATAAAATGCTCTATGAAAAAATAGGAGGAACTAGGGAAAATTTAAAAGAAATATATATAGCTAATGAAAATTCTGATTTGGTTAATCTAGGAGGGGAAATTATTAATATTCAACTTCCAGAAAGTAATGATTTATCCAACGTCATTTATTCTAATTCATTATTTTTAGAGCAAATTAAAGATTTTCAAAATAAGTTATTATTAGATAAACTTGATTTTCCTAATGCCACTACACAACTAATTAATTATGAACAAAATGATATTAAATATAAGGTTTTAATAGCAAAATCAGATGAAACGAATTCATATATATTTTCAATGACTTCGCTACAACCAGTTGATGAAGCTGTGCAAATGATTGAAGAATATTATATTTACATCGTTGCTTTTGTTTCTTTATTAATATTATTGGCATCTTATTACTATTCAATAAAAATTGCAAAGCCATTATTACGGATTACTCATACAACGGAGAAAATAGCGAATTTAGATTTTTCTGAGACAATTGCTGTTCATTCAAATGATGAAATTGGAGACTTATCGAGGAATATCAACTTACTTTCGAACGGGTTAAGTATGTATATTGAACAGCTACAGCAAGATATTGAAAAGGAGAAAAAGCTAGAAAATACGCGGAAAGAGTTTATTTCCGGTGTATCACATGAATTGAAAACACCTTTAAGTATTATGAAAAGCTGTATAACGATATTGAGAGGGAATGTAGCAAATCATAAGAAAGAGTATTATTTCGATGCATTGGAAAAAGAAGTCGATAAGATGGATTTATTGATTATCGATATGCTGGAATTAGCAAAGTATGAATCGGGTACGTATAAAATGCAAATGGATTCTTTTTATATCGATTCACTATTAGAAGAGATTTGCGAAAAACTAATGCCTGAAATACAACAAAAACAATTGCAAGTTGAGACCCATGTATCACAGGTTAAAGTAGTAGCCAACGAACGCCGTATCGAACAGGTTCTTACGAATTTTTTGACGAATGCTATCCGATATTCGCCTCCGCAAGAAAGAATAATTTTGGCGATAGAGGTGAAAGGAGAACTGGTGAAGATAAGTGTGGAGAATAAAGGTGCTCATATTGAAAAAGAACATCTAGAGAAAATTTGGGAGCGCTTTTATCGGATTGATGCTTCTAGAAAAAGGTCAGACGGTGGTACTGGTTTAGGACTGGCAATTTCGAAAAATATATTAATGCTACATGGGGTAGAATATGGTGTTTGCAATACAAAGAATGGCGTACAGTTTTATTTTTATCTACCAATTAAAAAGTGAAAAAAAGCTCATACAAACGGTTTTATAAACCATTCGTATGAGCTTTTTTTATGGGGCTACATAATTTCATAATGATTTTATTTTGCAAAGAATTCAATAATCCCATCTACGATAGATATAGCAGTTTTGCTTTGAAAATCTTTATAAACCATTCGGAGTTCATCTTCTTTATTTGACGTAAAGTCCAGTTCTAGTAATACTGCAGGAGCAGAATTGTTCTTTAAAACATAAAAATCACTGTCTTTTACACCACGATGTTTGGCATTAATATTTTGCTTAAAGATAGATGCTAGCAGGATTTTAGCTAAATTTTCACCCTTATTTTGATGAACTGTAATGAACAGTTATTCCGTTAACACTAGGATCGGTAAAAGCGTCGTGATGCATACTAATATACAAATCAGCTGAAGCATCATCGGCAATTTCAATTCTTTTTTGTAAAGCTTCTATTTGATTACGTCCTAAATCTATATCTTTATCACGTATTAGGATGACTGTTGCGGCTGTTCTTTTTTCAAGCTCCTGCTTAATATTTTGTGCTACTGTAAGATTCACCTCTTTTTCTCTTGTTCCAAAGGTTAAGCGCAGTTGTGCCAATATCAACGCCGCCATGGCCAGGATCAATCACAATGTTTTTTCCTTCTGTCCATTCAATAGGCCTTTACGGTTTTGAACGGATGGCTTTTTCATAGACAAGCTCATAGACATATTCATTATAGTCACAACACCATTTAAAATTCTTTACTTGATATCGATGTCATCTTCACCTAATCTTTATCTCTCTCTATTATTCTTTCTATAGTAAGAGAAAACAGGAGGTAAATTTAAATGACAAAAAAAATATTTCTGAGTGCGCTAATTGGAATCCTTGTAATATTCGCGACAGCCTGTGGAAACAAGCAGAACGAAAAACAAACAGCTACTGTCGATTCGAAGGATCAATATAAGTTGTTTTATAATAAAAGTGTTTTTTTGGGTGATTCACTTTTATTAGGATTACCTGATGTGTTAGAGGACTCTAATGTGATTAGTAATGCCGGTGCCACTGCTCTATTTGCCCTTGAAGAAGTTGATAAAATTGAGAGTGAAAAACCTGAACATGTATATATCATGTTAGGCTCAGATGACTTGTTGTGGCCAGTAGAAAATCCTGTGGGAGAATCAATAAAGAACTATAATAAATTAATTGAAAAAATAAAAGGAAAACTGCCAAATGTGAAGATACATGTCTTATCGGTTACACCAGTGACAAAAGAAGCAATGGAGGTAGAACCACGTTATAAAAATATCCCGGATTATAATAAGGCACTTGAAAAGATGGCAGCAACAAAGAATATCGATTACATCGATTTGTCCTCTATATTTGAAAAAAATGACAATCCGTATAGTGAGGATGGAATCCATTTCAAGGATGATTTTTATCCTATTTTTCTGAACCATATAAAGCAGCATATCCACTCTTCTAAAAACAATGAAGGGGTGCCTGATGGTGAATAAAATGGAAGTATCCACTCCAGAAAGGAAGAAAAATCGTTATATCCCGGGATTAGATGGGATAAGAGCGCTCGCTGTATTTGTAGTAATCGCCTACCATCTCAATTTAGAAGGGGCTTCAGGAGGTTTTTTAGGTGTAGGCGTATTTTTTGTCTTATCTGGGTATCTCATTACAGATCTATTGATTATGGAATGGACAAATACGGGACAGATTAATTTGCGTCATTTTTGGGTCAGACGTGTTAAACGCCTTTTACCAGGGCAGATCCTTGTATTGATTGTAGTGGCAGTATTTATATTGCTGTTTAACTTTACACGATTAGCCGACCTCTGGGGCGATTTTCTAGCTTCGCTTTTTTATGTGACGAATTGGTGGTTCATTTTTAACGATGTCGGCTATTTTTCCAATTTTGGACAACCTTCCCCTCTATTACATTACTGGTCTCTCGCTGTCGAGGAGCAGTTTTATCTAGTTTGGCCACTTATAGTCTTACTGGGACTCCGTTTCGTTCACAAACGTAAGCTTCTGAATTGGTTCATCCTTATCGGTGCATTTGCTTCCGCTCTAGGAATGGCACTGCTTTATCAACCAGGGCTAATGGACACAAGCAGGGTTTATTTCGGAACAGATACTCGTGCGTTTGCCCTGTTAATTGGAGCGGCACTTGCGTTATGCTTACCTAGCCAAATGTTTACGGGGAAGATTGTTGATAATAGAGCCTTGCGTATTTCTTTGGATATACTTGGGGCAGCTGGACTTGCCATTCTGTCATGGATGGTTTGGCAGACTAATCAGTATGAGGCTTTTCTTTACCGTGGTGGAATGGTACTTCAGTGTATTGCTGCGGTTTCAGTAATAGCCGCAGCGGTTCATCCATCTACTTGGATCAGTCGCTTTTTGGGATGCAAGCTGTTGCGCTGGTTTGGTGTTCGTTCATATGGAATTTATCTATGGCATTACCCAATCTTAGTTTTGTTCTTCCCTGTATCAGGAGGGGGAAATGCCATAGTTCATAATATCATACAAATTGTAATGATTCTTCTACTCGCTTCGATTTCTTGGCGATTTATAGAGCAACCAATCCGTTACGGAACGGAAGGAAGTATGTGGAGGAAGATCTACCGTCCTAAAAGTACAGCATGCTCTACTGTTAAAAAATAAAACACGCGTGCTAGTCATCTGTCCAAAATGAACCATGTCAATGGACACCCAGATTTATTTTTGATCAATTAATCGCTAAAAGAATGCCTAATTATTGTTGAAATCCGTTAGTCTAATAGCCGTGATACCACGGGTATGGGACTAACGAATTTTTTATGTCAGGTTATAGAATATACACACATTTCAAAGGGATAGCCTCATTTTATTTTTCTTTAAATGTTATTGATATTATCTTCATCAAATCTTTATTTCCCTCTATTAATCTTTAAACAGTACAAAGAAGCTTTGAAAAGGAGGGGATAGAAAAAAATAGCATTATAGTACCCATAAACTATAGAAAAAATAGAAAGAAGGCTCAGGGTAGAACGTACCTGCTCGTGGGGCTTGACCCCATCGACTAAACCGTTCAGTTATAATAAAACCATATAAAAAATGGTCAACCAGAAATATCTGGCTGACCTTATAATACGAACCGCGCAGGTTAGTTCAATAAGAAATCATAAAATTATAAGAGGAAAAGGAAAGAACCATCGTTTTATTACTGATTGGTTAATTTATTTCTACCATGGAGTTTCAGTTTTATGCTCGATGACTTGTATTACTATTGGTTCAATATTTTTTAACATTTGCTCGTATAGTTTACTATCGCCATTATTTTCACCCTGAAGTTGTACATCAGTCTGTGTTTTTGTAATGACATTAATTACTTGTTGTTTAGTAACGTTTTTAGAAGCTGCAATCTCAACTACAGATTTTCCTGTTGCCAATTCTTGTTTTAATTCTTGTGCGTTTATTTTTAATAAAGACAATAAAATTTCATCGTTCAAATAAAAGTCTGCAGTATAATCAGGTTTACCATTTAAAGAAAATAAACCTTCGGCTTTAATATTTGAAGGTGTAGGTTTACCTTCTAATACTGTTTGAATTTCTTCAGGGGTTGGTGCTTTAATAGAATTTACAGTTTCTACCGACTCATTTATTTCTTTTTTTTGAGTAGCATAGGCACTGCCAGCTCCTACTAATAATGCTGTTGAAATTCCAAGTGCAGTGAATAATTTTGTCTTAGGATTTAACATTTTAAAACCTCTTTTCATTGTTTTATTGGGTGTTACAAGTACTAATATAAACGCAGCATGTAAAGATGAAGTGAAGATGATATAAAGTTGAAATCAAACTTTATTATTCCACTAATCGGTGTTTCAATTAAAAGAAGCTGAAATGCCTCTTTTTTGTTATGCAGCTAAAGGAGGCAGTTAAGTGCAAGAAGGTGTTACTATATAAAATGGAGAATTTAAAAGGAAACAATATAAAAAATTGATGAGGAGCTTTGGTTATGTTTTTTAAATTGTTTAAAAAACATTTTGCTATTATAATTGCTTTTTTGATGAAGCAATAATGTAGTTTTTGAATAAATTATATTTAAGTTATTAAAAAACAAAGTACCTGTTTTGATGCATATATTCAAAATAGATATTTCCAATTTTATCTATATATTGTGTTTGTTTGCTATTGCAGAACTATATATTGATTAAGTGGTTGTTTGGTTAATTTCATGCATTTTAGTTTTTCGCGATAGCTTAGGGAATCTCTGCGTAATGGTGATCATACTGGCACTATCCCCCTATAATAAAATTAATCATCGAATATTAATTGTTAACTATTGCAATTCAACAATCGAGCCAGATTGTTGAATAAGAAAACATCTTAGGGAACACTATCAATGAGGTGTTGAACTAATGAAAAGATACGTTATATTTATACTGGCATTATTTCTTGTAATTGCCCCTAATAAAGCATGGGCCACAATTAAAGGATATGATAAAGTTGCAACGTCAAGTAAGGATGATATAACTTTATATGCCAAGAAAATCGATGATTTATTATGACTTCAAAATTGACTTTAAGGGAAGGATTGCCTCAAGACCTTTTTGGTTAAACGTTGCTAATAACCCTACTTATGCCCCTAAAATTATATATGAGTACATAAACAGAGATGGAAAGAATTAATCATAATTTTGAACCAAGGATATGATACTGGTGTTTTATTAGAAGAAATTTATGTTTTTGAAATTGGTGATAATCGATTTGGCGAGGTGATTGTTGATAATCCCCTTGCAGTAGTATTGAAAAATGCGAAAACTAGTTTAACACCAACTGAAGTGAAATTAAGTATTGGAGACAAGCATTATATTGTGGATTTAAGAACATTAGGTATCAAGCCAGAGAATGTATTTAAGGATATATTTTTTGGAGGCATTATTGAGTATGAAGTAGAAAACAATAACTTAATCGCAAGGTTAGCTGCACAAGTTTCTCCATCATACTCTATTGGTGAAGTTATTATTATTTATGAATATCGTGACAGAATGTATCAAGCAAAATTCGTGGATTTCCACCCCTACAAATAAAGTTTATGAAGTATTGTAATCATGTTTAATGGGTGTTTTTCTTCAATTAGACATCATAAAGGATCTTCAACAATCGGGAGCGATTGGTGAGCAACACCATTATGAAATGATCAAACTTTTTTAAAAAAGAAACTAATATCTGCTGATAAAGAATTCATTTCGATCAATCTTTTTTGAAACTGGATTCTTTATATTTATTGTAAAATGCTGGTTTGTGAGATTTTTTTGATCAAACTTTATTTCAAAGCAACAGGTTGATCTACTATAAATAGCCATTGGCTGTCGAAGATTGATTAAATGTAATCAATATATTTTCTAATTTATATTTTTAAATGAATTTGGCGAGAAGCGAAAACTTTCTTGCCAAGTTCTTTTTTTATTTCTCAACTAAAGAAATATACGTTAAAGAGAAATAAGTAACCTAAATTTATATTTTTTGTTAACCTTTTTAGTATTGAAACGTTTTAAAGGTGGGAGGTTTGAAATGAATGATTCCATGATGGGGAAAAAATTAAATGAGATACTAAAATTTGTTTACTCTTGCCTAATAAAAATGGGTGCTTCAAAGGAGGATGCAGAAGATATTATCCAAGATACTGCGTATAAGTTTTTACAATACATAGACTCAGTCCAGATTGATAATATACAAAGTTGGCTATTTAGAGTAGCAGTAAATCAATATTATGATTTGTCCCGTAAGAAATCTAGACGAAGAGATATATTATTGAAATTCAACGTACAGGAAATATTTGAGGAAGAAACACCTGAAAAAGTCGTCATGCAAAGTGAACTAGAAAGAGATGTACAGGAAATCTTAACTAAATTAAATCCGAAATACAGGCAATTGCTTCTTCTGAAATATAGTACAGGATTAAAAATAAATGAGATAGCAGAGCTGTATAGCATGAAAGAAGGATCTGTTAAGACTACTCTCCATAGGGCAAGAAAAGAGTTTATCGAACAATATAGGAGGTATGAAAATGAACAAGGAAAATGAGTTTTTTCCAAAAGATTTTGAGTTTGAGAAATTAGTAAAAAAAGCAAGGAAACGTTCAATTGTAAAAATGGTGCTCATTTCATTTGTTATTAGTCTCATCGTTTTATTTGGACTCTATTTTATGGGGAATACAATGATGAAAATAAAAATGGAAAAGGAAACAGACTTGGATTCGACTTGGAACGATATTATGGGCGCCAACATTGAAGAGCGAGGTACCATATTTAATTATTTTCTAACTTCTGCAACAGCAAAAATGACATTAGTAAAAGTCGTTGGAGGCGTACCAATTCCGTGGGGGGAACAGGAAAAAGTTTTTACTATTTTGGGAGCATCTCGACTTATTTCAAATAATGGTCCTTCTGGCTTAGGCTACTCAGATGATGAGCGAATTCCTTTGTATTATGAAGGAGAAAGAGTCGTTGAATTTTTTCATCCACAAGTAAATTATAAGCAAATATTTGATGATAGAACGTTACTTAATGCGATTGATGATAACACAGTTGTAGAAATGGCTTTTTCATTTGATGATGGATACTCCATTGAGGAAGTAAATGAGGTATTTAAAGAACAATTAGCATGGTATTGGGTAGATACGTTTAGTAAAGATGATATAGAAAATGATAATAAATTTAACAAAGATAAGAATTTCCCTGACGATACGATCGATGGATTTGAAGTATATGGCTTTCCGTATAACCGAAGTGCAGAAGCCTATTCTGCCTCTAACTTTATATCAATCTTAGAGAAGGTAAAGGAGGATGGTGGTAATTATCAAGACGATGCAGAGAAAATTATTAATAACATAACTAATCAGGGCAAAATGAAACTAGAACCTCAGAACCTTAAAATTATTGGTGTAGTGGTTACAGGAAAACCAAGTGATTTAATAAAGTTTAGTGATGAATCTATGATTCGCGGTGCTACATTAGGAGCAACAACAGACCAATATTAAATTAGAGTGGATACCAATGAAACTGACTTATGAGTAGGGGGACGGTGAACCGCATCATAAATAACTTGAAAATATGTTTCTTCCACAAACGGGTGCTTTACTTCAATAAGGAGTAGAGCCTTTTTCTACTTAAACTAACGGAGCAGGATAATGGAATAAGGTTCTTTAGAAACAGCAAGGGGGGAAGTGTATGAAAAAGGTATTAATTTCTTTATTAGCTGTAGTTGTGTTAGTAGGTGGGATTTATTTTGTGTTTAACCTTAAACCAACCATAACTATTGAAAAAAGTACTGCTTGATGTTTAATAATATCTGGCGGAGAAATCTTATCAACACATTGAACGTTAAGAAGCCCATCCCAACAATAAGAACCTTGTGCCACTTCGAGGAGCTGAATTAAAAATAGAATTTTATCGTAAACCACTAGAAAATACGTTGGGCGCATCTATATGGTTTAGTAACGATGAAATAGAAAATGCCCCATTAAATGACAATGTATTATTAGTGCCAAAAGAAAAAGGTGTTTATATTTATAGTGTTTCTGCACATTGGGAAAGGGGAAGTTCGAGTTATGCCTTTGTAATTGAAGTTAAGTAAGTCTTTTTTCTCTAACGGGTGCTTTAATCGAAGAAGATAGCAAAATCAGAAGCAACAATCTTTGAGAAAACAGCTATATTAAAAGAGCATGCTTAATATAATTTCTGGAATGTTTCTCCATTAAAGGGCACTTTAATGGAGGAAATATCATAGAAATGATCAATCTTTTTTATAGAAGAATGATTCAATAAAATATATAAAGAGCAAGTTTTGATTAAATTTTTTAAAAACACGCTCTTTCTTTTTGCTTGTTTATCAAGGCTATTATTAAATTCTTAATATAAGCTACAGACTTTCATCAATATGTTGAAAGTAGAATTGTTAGTTATTGTGGAAATTTAAAATTAATTTTACGTTCTTTTTTATCCCAAATAAGCTGGGCATTAAAAGTTTTCTCTCCTTTTTTAAATCCTTTTATCAAGTCTGTTTCACCAGTTGCCAAGAGTTTTTTCATATTCGATTGTGAAATAGTTTTTCTTAAAAGTTTCTTTGAAACCGAGAATTTACAATTAGCTGTTTTATAATTTGAACATCCGTAAAAAGTGCCATGATCTATGATTGACCCCTCGCAAAGGATACAATTCCCAACAACTGTTTTTTCTTTATTATATCTTTTATTGTACGGATTATTTGCAGTGATTTTATCGACTGCATTTTGATTAAATGCCCATTCCTTTTCACGCTTGTTAGCATCTGAAATCAATTTGTCAGCAAGCTTTTTTACTTGTTCCATAAATACTTTAGGAGAAGCGTTGCCTTCACCTATTTCAGAAAGTCGTTGCTCCCATTTGGCTGTCATAGAAGGGGAAGATAAGATACTTTCACCTAGTGCCTCAATTAGTAACATACCTTTAGCCGTTGCAAAGACTTGGTTTTTCTTAACTTCGATGTAGTTTCGATCTTTTAATGTACCAATAATTCCAGCGCGTGTAGCTTCAGTACCTAATCCTTCCGTTTTCGATAAGACCTTTTCTAATTCTGTATCTTCCAAATGTTTACCAGCTGTTTTCATTACGGTAATCAAATTACCTTCAGAATAACGATTTGGTGGTTGGGTTTCACCTTTTTTTACGTTAGCTTTCGCAACGATACCTTGCTCATTTTCATGTAATGGGGGGAGCAGTTCATCTTTGTCTGTAGGTGAGTTATCTTTAGAATGATAAATAACCTTACGCCAACCTTCTTCCATTAGCACTTTGCCCTTAGAGATGAATTCTGCACGTTTATCAACAAGTGAATGAATCGTTGTGTAAGAAAATATGGCATTGTTGTAATGTGCTGCAATGACTTGTCTTGCAACTAAATCATAAATCTTTTCTTCTTCTGTACTTAGCGTCGCTACGTCTGGTATTTGCTCTGTAATAATAATTGCATGGTGATCGGTTACTTTTTTTTCATTCACATATCTTTTATTATTCAAAATTGAACTTGTCGGTGGCGGAAGAAGTCCTTTATATTTATCAATTTTACTTAAATGCTCTAGTATCTTTGGTAGTGTTTTTGCTTCTTCATTCGTTAAAAATTGTGAATCAGATCTTGGATAGGAAACTACGCCCTTTAAATAAAGCTTTTGCAAAATATCCAGTGTATTTTGTGGTGAGAAATTATAGGCCTTGTTTGCTGTAGCTTGTAATGCAGATAAGTTGAATAACAATGGAGGAGAGTATTCCTTTGTTTCTCTTTTAATCCTATTAATTTCTACATTTTTATTGAGACAGAAATTAGCAATAGCAATTGCTTGTCGTTCCTCTTGAACTCTTGAAATGTTATCTTTATACCATTTTGCTTTTAACATTTTTCCATCAAAATTAAACTCTGTTTCCACTTCCCAAAATAGTTCTGATTTAAAATTCGCAATTTCATGTTCTCTCTTTACTATTAGTGCAAGTGTAGGTGTTTGTACACGACCAATTGAAAATACATCTTTCACGCCATTTCGTTTGAGGAGTACCGTGTATAATCTGGATGTGTTGATGCCAATTAGCCAGTCTGCACATGAACGACTTAGTGCTTCAAAATAAATATCGCGTGTTTTCTCTTCTGGTAGTAAATTTGCAAACCCATTTTTTACAGCGTTTTCTGTTAAAGATGATATCCATAGACGTTTCATCGGTTTATTAACACCGCATACTCTTATAATGGTGCGGATAATCAATTCACCTTCACGCCCAGCATCACCACCAATAATGATTTCTTGAATGTCTGGTCTTTTTACTAAACTTTTAATCACATTAAATTGTTTATACTTTGACTTAGTCACTTTATATTCAAATCGATCTGGAATAATAGGCAATGTTTCTAATGACCATTTTTTCCATGTAGGATTATATTCTTCAGGGGCTTTCAGTTCACATAGATGTCCAATCGCCCATGTGATAAGTGCTCCACCTGGAAAGTATGTGTTTGGCTTAACTTCAAAATAACCAGATTTTTTTGTAAAAGAAAAGGGGGCAGCTAATTTTGCAGCTTGGTCTGGTTTTTCTGCAATTACTATTTTCATATACTCTTCTCCTATTAATAATAATTACAACTTCTTGTATTATAATTATAAATGAATTTTCAGTATTACGGTTATATTAATATTGTGTCCATCTTTTAATAGAAAATCTAGTTATGTTGACTAATAATCTAGGCTTTCATACATATTAATTAGGTCCAAAATAATTAAGTCCATTTTTATGTAGATAACGTACCGATTGTCAATTGATCACTCATAATGAGTTTACCTATTTAAACGATTTGTTAAAAAAATATCAACAACTAATTGGACAGTCATTTGAACCAGTTCTAAGAGGACAAAATAAACGCTATGTAGACGGATCTAATGTAGGAGAGCACTATACCATTATTCCGACGAAAAAGGTCCCGACAGAAAAAGCGTTGCAATCAATGCCTGCGGATGAACGTAATATATATTTTGAAATTTTAAATACGACACTTGCGATGTTTCATCAAGATTTTGAATACGATGAAAAAACGATTTTGACAAACGTAAAAAAATTAGAGTTTAAATCGGTCGGTAAAACGGGGTTTGTGAAAGGCTGGAAAGAGCTCTTTTGTAAGTTAAGTCCATTAAATATCGAAGCAGAGCAGTTTACAAAACCAGCAAATAAAGATATTGTTACTTGCCCAGCATGTAAAGTAGGTAAAATAAGCTTACGTAAGAATTTTTATGGTTGTTCAGATTATAAAAATGGTTGTAAACAAACATTCCCTGAAAGGTTATTAGGTAAGAAGCTCTCTGAAAAGAATAATAAAGACTTATGTAGTAGCGGTAAAACTACAGATATTAAAGGATTTAAAGCTAAGAGTGGGAAACAGTTCAGAGCAGCCTTACATTTAGTTGATGGCAAAATTGAATTTGATTTCAATAATAAATAAAATCGGAAAAGAATGTAATTCCTTCCCGCAAAAATTATAAATTGAATTCATTCTGCAATTGAGACGGAACGTAAGACAATCTTTGCGCCTCCTTTACATTCGCTGCTAGAGCTACAAAAAGAGGCAAATAAATTTTACGGTTTAACATCATCTGAAACATTAAAAATAGCGCAAAGTTTGAAAAAAAGCTAATTACCTATACGCGGACAGAGTCAAAGCACTTGCCGACAAATTTTGCAGCAGGTATACATCAGCATTTGCAGGCACTTTCATCAATTCCAAACTATACACAACTTGTAGAAAGCCTAGAACGTGGCATATTCAAAAAGTAATGCACTCAAAGCACTACGTCGATGATAAAAAATTGATGGAACACCATGCGATTACGGTGACGCATATGATTCCTAAACTTGAAACCTTACGCCTGTTGAACAGAAAATTTATCATTTAATTGCGAAGAGGCTTCTAGCAATTTTTATGCCGCCTTATGTATTAGATAAAACAGTGGTGTTGTTATCCTCAAACGGTGAATGATTAAAGGCAAGTGGCAATGCGGTCATAGAGTAAGGATTCACTTCTTTATATGAGACTCATCGCAACAGATGCAAAAAAATTACTAAAAGGCACAGAAACGCGTGACATTCGTTTTACCTGAAAAAGCTGGAAGAAGTGTAACAAAATTAAAATTAGAAAGCGGTAAGTTAACGTTTGTCTTTGTTCAGACGGTTTCGAGTGGAAAGGGCAAAAATGGCTAAAATTTATCATCATGAGCGACAACTAGAAAGAGATATACGGCATTTAAAGCACAAACAAATTTTCAACCGTCTGTTATGTATAGTCGGTATATGTGTGGTCTTTTTTATCGTTTGGCAGTGGCAACAGGTGTTGCTAATACTTGTTGCTATGGTAATTGCGGGACTATTTAAGGCTAGGCAATTTTCTTTAAGCAAGCAGCTTGGTAAGGTGACGGCTGGTCTCGCTGGAGAAGATAAAGCGTTACAAATTCTGGGAAATCTTCCTGCAACTTTTTCGGTTTTTCCAGATATTCAGCTTGTAGTTGATGGACGGACAAGCCAATTAGACACAATTATTGTTGGGCCGACTGGTATTTTTGTGGTAGAGGTGAAAAATCATTCTGGCATAATTGAGGGGAATACGAGTGAGCGAGAACTACTGCAATTCAAGCGTGACGGGCACAAAAAAACTATGTATAACCCAGTGAAGCAGGTTGCCACACATACATATCGCTTGCATCGTTATTTGTGTCAACATGGTTTGGATTTATGGATACAAGGAACGGTCTATTTTGCGAATGATACAGCGAGAATTGAAGTCGCTAACCATACTTCGACGCCCATTTTTTCGGCAAAAGACAACGGAAGTAAGCGTTTGCTTTATTATATAGAAGAAAAACCTGGTCGGGTACTATCAAGTAGTGAGCAAAGATCAGTTGAAAAGTTGATAAAACATCTATTAAAACAACAAGCGAGCAAATGACGCTTTTAATAAGAAGGATGCTTGTGAATGGCTAGATTGATTTCGGTAAGATAGTCTTTAAAATAGCGAGAAATGGCAAGGCTAGGTTTCCACCAGATGTGAGCCTAGTTTTTTTGCTTTGTGTTAAATCATGATATCTGTCTGTATCACTCCTTGTCCTTATGAATGATTTGACAGAATTAATTCATCCGATAGTACAAACACACCGACTTTTTCCGCATATTATAATGAATGAAAGTAAACGTTTACTTTATTGAAAGTGAAGGAATTGAAGATCAAGTGATTTCACCATGAAAGCAAGGAACAATTAAATGGTTGATGCTAGGCCATTTAGCGCAGCAAGCGGGCTTAGCAGGCTCGTTTTTTTTGTGTGTGAAGTATAAATTTTATCGAACCTATCGAGATTTGTTAAAGCTAGTTCAGGCAAAGTTTTACCCGAAAATGTGAGCTAGACGAAAAATTTTGCAAAAACCTTAACTATTTGCTACGAAATCCGTATAATAAATCAAACAGTACGAAAATTGTCCATTTTTCATTGGTAAATTGCGTGAATTTTTTAAATTGTATTGACGTAAGGAACGATAATTTGTACACTGTGTACATTCAATTGTTTTGTGGAGGAATACAATTAATTTTAAAAGTTAGGATTTGATAGATATGATCGTATGTAAATTTGGTGGAACATCTGTAGCAAGCGCAGAACAAATTCAAAAAGTAGCAAACATTGTAAAATCTAATCCGGCACGTAAAATCGTAGCCGTATCAGCACCAGGGAAACGCTCTAATGATGATATAAAAGTAACTGATTTACTAATCGATTTAGCGAATGCAGCATTAAATAATGATGACATAGAACAAAAATTACAAACAGTCGTGAATCGATATAAAACGATTGCAGATGGTTTAAAGCTAGATCATGCGATTTGTGATGTGATTGTTGAAGACTTGCGTGAACGTGTACAGGGCGATAAGTTGAACGAAGAATTATTTATCGATAACTTAAAAGCATCTGGAGAGGACAATAATGCAAAGTTAATCGCAGCTTATTTCAACTCAATCGATATGCCAGCACGTTATGTAAGTCCAAAAGAGGGTTTGGTGGTAAATGATTTACCGGAACGTACATTTGCTTTACCGGAAGCATATGCCAATTTAGCTCCATTAAAAGACACTAAAGAAATTATTGTGTTCCCTGGTTTCTTCGGTTACACTAAAGCGGGCATACTGCGTACTTTTGACCGCGGTGGCTCTGATATTACAGGCTCTATTTTAGCAGCAGCTGTTGAAGCCGAGCTTTATGAAAACTTTACGGATGTGGATTGTGTGTTCTCCGCGAATCCGAAAGTCGTGAATGATCCTGTTGAAATTAAAGAAATTACGTATCGCGAAATGCGCGAATTATCCTATGCAGGCTTTTCAGTGTTCCACGATGAAGCGTTAATGCCTGTTTATAAGATTGGGGTGCCCGTTAACATAAAAAATACAAATAATCCATCAGCCCCAGGTACCCGTATTGTACCGAATCGTCCTGCAACAGGTCGTCCGGTAACAGGTATCTCGGCAGACAGTGGCTTTTCAACTTTATATGTCTCTAAATATTTAATGAATCGTGAAGTAGGCTTTGGTCGAAAACTTCTACAGATTCTAGAAGATGAAAATATTTCATATGAACACACACCATCTGGATTAGATGATATTTCGGTTATCATGCGTTCAAATCAACTATCAGTAGAAAATGAAGCGCGTATTCTAGCCCGTGTGAAAAACGAATTGTATGCAGATGATGTGCAAATGCGCCATGGTTTCTCGATGATTGTTATTGTAGGGGAAGGGATGCGTAATAACACAGGTCTTGCGGCTCGTGCAGCAACTGCGATTTCAAAAACAGGTGCTAACATTGAAATGATTAACCAAGGTTCCTCTGAGGTAAGTCTAGTATTCGGCGTTTTACAAGAATTTGAAAACCAAATTTTACAAGCCCTCTATGGAGAATTCTTTGCCCATGTGCAAGCGTAAATTACTTACACTAATTCAAGCGATTGCTGCTTGAATTAGTGTTTTCTTTTTAGCTAGAATGCGGTAAAATCGAGGGCGTACATAGTTAGGAGGATATTATCTTGAAAAATTTATCGATCGGCATGTTATTTTCAGTTATAGGGATATTATTTGTATGCTTAACAATTATGGATATTTTACCGTCATCAACAAAAACGTCAAAATTTGTCTATATTGGCATCGGTTGGGTGTTTATTATTGCAGGTTCTATCATTCGCTTTAAAAATCTAAAGCAGAAACAATAAAGAAATACTCCTTGAAATTGACGTGTTATAAATCGCGGAATTATGATACAATTTCAAAGAAAAGAAATTATTAGAGTATTATGAAGTTGTTGCTCTGTACTATAGAAAACATACAGAAGGTTCAAATTTGCAGTGTATTCATAATTATAGAATGAACAGTACAAATTCTTCTTTGTAAGAATTTGTTTTTTTATGTACTTCGAGACTACTAGATAAACACTTAGACTGACCAAAAAATAGAATTTTCAATCTATAGTTAGTTTCAAATTATAGGAGGCAAGATGATGGCGGTGCTACACAAGGAAGATATACAGATATTTGATCAATATGTTGCCATCCAGACAGCATCACCTATGAAGGTTGTATCTTCAGCTATGCATAATCCTGGTTTCGGCTATTATACACATGTAATGAATCGCTCAGTACCTTATACTTATGACGAACGAAAACCACATCAGGAATTACAGCGTTTTTTACAGTCAGAAGGTTTTCCTATTGACAACACGGTTGCTATGATGACGGCTGTATATGCACGTTATGCAACAATACGTGAGTATCTATATGAAGGTATTCATCTTGTTATTATGATAACAGCAGGATTAGGCAATGCTGTCGATATAACGCGCGCTTTTCATCGTCAGGAGCAGTATCACGCTGGCACGATAAATACATGGGTGCTGATCAATGGCAAATTGTCGGACGAGGCATTGTTTCAGGCAATGATTTCTACTACAGAAGCAAAGGTGAAGGCACTCATTGATGAAAATATTGCAGACCCTACAACGGGCACACAGGCAACAGGTACTTCAACGGATAGTTTGCTAATTGCTTCGACAGAAGAGGGAGACTACCATCAATATGCGGGGCCAATTACAATGCTTGGTAAGGTTATCGGACATGGCGTTTATGAAACGATGCGAGAGGCCATTCAAAAATATAAAAAAGATAAAGAGGAGAATCCACTATGATTGTCTTAATCATTGCCTGTATCATCGGGCTCGTATTTGATTTAGCTGTAGGGGATCCTCCTAAAATGCCACATCCTGTGCGCTGGATTGGCAAGCTTATTCAATCTCAAACAGAATTATGGAATAAAGGCAACATGCGCAAAACGCGTGGCACGGTGATGGCACTTGCTGTTGTGGGCACGACTATGTTTGTTGTCACTGCAATCTTACTCCTTAGCTATCAGGTTAGTTTAATGTTTGGCATAATCGTAGAAGGTCTATTGATTGGTATTGGACTTGCACAACGAAGCTTGAAAGAAGCAGCGATGGCCGTCTATGAACCGCTTGTGAAAGGGGATTTTGCAGAGGCACGTGTTAAACTATCATGGATTGTCGGACGTGATACAGAACAGCTAGACGAAGATGAAATTGTACGTGGAGTCGTAGAAACAGTGTCTGAAAATACAAGCGATGGGGTAACGGCACCGTTATTTTATGCCTTTTTATTTGGAGCTGTCGGTTTATGGGGCTATAAGGCGGTTAATACGCTCGATTCCATGATTGGCTATAAAAACGATAAGTATAAAGACTTTGGCATGTTTGCAGCAAAACTTGATGATGTCGCAAATTTTGTGCCAAGCCGCTTAACAGGATTACTGATGGTGCTCGGCACGAAAAATGAAACAAATGTATCACTTGGAAAGCGTTTAAAACGTTGGACGCAGGATGCTAAAAAACATCCAAGTCCGAATAGTGGCTATTTGGAAGCGGCTACAGCCGTTCAGTTGGGTGTACAGCTAGGTGGGAAAAATGCATATCAAGGTGTTATTTCCTATCGAGCGACGATGGGTGAGAAGTTAGTCCCTTTAACGAAGGAACATATTGCAACGTCGGTTACTCATATGCGTATTGCCACATTGCTCTTTACACTTGTCATGTTAGCAATGGAGGTGTTGATTTTTGCAATTGCCTAATCACGGAGCCAATCCGCAAAATGTCTATCATCGATTGGGGCTGACTATGCCCACAGAAGTATATGATTTTAGTGAAAACGTCAATGCTGCTGGACCGCCTATGTTTGTAGAGGCGCGCTGGCGGACGTTTTATCCGTTAATTCAACGCTATCCTAATCCGGATGGAGAGCCTTTTTTATCAAAGGTAGCCAAGTTCCACGATGTTGACAAGAATTCATTGCTTCTTGGAAATGGAGCGTCTGAGTTATTTAGTGTCCTGGCAAGACGCTATGCAAATAAGCGTGTGATTATCGTGCATCCAACATTTTCTGAATACGAACGGACGCTGCAAGCAGCAGGCGCGGTCATTGTACCAATTCTAGTGGAAGATATTATTCACTACATTTTGCCAATGGAACGTCTGCAACGAGAAATGATTGACGCTGATGCTCTCTATATTTGTACGCCCAATAATCCAACAGGCGTGTTACCGAAGAAAGAGGAGCTTGTGCAATTAATGACCTACGGGGCGCAAGTGAACTGTGAGCTTGTACTAGATGAAGCATTTATAGACTGGGTAAGTGAAGATCACTCTTTGATTGACTATGTAATCACTAACCCCCATGTCATTGTTGTCCGCTCCATGACGAAAATGTACGCTATTCCAGGGTTGAGACTAGGGTATTTAGTAGCAAGTAACACCGTCGTCTCGGAACTAAAGGCGATGCTTTCTCATTGGAATCTCAATGCTTTTGCACTTGTGATAGGTGCAGGCTGTTTAGATGAACAGGAATACTGTCAACAGGCAATAGCTTATGCACAAACACAGCGGGAGTGGCTCCAGCGCTTCTTACAAGAAAATAGTTGTCAGGTGACAAGGAGCGTGACGAATTATGTTTGCTTTGCATTACCACAAAATCAACAAGCTGATGCATTTTTCGCCTATTGTCTAACAAAGGGTGTTGTACTACGCCATACGAAAAATTTTATGGGATTAAATGGCGAGTGGTTCCGTATAGGGATAAAGGATATTACGGCCATGAGTTATTTGCAAAACTGTTTACAAGCGTGGTTTAAAACGTATAAGGGGTGAGAAAAGTGACGACTTTTTTTCTAGTTAGACACGGTGAAACAGAATGGAATCAAGAACATCGATTACAGGGATGGCTTGATTCCCCCTTGTCGGAAAAGGGCATTTTACATGCTAAAAAGCTTGGGGAACAATTAAAAGATATTCAATTTGTTGCCGCCTATAGTAGTTCTAGCGGTCGTGCTAAAGAAACATTGAGTTATTTAATAGCAGATCGAGCGCTCCCTTGTTACTTTGAGGATGATTTACGTGAGATTTTTTTAGGCAACTGGCAAGGAAAGACGATAGAGGATATCCTAGTCACTTATCGTTTCGACTATGAGCTGTATACTGACTATCCTGCACAATTCATCGCAACCCATACCGAAAGTTTTGGCGCGGTAACGGAACGAGCAATGTATACGCTTAAAAATATTGCGGAAAAGTATCCATACGAAAATGTGTTAATTGTGTCACATGGTGTGACCATAAAATGCATCATCAATGCAATTTTAGAGCGCAGTATACATCAGCTTTGGGCAACACCTATTATTGAGGGGACAAGTGTGACCATTATTGAACGACTTGATGAACAATGGGTGGTAAAAGATATTGGCAATACCAAACATTTTCAATAGGGAGGCGATTCCATTGTCACTTACGTTTATAACAGGTGGAGTACGTAGTGGTAAATCACATTTTGCTGAAAAAGCTGCTATTCGTCACTATCAAAGTGAGTCGTTGATCGCCAAACGGCTCATTTATATAGCTTCTGGGCTAGCGTTGGATAGCGAAATGGACAAACGTATTTTGCGGCATCAGGCAGATCGACAGGCGCAAGCTATTGTATGGCACACTCTGGAAGCACCTTATCACATTGAGCTCGCTTTCAATGAGCTATGTGATGGAGATATCGTGCTTTGGGACTGTGTAACAACATGGCTAACAAATGCATTTTATGAGGGTTTTGACATAGGCACATCGTGTGTGGAAAAGCCTGGCTGCTTAGAAAAAAAGCTGCAATCCTTGAAGGAAGCAGTGCTGACGTTACTTGAGCAGCAGGTGACGCTTTTTGTTGTTTCAAATGAACTATTTGATGAACCTCCGTACACAAGTGATGAGGTCGAATTGTATCGAAAAATGCTAGGGGAATTACATCAATGGTTTGTTTCTGTCGCAAATGAGGCATACGAAATAAACTATGGTATCGTAAAAAAATGGAAATGATGAAGTAGATTTTTACTTGTAAATAGGGGTTATTTGAATAAAAAAGAAAGAAGGCAAGGCGATGAAAAATATATGGCATAGCATACTGCTCGCATTTCAATTTTTTACAGTTTTGCCTGTACATAAAGAAATTCCGTTATCTAAAGGGACGATTACAGGGATGTTTGCCTTTTTGCCATGGGTAGGGGCCCTCATGGGAACAGTGGTGGCGGCAACTATTTATAGTTTAACGCAGTGGACGGCTAGTAGTGATGTGCTACTCGCCTTCGTCGTTGTCGGATTATTCGCGTTATTCACTGGTGGACTACATTTAGACGGTTTTATTGATATGGGGGATGCTTATTTTTCGTATCGAGACCGTGACAAGCGGCTTGAAATTCTAGATGACCCACGCGTTGGGGCGTTTGGAGTACTGTCAGTGCTATTTTTAATTCTTGGAAAAATGGTTGTGCTCTATGAACTATTTGCGCAGGAAAAGCTAACGCTGTGGATGCTCGTTTTTATACCATTATTGACACGAGTGGGTATGAGCTTTTACTTCATGTCTCTGAACTGTTCTAAAGAAAAAGGCCTTGCCTATTTCTTCAAAACGCAAATGGAGCAAGGTGTACTAACAGTTGTAATGTTTATAACACTAGTCATTGCGCTTAGTGGGGTTTTCTATGTGACAGGTTTGTCAATTGTCCCACTTATACTTATAATCGTATTGGCTGTTGCATTTGTGTTGTTTCGGCAGTTTACATTACGAAATTTTGGTGGTGTATCGGGTGATTTACTAGGTGCATCAATTGAAGGAATGGAGGTCGTGCTATGGGTGACGTTGTTACTGTGCGCTTAATGCGACATGCGCCCACAAAGGAAAATTTGGAGAAACGCTATATTGGCTGGACAGATTCGCCTTTGGCAGATCCTTCGGTAATTCCTAGTGTAGATACAGCTTTACACAAAGTATATGGCAGTGATTTGCTACGTTGTAGAGAAACAGCCGCACGTTATTTTCCTCAAGCCAGCTATATTTCGGATGCACGCTTTCGTGAGTCTAATTTTGGAGACTTTGAAGGAAAAACCTATGACGAATTAAAGTCAGATAGTTGTTATTGTGCATGGTTAGATGATCCTATTAAAACGATTCCGCCCAACGGGGAAGGCTTTGATGTATTTTGTGCACGTGTCATTGAAGGCTTCAAAGCGTTGCCAAAAGAGGCGGTGGATACTGTACTTGTTGTGCACGGAGGAGTAATTCGTGCGCTGCTTGTGGCCTTTGCCCCCATAGAAAAGCCTTTTTGGTCGTACAATGTACCACATGACCGAATGTATACTTTAAGGTTTTCGCGTGCTGCTTGGAAGGAGGGAGCGCGATGTATGTCTTTATCGGAGGAGCCTATAACGGCAAAACCAACTATGTGATGCGAAAGCTTGAAGGTCAGAAGGTTGCAGTCATGGATGGGGAATTACCAGAATTTGCTCCTAGTTGTGATGTACTCGTTTTAAAAAATTTAGAAACATGGCTTGTGACACAAAATCTAGAAGAGGATGACATCGTTGTCGCTCACCTGTTGACACGACTAAAAATTCTTGAAGAAAATTGCACTCTGTATATAATTGTGACCGATATGGGGCGCGGCGTTGTGCCGATGGAAAAGCAGGCACGATTACTACGTGATACATGTGGACGTTTGTACCAGGCGTTGTTTACTGAAGCTCAGCGAGTTGTTCGTATTTGGTACGGCATCGGAGAACATATCAAATGATTTCGGGAGTATTTGTCACTTGCTATTTATAATAAAGCATTTGGAGAATTACCTGGAAGCATCTCAAAAGATAACAGAAAAGAGGAAATGGAATGGATCGACAAAAATTGATGAGCCTGTCGTTAACTGCGATGGTTGCGGCTATCTGTGCAGTTGGGGCAGTCATTAAAATCCCGTCGTTTGTATCAACGGCGGCACTGGACGCAGCACCTGCATTTTTAAGTGTTGTGTTTCTATCGCCTGTTCTAGCAGGTGTAGCGGGTTTAGTAGGGCATTTTATTACAGCTTTAACGTCTGGCTTTCCGCTCGGCCCTCTGCATATTATTATAGCAGTCGAAATGTTTATTGTAGTATGGGTGTTCGGCGTTATGCATAAAAAGGGCCTCCATTTTTGGAAATGGCCAGTAGCACTTTTATTAAATGGTATCGTCTCACCAATACCATTTTACTTCATTATTAGCCCAGCGTTTTACTGGAGCGCATTAGCAAGTATTTTAATGGCAACAGTTATTAACTTAGTAATCGTCGCTGGGGTAATGCCGATACTTTCAAAAGTGTTCGTCCGTAAAGAAGGGCGAGCTCATTGAGAAATGCAGTGAAAATTGGGGAGCTGATTGTCACAACTGATAATGCCGCGGCAATTGGTGAGAAACCACAAGATGTTGTGTCAGCATCAGATAATCTAACGGCATACTTTACAGCACGTGTCACTTTTTTAGAACAGCTTGCGGCGAATGCGCTACCTGTGCATATTATACTTGCTAATTTTTCGGGGGATGCTGCTTGGTCTCGCTATGTCACGGGAATTGAGCAAGTGTTTGACGAAATTGGTCTTGCTTGCCCACAAATTGGGGGTAGCTCAGAATCCAATATGCCAACTTTACAATCAGCTTTATCCTTAACAATGCTTGGTGTACAGCAAAGTCGTACGAAGTTTGAGCATGACAAGCTTATTTGGTACACATACGGCCTTCCGCTTGTTGGAAATGAAGTGCTTGCTCAGCCTGACGATGTAGCGCAACTTCGGCCTATTTTTAATGCTTGGCGCGATGACATTGTGCAGCAGGTTTGGCCGGTAGGGTCAAAAGGTCTGCAAGTAGAATTCACCCGACTATTTGTTGATCAGCGTGTAACAAGTTCTTTGGATGTTGAGAAAACAGCAGGACCATGTGCCGTCATTTTACTAGGTGTACATCCCGAAAAAGAGCATCTCGCACAAAAAATTTTCACAAGAAATTTTGAGAAACTACGTAGAACTGCATGGTTATAGGGCTTGCTTCCAGCAATAATTTGGATTTATAATAGGCAAAGTTCAAAACGCCTATTGCAACAAGAAACACAATATGTTAGATTTGTTTAGGAGTTAAAACACAATATATAGTATTTGGATGAGCGGTACCATATTGGTTTAAAAGGGAATTCGGAACAAGAGCAATCTTAAGCCGAAGCTGTCCCCGCAACTGTAAGTGCTGACAAACGATTAAAATGCCACTGTGAAAAACGGGAAGGCCATTGTTTGGAGGAAGCACGAGCCAGGAGACCTGCCGATTTGTTCAAGACAGCAACACATTCTTCGGGGATTGAGAAGTGGAGGCGAGAGATTTGTCCACTTTGATGTGTACATGTCCTTCATTTCCATTTCCGATTTACAGCGATCCCGCAACAGATACATGTTGTGTGATCGCTTTTTGTGTTGTCTGAGGGTAGAAAGGGAGAGAATATGTAAATGACAATTCAAATCGAACAGCAAATTGCTAAGTTACAAAAAAGTTACACGGAGGATGAACTAGATAGTTTTGTAAGGTTATCGGATCGATGGCTACGAAAAAACGATAATGCCACGTTTGAAGCATGGGCGGATGCGATGATTTTACAAACGCTAAGTCTGATTGACGAAGAAGAGCCCTTCTGGACATTTGTTGCTGCGCAAATTTATTTAGAGAAGTTATACGATCAATTCGCCATGCGTCGCGGAGTTGCTGTGAAAGATGTTTACAAGGTATTTCCAGCACAACTTGCAAGATATACGGAGGCTGGACTCTATCATCAATGTTTAACAACAAAGTATAGTGAGCAAGAGCTAATTGAACTAGCGTCCTATTTAGAACAAAGCCGAGATGAGCTGTTTACGTACATTGGGTTAAAAACATTAATGGATCGTTATGTGGTACGTGATTATACGAAGACGCCAGTGGAGTTACCACAGGAGCGATGGATGGTCATTGCGATGACGCTTATGCAAGATGAAACTGAAAATCGCTTAGAAAAGGTACGTGAATCCTACTGGGCAATGAGTAATTTATATATGACGGTTGCCACACCGACTTTATCTAATGCGGGGAAAACACATGGACAACTTTCTAGCTGCTTTATCGATACGGTAGATGATAGCTTGCAAAGTATTTATGATACGAATACAGATGTCGCAACATTATCGAAATATGGTGGTGGTATTGGTGTTTATATGGGCAAAATCCGTAGTCGTGGCTCATCCATTAAAGGATTTAAAGGGGCTTCAAGTGGCGTGTTGCCATGGATTAAACAGCTCAATAATACAGCTGTGTCAGTAGATCAGTTAGGACAACGACAAGGCGCCATTGCGGTGTATTTAGATATTTGGCATAAGGATGTCTTTACGTTTTTAGATTTGCGCTTGAATAACGGAGATGAGCGACTGCGTGCCCATGATATTTTCACAGGGCTTTGCTTACCTGATTTATTTATGGAGGCAGTGGAGGCACGAGAGGATTGGCATTTATTTGATCCACATGAAGTACGTGAAGTAATGGGCTTCTCTTTAGAAGATTTCTATGATGAGAAGAAAGGCGAAGGCTCGTTCCGAGAGAAATATGCGGCATGTATGGCCAATCCGCTACTAAGTCGAGAAGTTGTACAGGCAATTGATATCATGAAGCGCATTATGCGTTCTCAGCTGGAAACAGGTGTGCCTTTCATGTTTTACCGCGATGAAGTAAATCGTATGAATCCAAATAAGCATGAGGGTATGATTTATAGTTCAAATCTGTGTACAGAAATTTTCCAAAATATGTCGGCCACTGAATTTGAGTCGATTACTTTAGAGGATGATGTCATCGTCACTCGCCGTAAGCCAGGAGATTTCGTGGTATGTAATTTATCTTCGGTGAATTTAGGGAAAGCTGTACCAGCTAATGTGTTAGAACGCTTGATTCCAATTCAAGTACGTATGCTCGATAATGTAATCGCTTTAAATACAATTCCAGTTAAACAGGCAGAGCGTACGAATGCACGTTACCGTGGCATTGGGCTCGGTACATTTGGCTGGCATCATTTACTTGCTTTAAAGGAAATTCAATGGGAATCAGATGAGGCAGTAGATTATGCGGACAAGCTTTATGAGGAAATTGCCTATTTAACGATTCGCGCATCAAACGACTTGGCACGTGAAAAAGGAGCCTATCCATTGTTTGAAGGATCGGACTGGCAAACGGGAGCGTACTTTGAGAAACGTGGCTATAGCAGTGACAAGTGGCATGCGTTACGTGCAGATGTTGCAACAACGGGTATGCGTAATGGCTATGTGATGGCGGTTGCACCAAATTCATCGACATCTATTTTAGCTGGTAGTACCGCAACGATTGATCCTATTTTCCAAAAGAGTTACTCTGAGGAGAAAAAGGACTACAAAATCCCGGTAACAGTACCTGATTTATCGCCAGTGACGACTTGGTATTACAAATCTGCCTATTTTATTGACCAAAATTGGACCATTAAGCAAAATGCAGCGCGTGCGCGTCATATTGACCAAGGGATTTCACTTAATTTATATGTTCAAAATACAATTAAAGCGAAGGATCTACTTGCATTGCATTTAAATGCTTGGGCAAGTGGTGTGAAAACAACCTATTATGTGCGCTCGACATCAGTAGAGTTGCTAGAATGTGAGTCTTGTGCAAGCTAGGAGGAATAACAAATGACGACAATTACGAAACGACAAATTATGGATAAAGAAGCACCCAACCGTTCGACAGCGATTGTTAACGGGCGTTCTTCTAACATTTTAAACTGGGATGATGTGCGCTTTAATTGGGCGTACCCAAAATATAAAAAAATGCTAGGTAACTTTTGGACACCATTCGAAATTAATATGAGCAATGATGTCAAACAATTTCCTGGGTTGTCAGCGGATGAGCAGGAATCATTCCTGAAAATTATCGGTTTACTTGCTCTATTAGACAGCGTCCAAACGGATTTTGCTGGTAAAGTAGCAGATTATCTAACAGACTCTAGTCTCAATGCCCTTATGATTATTTTAGCGCAGCAAGAAGTTATTCATAATCATTCCTATTCTTATGTTCTTTCAAGTATTGTGAATAAAGATGAACAGGACCGTACATTTGACTTTTGGCGCACAGAGCCAGTACTAGAGCGCCGAAATGATTTTGTCATCAAAGGTTATCAAGCCTTCTCTGAAGAACCAACCGTTGAAAATATGCTAGAAGCGATTGTCTATGATGTGATTTTAGAAGGCCTCTTTTTCTATTCAGGCTTTGCATTCTTCTATCATTTAGCACGCAATCAAAAAATGGTCGCTTCATCAACGATGATTAATTATATTAATCGCGATGAGCAGCTCCACGTCGATCTTTTCGTGAAAATCTATCAAGAATTATTAGAGGAATATCCTGAATACGATACGCCAGAAAGAGCAGCACGTGTGCAAGATATCTTCCGCGAGGCGGTGCAACTTGAAATCGACTGGGCGAATGATGTAATTGGTGATAAAATCGAGGGTCTTGATGTTGAAGATGTCCATGACTACGTGCATTTCTATGCCAATGTACGCTGCAATCAGCTAGGCGTGGATCGCCCATTCGAAGGTTATCGCAAAAATCCATTGAAATGGATAAAGGCTTACGAGGATGTTGACTTAGGTAAAACAGATTTCTTTGAACAACGTTCACGCCAATATGTGAAGGTAAATGTAGAAGATAACGGCTTCGATGATTTGTAACAAAGCACCACGTGGGCGAAAGCTCGCGTGGTTTTTTCATGACTTCAGTGCAGGGAGAGGAAAGAAAAGCTCGGGTCAGCTGTGGAAGCGCTCGGGTTAACCCAAGAACTACTCAGCTCAGCATCGCACAAGCAAATAACTTACCGCGCTCTGCCTCAAAAATTTATTAGGAATGCTTATAGTGTCACGAAAAAACTTTCGCAATTGGGAATGATTTTCAGTTATAATTAACAACGAATGGATATAAGGAACGGAGCCGAAAGAATGCAAGTAGTTAAACAATTAGGGCAGTTTTTGGCGCCCTATAAATTTTTTACGCTGATTGCACCGCTATTAATGGTGCTTGAGGTGACAATGGATTTAATTCAGCCGACGATCATGCAACATATGATTGATACTGGTATTGCCAATGGCGACAATCCGTATGTGCTAAAGATGTTCGTATGGATGATTTTAAGTGCAATATTAGGGCTTGTAGGGGGGATAGGTTGTTCCTACTATAGCTCAAAGGCGGCGATCAACTTTGCATCGGATGTACGAGAAAAGCTGTATGAAACGATGATTACCTATTCAGCTAAAGAACGGGATGAGTTCACGACTGGTAAACTGATTACAATTTTAACGAGTGATGTGGAAAGCGTGCAGCGTGCATTTATGATGACGTTACGTATTTTTGTGCGCGGACCACTATTGTTTATTGGTGCGGTTGTGATTGTTTTTGTGACAGCTCGCGAGCTTTTTTCAATTTTACTTGTCATTGTGCCAATTTTAATCGTTGCCATGTATTTTTTCACAAGATATTCAGGCGTGTTATATCGCAAAGTGCAAGAGGCCATTGATGGCGTTAACACAAAGCTTCAAGAGAATTTAGCGGGAATTCGTGTGGTCAAGGCTTTTCGTCGTGAGCAACAGCAAGTTGAGCAGTTCGGCGTGCTGAATGATACGCTTACAAAGCGCTTTATTACAGCAGAGCAAATTGTTGGTGTACTTGTGCCGTTTACGATGTTCATTGTCAACCTGGGAATTATAGCGGCACTATGGCTTGGGGCTATAAAAGTCGAAGCAGGCACGTTGCAAGTAGGAGTCATCCTTGCATTTATCAACTATTTGACAATCATTTTAAATGGACTTATGTCATCTAGTATGGTGCTTATGCAAATTGCACGGGCACTTCCATCTGGCGAGCGCATTGTGGAAGTACTGAACATGGATGTAGCTGTGAAGGAAGCAGAAGATGCACGCAATATACACTTTCAAGGGACTATCGATTTCAAAAATGTTAGCTACCGTTATTATGAGACAGCAGAGGATGTACTGAAACACATCACGTTTTCTGTGAAGGCTGGGCAAACAGTTGGCATTATCGGTAAAACGGGTAGTGGTAAATCAACATTAGTGAAGTTACTACCGCGTCTTTTTGACCCGACAAGTGGGCAAATACTAGTAGATGGTCATCCGTTAAAAAATTATGCTTTGTCAACTTTACGTGAACAGATTGGTTTTACCTCACAAAAAGCATTGCTCTTTTCAGGGGCAATTGAAAAAAATATACGTCTAGGCAAAGAGGAAGCGACTCCAGATGAGTTGCAGTTCGCACTCCATGCTGCTTGTGCGTCCGAGTTTGTGGACAAACTTGAAAAAGGTATGGGACACGAACTTTCCCAAGGAGCGACGAACCTATCCGGCGGGCAAAAACAACGACTAGCGTTGACGCGTGCGTTCGTGCGACAGCCGTCCATTTTAGTACTAGATGATACAACATCTGCCCTCGATAGTGCCTCTGAAAAACATGTACAACAGGCAATTAACGACAATTTTCGAGACACAACAACATTTATAGTGGCGTCTAAGATTGCCTCCATTCAACAAGCGGATGTAATTTTAGTGTTGGAGGATGGCGAAATTGTCGGTCAAGGCACACATCAGCAATTGTTACAGGAAAACGAACCCTATCAAGCGATTTACGCTTCGCAACAAAAGGCTGGTGAACACCAATGACTCAAAGTCAACCAAAGCAAATGAATTTTGGACGTGGGCCACGTATAGGTGGCCCAGCTGAAAAAGCAGCCAATCAAAAAACAACAATATTACGTGTATGGCAATATCTTAAACAGCAAAAAATCGGGCTGTTTTTCTCAATATTTTTCGTCATTGCCTCAACGATATTAAGCTTAGCTGGGCCATATCTTATCGGTCATATCGTAGATGAATATATTATGAAAATGGACATTAAGGGTACGATTCGCCTTGGTATTGTGCTCGCAGTTATTTTTACTGTAGCGTCTATTTTTACATGGTTACAAACGTATGTCATGATTCATGTGGCCATGAAAACCATTCGTACATTACGTCTTGAGCTCTTTAAAAAGCTTCAATCTTTAACACTAAAATTTTTCGATCAACGTGCCCTCGGTGATTTAATGAGCCGTGTGACCAATGATATCGATAATTTAAACACAGCGCTGGCACAAAGTGTAACGCAAATCGTCTCATCAATTTTAACCGTAATTGGCGTCAGCATTGCCATGTTCTCACTTAGCTGGCAGCTAGCGATTGTAACCCTTATTATTATTCCGCTTATCGTTTTTACAACGAAACAAATTGTTAAACGCAGTGGGAAAAATTATGCGGCACGTCAGCGTGATTTAGGGAATCTCAACGGGTATATCGAGGAAATGATTACAGGAGCCGAAGTTGTAACACTTTTCGGCAAAGAGCAGCAGACAATTGAATCATTCCAACAACAAAACGAGCAACTACGCAATTCAGCTCAGCGTGCGGAAATTACATCAGGGTTGCTTGGTCCAATCAATAACTTTATGAATAACTTAGGGTTGGCTGTCGTCATAGGAACAGGAGCATTTTTGGCGGTGAAAGGACTTGTTTCAGTCGGAATTATCGCAGCATTTGTGACGTACACACGTCAATTTTTCCGTCCGCTCAATCAGCTATCGAATTTACTGAATACACTTCAGTCAGCCATTGCAGGTGCAGAACGTGTTTTTGAAATTTTAGATGAACCGTCAGAAGTGGCTGACAAAAAGAATGCACTTGAATGTGAGCGGTTAACGGGCGATGTAACATTCAGGCAAGTATCGTTTAGCTACATGCCGGAAAAACCAGTTTTGAAAAACATTAGCTTCGATGCCAAGGCTGGAGAGACAATTGCACTTGTTGGTCCGACGGGGTCAGGGAAAACGACGATGATTAATTTGCTCACTCGTTTTTATGATGTTGATGCAGGTGAAATCGTAATTGATGGCCATAATATCGAGGATTACAAATTGGCGACAATTCGTCAAAGAGTGGGTGTCGTGTTACAGGATACGTATTTATTTTCTGGTACAATTCGGGAAAATATTCGTTTTGGCAAGCTGGACGCTACAGATGCAGAGGTTGAGGAAGCGGCGAAAATTGCCAATGCCCATAACTTTATTAAGTATTTACCAGCTCAATACGATTCGCCTGTCCAAGCAGGGGGAGCAAATTTGAGTCAGGGGCAACGTCAGTTACTGGCCATTGCACGTGCAATTTTAGAAAATGCCGATATTCTTATTTTAGATGAGGCGACATCTAGTGTTGATACACAAACAGAAGTAGATATTCAAAAAGGACTTCAACATTTAATGCAAGGGCGCACAAGCTTTGTCATCGCACACCGTTTGAAAACCATTGAAAATGCGGACCAAATTCTTGTCATTCAACAGGGCGAAATTGTCGAACAGGGAAACCATCAACAGCTGATGCAAAAACAAGGGGTATACAGTAACTTACAACAAAAATTACTGCTAGAGAGTGTAGAATTATGAGTTGCAAAATAGTCCTGAATTTAAGCTGAACTTTTACTATGCATTTGATTGTTCACTGAAAGATCATATATAGAAAAACCGTTTATAGAACGCGCTTAAGTGCAAAAGAACAATCATTTATCAAAATTTGATGAGTGGTTGTTTTTATTTGCAAACTTCTTACATTTGGAACTCGTCTAATGGTTGAAAAGGAGGAGCATACGTGGATGAATTAATTTTACCACTTGAGAGAACTCAGGTACATATCATGGAGGATATTATGCAAGAGTATGGGCAAGAACTTCTGCAACTTGTCTATGCTTATGTGAAAAATCAGGCAGTTTCTGAAGATTTAACACAGGAAATTTTTGTGAAATGTTTTCAGGCACTTCCTACATATAAAGGAAAATCAACAATTAAAACATGGTTATGGCGTATTGCCATTAATCACTGTAAAGATTATTTGAAAAGTTGGTATAACCAAAAAGTGCATGTGAGCAAAGATGGTTTATTTAATCTTCAAGAAAGTAAAGAAAATGTTGAGAAGACGGTTATTCAACAAGATGAGGATGCTAGACTTGCGGAAAACGTAATGCAATTACCTGTCTTGTATCGTGAAGTGATTTATTTATTCTATTTTGAGATGTTGGCTATTAAAGAGATTTCACATGTGCTTGAAATCAATAGCAATACGGTAAAAACAAGACTCCGTAAAGGTAAAGCATTATTAAAAGAACAGTTGGAGGGACAAGGATGGACTTAAACAATCTGCGTAGATCGATGAAAAAGACAACGTTTAAAGAGCTTGAATTTACGGAACACCATCGCCAAACTGTTCAACAAAAAATAGAGCAACTTGCTTCAATAGAAAATTTACGATTAGCAGTGTTACCACTCCTAATACAACAAAAAACAGGATATGAGTTAACGCATTTACTTCATGCAAGAGGAATGACGGAACTTGAAAAAAATGAAGGGATGCTTTATGTCTTGCTTCATCTGTTAGAGCAGGAAGGCTTAATTCATGCGCATTGGTCGAATGATGGGGAAAAGTTATATGTGCTGAGCAATCAAGGGAAAAAATCACTCGCCCAATCATCATCCACAATGTATACATGGAAAAGTTTATTACAGGGGTGAGATTGATGAAATTACTTGATACATTTATACAACGGGTCACAAGTTATATTCATGCAAAAGATGCACGTATCTTCGTGGCGGCAGAATTAACACAGCACATCAAACAAGCACAACAAACATGGATAAAAAAAGGATTAACTGAAGAGGATGCTCTAAAAAGAGCGATTGCAGAAATGGGTAGTCCGGCAACACTAGGAGAGTCTTTAAATAAAATCCATAAACCTAAAGTGGACTGGTTATTAATTGGTTTGCTTGTCACAGTAATGGCGCTTAGTTTTTTACCTCTACTGACACAGACAATGTTTAGTCCTGATCTATTTATGAGAAAGTTGCTTTTTATTGTATTAGCTATCGTTCTTGTAATAAGTATGATGTTTTTAGATTACCGAAAGTTGCAAAAGTATGGTTATGTATTTTTTGGAATCGGAACGGCTATTTTGCTCTTGCTTTATTTGTTTCCAACAGCATTTATCCATGGTCATCCGGTGTTCGTCATTAGTCAACTAAGAATTGAAAGTACGATGGCTATGCCGTTTTATGTCATTGCATGGGCAACTTTGTTTCATAATCGGACAAATCTGTTCGTGTGTATCGGTCTATTTGTCACGTCTCTTTTATTATTTGCTATGAATGCGCAAACAGTGGCTTTATTTATGTGTATAGTGTTAGTTGCCATGCTTTTCTGGTGCAGTACTTTTTCAAAGAAAATTAAACTAATTGTAACAGGGATTGGCTTTGCGTTAGGCAATGTATTACTTGTATTCTTTGGGACGACAGCACGGCAAATCGAACGTATTACCGTTTACTTCGACCCTGCGGAGTATGCGGAAGGAAATGGCTATTATTATTTGCTGCTTCAAAATATAATTTTGCAAGCAAAGTGGATTGGGGCAAGTGATAGCATGGCAATACCAGTGCAGCATACTAATTTCGTATTGGCAAGTGTGATTCAATCGTATGGTTTTGTAGTTGCCATTGTTCTTGTGATGATATTATCACTATGTGTTATTCGTTTATTGATGGTTGTACTTCGTGTTCGTGATTCATATGCACGGTTACTTATTGTTGGCGGTGTGACGATTTTTTGGGCACAGTTTGTATATCATTTCGGTATGACATTCGGTTATTTACCAATTGTAACGATGCCGATGCCATTTATCAGCTACGGGCTGATGCCTACAATGTTAGGTGCGTTTACTATAGGACTCGCACTAAGTGTGTGGCGGAGAAAAAGTTTATATGTGGAAACCTATGATCACTTAGACGATTCTATATAAAACAAATTAGAATTCTTAAGCTTATAGAAGCGTATCTAGCACCTAAGTAATATAATGCCTGGTGAAGCCAATGATTCAGGAACATCAAGGAAGCTGACACGATTTCGATGTTAGCTTTTTCTGTTTCATGTAAAATAAGAATTGTTGTGAACGACGATTTCAGCAAATACATAAAAATTAATTAGAAATTTATTTTTCTTGTTTATCCTTTCGTTATAAGTGGAAAGGAGAATTCTATGAAAAAAATATTCAAAGTAGTAAAGAAAATGACAATGTGGTTTTTAGCGGTTATCCTGCTCGGTATAGTATCCATATTTAGTTATCATCACTATCAATTAGCTAAGGAATCTGCACTAATTAAAGGTAAGGGGTCAATTGTTAAGATGCATGACAACAATCTGAATGTCTATAACGAGGGTGATGGCGAAGACACTTATGTATTTATGGCTGGTTCCGGTATTGCAGCCCCTGTATATGAAATGAAAGGGCTGTATAGCAAGTTTTCAAAGGAAAATAAGATTGCCGTCATGGAAAGAGCTGGGTATGGCTACAGTGATGTGTTTAACGACGACAGGGATATCGATACAATTTTAGAGCAAACAAGGGAAGCGCTTATACAAAGTGGAAATAAACCTCCGTACATTTTAATGCCACATTCGCTATCAGGTATGGAAGCAATTTACTGGGCGCAAAAATATCCACAAGAAATAAAGGGAATTATTGCTATAGATATTGGTTTACCAGAGCAGTACGTAACGCATAAAATGAGTCTAGTTGATTCATTGACTGTGAGAACAATCAATATGTTAACAAAAGTTGGTTTGCATCGACTCGTTCCTTCAACCACGTATAATCCTGAAGTGATGAAGCAATCTTTTTTAACGGAAGAGGAAAAAGATATATATAAAGCGCTGTCTTTTAAACAATTTCTTAATAATGACATGAAGGAAGAGTTATTGCATGCTTACGAAAATGGTCAGAAATCAATAAATCTTCCAATGCCTAAAGAAACACCGATTTTATTTATTGATGCCATTGCTGAACAATATAAAAATTCGAAATACACTAAACAAAAAAGCAAAGATTATCAAGATTTTGCCGAACAATTAGACATGGCTGAAGTCAAAGAAATTAGTGGCACACATAGTATTTATTTGTATAAGCCTGATGAGATATATGATCTTAGCAAAGCATTTATCAAGACAAAAATTGAAAAAAATGAAGGGCTGATGTGATGAAGGGTTATAATATTTTAATTATTGAAGATGACTTAATGATTGGCGATTTGTTGCAAAAAATTTTGCAGCGTGAAGACTATCATGTATGTTGGAAAACGGATGGACAAGAGGTACTGACAATCATTCCACAGATGGATTTAGTCATCATGGATGTGATGCTACCAGGTGAGGATGGCTATCAACTAACAAAGAAAATCAAAAAACTAGGATTAAATATTCCTATCATTTTTCTATCTGCACGCAATGATATGGATAGCAAACTTCAAGGGTTAACTGTTGGAGAGGACTATATGACGAAGCCATTTGATCCAAGAGAGCTACTACTAAGAATGCAAAAAATGTTAGCACAACAGTATGGGACGTTTTCGCAAATTAAACATCTTCATATTGATGCAGACGGTAGAAAAGTATTTAATAGTAATCTCCATAACGAAATTGCTTTCACGGCAATTGAACGTAAAATTTTCTTTTATTTATTTGAAAACAAGGATAGAGTGTTAACGAAAGATCATTTCTTTGACTATTTATGGCCACTTGAAGATAGAAATCAAAATATCGTCAACGTCCACATAAAGAAAATACGCACTAAAATTAATGATACATCAGGTGAAATTCTTCAAAATATTTATGGAGAAGGGTATAGATTAAATACTTATATAAAAAAATGAAATTAACAACAAAATACCAGTTATTATTATTTTCAGCGATCATTAGTGTGCCATTAGTCTTATTAGTGATCAGCATAGTGATGTCAATCATTTATGATTTGGCGTTTAAGACAAAGAATCAGGGCATTCCTTTTCATGAGTCATTTGCCTATCCGTCAATGCTAATCGTATTTTTCTTATCGCTCCTGATGTTAGCCTTTTTATTTTCGAAATCGATTAACTCGTTACTTACTAAAATAAATATATTAAATAAAACTATCCGTAATCTAGCAAGTAATGAAAACATTCCAAATACGTTGGCTGTTCGAAGCGAAGATGAAATAGGACAACTCATAAAGTCAGTCAATATTTTGATTGAACGCACAACGTATCGAGAGTTGGAGCTTAAACAACAGCAAGAGTTGCAAAAGGAATTGTTAAATAAGCTAAGACATGATATCAATACACCTTTAACAGCGATCAGATTACAATTATATTATCTTGAAGATACCTACAAGGATCAGCCTGAATTAACACAATCATTGTACAAACAAATTCAATATATTGCTGATTTAACTAATGAATTTAATGTGCAATCTATGGATACGTTAGAGAATTCTTATATTGTCAATGATGAAGTGAATCTCCATCATTTATTGGGGACCATGTTGAAAAAATGGAGTTACTTATATAGTATTCATGACATTGAATTAGTCTATCAGCCACTCGATACAGATTTAGTATGGATGAGTAATGATTTGTGGATACAAAGGTTATTTGACAATGTTTTTCAAAACACCTTGAAACATTCACATGCTACAAAACTTGAGATAAGCATTGAAAATGGCATGGTCTGTATGAAAGATAATGGCATTGGCTTTGATCGTAATAGAATAAATACAGGATTAGGGTTAAAAATAATTGAGGATATTTCAAGTACGCTTCATATCAAATATACTTTACAGTCGAATGAAGGAGGCACAACATCTTGCTTTAGCTGGGAAATTGTCTGATAAAATTAAAAAGTTTGGTGATAAACTTCAAAAATTGTCCGATAAATTTCGGTAGTAGAGCGATAATTTTGTCAAAAAGTTCACAGGCACTGTTAAAAGCCCATTTGATGTAACGTTGATCAAATGGGCATCATACAAATCATAAACCTTCGTTAGCTGGCTCCAGAATAGATTCAATGACGTTTTTCAGTTGCATAATTTTAGGGTCATTACTTTCGTTCTTTTTGTAAATGAACACGGTTTTGATCATATTTTCTAACTGTTGTAATTTGTAATAATGTATTTCTGAATAATGATAAAGGTCAATCAGCTTTGTATTTAACACAGCAATGGTATTATCCATTTGCAGAAAATCTAGAATACTACTAACGGATTTTATTTCTTTCATATTAAATGGAATTTGATTGTTTTTTAACCATTTGACGACAGCACGCGTATACATACAACCTTTACTTAATACTAACAGCGTAAGCGTTGGGCGTTCATTAAAATGAATAATATGCCTATTGTTAGATATCACCTCGAATGTTTCAGTAGCTATGATGTCATAGTTAAGGTCTGGATAGATTTTAATCGGTTTACTAGTAAGTGCACAATTCATTTCAGCGTTGTGTACTTTTTCATTCAAGGAATTACTAGATTCTACGGTGAAATCAACATCTAGTGCAATGTTCTTTGTATGCAAGATATTGGCGATAGATGCACCGTAAATCTTTATTGTTGTATGGGATGCGCCACAGCTCACCTTCGTTGTCATTTCTTGTGAACTAATGGCTTGTAAAAATTCTTCATATTCCTGTGTAACAAGCTGGAGAAAGTTCCTATATTGAATACCGACCTCAGTAATTTTTAAGCCCTGAGGTGTACGTTTGAAAATGGCTTGGCCGATTTCTGCCTCCATTTTTTTCACTTTAGATGTCAGGGCAGATTGCGTATAGTTAGTGATTTCAGCAGATTTACTTAAATTTTGACGTTGTAATAATTCAATTTTTAATGCAATTTCTTCGATGTTCATATAGCATGTCACACACCCTATTAAAATTTTTGATGGGTTCTATCATTTTCCTCCATTTTACGCGTTGTCGTATCCAGCGTAAACTCTAGATAACTTAAAATTATACTGAACAAATAAATCGGTATAGTGCAGAGATATTGGAGGAGCTTGAATGAATACTTATTATAGATGGTTCATCGTATTGGTGGCTACACTTTCTCAAACAGCAGCAACTTTTGTGACATATGGGATGGGACCAATCGCTACATTTTATCAAATTGAATGGAATTTATCTTCACTACAAACAGGATTCATCGTTTCAGCTGTGAATTTTGGACCGATGTTTTCCATGCTAGTATTTGGTCATTTAATGGATAAAAAAGGAGAAAAGCAAATAATTGGCTGGGGGTCTATTTTATTAGGGCTCTCTGCATTAACACTTGTGATGGTAAATCATTATTCGGTGTTGTTACTGTTATTATTAGTGGTAGGAATCTGGTATGGAAGTGCTCAAACTGGGGGCAGTACGGCCATCGTCAAATGGTTTCCCGACAAACATCGAGGGCTAGCTATGGGTATCCGACAAACTGGAATTCCAATAGGAGGGGCCTTGGCATCTGTCATCCTCACTTATACGTATAATCATTTTGAGTTGTCTGCCGTACATATCGTGCAAGGCTTTGTAGCCATTGCTGGAGGTATTCTTTTCTTATTAGCGTATCAAGAACCAAAAGAAACCGTAGTGTCAGTATCTAAATCCGTATCTTTTAAAGAAAAAATGATAACTATTAAAAATAATAAAGTGCTTTACCCCATATATATCGTAGGCATCACGATGATGTCATTACAGATGATACTCATTGCTCATTTTATGAGTTATTTGCATCAGGAAGGCAGTTATTCATTAATCGATGCTGGGATGTATTTAAGCTTAATATTACTAGGCGGTATGATAGGAAGAGTAGTCATTGCATGGGTGAGTGATCAATTCTTTGAACACAATAGAGAAAAATTATTGTTCATAGTGATGGTTTGTACAGTTGCTTTTACCATAATGTTGCCGTTGGTCATGAAAATGGAAATTGTAATGCTCTTATTTTGTTTCCTCTTAGGCTTCGTAGCAATCGGCTGGTATTCATTGTTTATAGCTTGTGTTACAGAGCAATCCAATCCAGGTTATGTAGGTTTAACAGTGAGTGCTGCTTTAACTTTAAATCAAATTTTTATCGTTATTGCGCCAACTTTTTACGGTTTCATGGTAAATGTATTGCATAGCTATCAGGTAGCGTTGAATATTGTAGCTATCGCCGTAGCATTAGGTGCAGTGAATTTATATAGAAAGACAAAAAGTACAAATAAAAAAGCTTAGTTATGGATGCCATCTAGGATAATCTTGAGGTTTTGGAACGAAATGCTTAAAATGTGTTAAAATGACCATTAATCTGAAAAAGCATAATGCTGCTAACGGAGGAATCTATGATGGAGTACAAAGAAAATAAAAGTTCAATTTCGATTGATGTAAGTCTTGAGAAGGTCTGGCATGCCATTACGGATGCGGAGCTGCTAACGAAGTGGTATGCGCCAGGTTCAACATGGGAAATCCCTCGTTTAGAAGCAGGTGAACAGATTATTTTTACGTTAATGCCGAATAGTCATAATCAGTTGACTGAAAAGTTACCGATGACCTTAACGATAGAAAATGTAAGTATTCATCAGCAATTTTCATTTTACTTAGACATTCCTGAAACGTTAATAGCCATCTCATTGGCAGATGACATGGGAAAAACAACTGTAACATTCAACACGAGCGGTTATGAGGCATCACTCGCAAATTTAAAGGCTTTGTTGGAGGGAAATGAAATCCCTTTTGTGTAATGGAAAATCGATTCATTGTTCATCGGCCTCACTACAACAATGATTCTTCGGAAATGACCATTAAAGCTGTTAATCACTCCATTCTTTATAAACCATTAGAAATCTTTGTCTATCCAGACAGATGAAAACAGCTACTTTCACTGAACCCCAAATCGTGAACACTTCAAAAGTGATCTGATTTGAGGTTCAATTTTTTTGTTAGATTGCATATCAATGAAGTGATGCATAGGGAGAAAATCGTTTAATGATTACTTTCTACGTCTTAGGTCTTAGATGAAGTTAAAGCGGAGGGTCGTTTTTATAAATTTAAGATTTCGATAAAATGGATTTATTGGAATATTATATATATGGAGGGAATTAATTTGAAGAAATTTATTGGTATTGGTTTAGTTATGAGTGCTTCATTGCTTGTTCTATCAGGGTGTAATTCATTCATTCCAGGTAAAAACAAAGAAGAAGCAATCTTCGTTGAAAAGGATAAGGCTGAGAAGTTAGATGTGGAATTAAATCTGGGAGTAGGGGAAATGACGGTTACAAAAGGAGCGAAGGACTGGGTAGAGGGGAGTGCCCAATATAACATAAAAAAATTGGCACCCAAAGTTAGCTATGATCTACATGGGCAAACAGGGGAAGTGGTTATAGAACATAAAGGCTCCACTAAACTTGGTATGTCGAACATAAAAAATGAATGGAATATAGAGCTAAATGATGACATTCCAATGAATCTTTCAGTTGATACAGGTGCATCCATGACAAACCTTGATTTACAAGGCTTGCAGCTCGAAAAATTAGATATTGAAACGGGTGTAGGCGATCTTTATATCAATTTAGGCGGAGATTGGAAAAAAAGCTTTGAAACGAGCATTGAAACTGGTGTTGGCCAAACAACGGTCACTTTACCATCGAAAGTCGGCGTAAAGCTTACAACTGAAAAAGGAATAGGGTCTTCGAGTGTGGAAGGGTTTATTTCAAAAGGTAAAGGTATTTATGTAAATGAAGCATATGAAAATGCTGATATCGTGCTGGAGGTACATTCAGAAATAGGCATTGGCGATGTTACCTTTAAATTAGATAAATAAAGTGAAACTCCAATCCGTGGGAGTGTATTTCATCCCCCGGATTGTTAGTTGAACCAATGGGCTTTTTACGGCCAGTGTACCAGTTGAGCGACTTACTGACCGTTAAAGCGGGATAAAGTGAAACTCCAATCCGTGGGGGTGTATTTCATCCACCGGATTGTTAGTTGAACCAATCGGGCTTTTTACGGCCAGTGTACCAGTTGAGCGACTTACTGACCGTTAAAGCGGGATAAAGTGAAACTCCAATCCGTGGGGGTGTATTTCATCCCCCGGATTGTTAGTTGAACCAATCCGGCTTTTACGGCCAGTGTACTGGTTGAGCGACTTACTGACCGTTAAAGCGGGATAAAGTGAAATTTAGTAGGCTACTGTTAAAGCAGTAGTCTATTTTTCCGTTTCACAACTATAGGACAAAAAGAAAAAATGTTAAAGTGAAACCTTTTGCTTGTGTTAAAGACTCTAAGTATTGAAAGGAGGGGGAAACTAGCATGGAACATGATTTATCTATTGTGCATCAAGCGATTGCAGGAAACAAGGAAGCTTTTGAACAGCTCCTTCGTTTAGAGGAAGAAAAGTTATACTATACAGCACTTTCTTATGTAGGGCAAAAAGAGGATGCACTCGATGCTATTCAAGAAACAGCATGTAAGGCTTATTTAACTGTTAAACAGCTAAAGCATCCAGAATTTTTTTCGACATGGCTGTTTCGTATATTAATACATGAGTGTTATCGTTTGCTAAAAAAAGGGCAAAGAGTCGTTCCTTATGAAGAAAGTGAACTATTAAAGCGGTTAAATCATCAGTCCAATGAAGTCGAGAACCCCATCGATCTATCGGAAGCCTTACAGCAGTTGAGCCACGACCATCAAATGGCACTTATTTTATATTATTATCATGATTTACCGATTAAACAAATTTCACAATTGATGGATAAGCCTTCGAGCACAATCAAAACGTATTTACATCGTGGAAAGAAACACTTAAAGCGAGAATTAGAAAGGAGTGCAACGTACAATGAAAAAGTCATTTAATCACAATAGTAGCCTTCCAGAATTCCCGAGAGACGAGGTACGAACAGCGATTACAAAAGGTATTCAACGAGCAGAGGAGCAAGCAAATATGAACAATGCACCATTACAAAAAACACGAAAAAGTAAAAGAAAACCATTGGTATATGTGGCTAGTGCGGCAGCAGCGTTTGGGATTATGATCGGCTCAGCATATGTATCGCCAACATTTGCTAGTACTTTGGCACAACTGCCGATAGTGGGGTCCGTGTTTGGTGACTCTGGCTTACTTGGGCTAAAACAGGCTAGCGAACAAGGTTTAACAAAAACGGTTGGCGAAAAGCAAACAATCAATGGTATTTCTGTAACTGTCGATGAAGTACTTTATGATGACACAAATATTACTGTTGGTTTTAAAATTGAATCGGACAAAGAATTAAGCAACGAGTACTTCGGTGCAGGCATGGATCTAATGATGAATGGGAAATTTCTTAGCGGATCGGGAAGCTATGGTGAAGAGAATATAAGCCCGACGGTTCGTACAGGTATTACCACTTATAATGTCACAGACAATATGCCAAGTTCTTTCGAATTGGGCTTGATTTTAGAAGGCAAAGAGGGCGAGAAATGGGAATTTTCAACACCTATTAAAAAGATTGTCGATATCACACATCTACCAGTGAATCATCAGCAGCAAGAGGAGGGTATTCAGCTTGATGTTTCAAGAGTATCATTTAGTCCTTCTGGTGTAGGCCTTTCATTTGAGGCATCTGAAACTGGAAATATTGATAATTCTCAACTAGGGGCTTCTTATATTGAATTCCGCATAACGGATCAATCTGGTAAGGAAATACCCTCACATTCAGGAGGCACAACAGGGCAATTTAATGACGGTGTTTGGGTCTTCAGTGGTAATAGAACCTTTGATCCAATTTCAGAAGATGTTTCAAAATTAATTATTACACCTTATTTAATGCTCCCTACAGGTGGGTCTGGTATGCAAGTTCAACCGAATGGGCAAGAAACGAAAATCCTATTTGATAAATCATCTCTGAAAGAGGTTAAATTCCAACCATTTACAGTCGAAGTACCATCCCAGGTTCATCATTAAATCGGAATAATATAACGTCAAATACAACATCCCGATAATCTTTAGTAGGGGCGAATTGTATTTGGCGTTTATTTTGTGTTAGTTTAAAAGAGGTAACTTTACACTAGAAGCGAGTGTTTTTGAAGGAGCGAAAGTATTGAAAACTTTTACATACACACAACCTGTGGCAATTGAATCAACAGAGGTTATTCATGTTTTAAATGGAGCGGGGGAAGTATCATCTACTGTTCAACGGATTTACACAAATGGACTAAAAAAAGCTTTTGATCGTACAATGGATTACCGATATTTCGTACGTTTTGATGCAAGCGATGTTGACGGACAGCCACTTTTCACATGTAAAAAAATGTCGCGTCGTGGTCGTGTACATTTTCGAGGAAAGGACTTTGTGACGGGAAAGGACTATATGATTGCCTATGATGGCTGGCAAATAATGATTCCAGATTTAATCATTACAGACGGCGAGCAAAAAATAACACTTAATAAAGAGATGGAGGACTGGTCAGTATTTTTACTGAATGAACAGCCAATTGCTCGCTGGCAAGCAGTTTTTCGGGATACGTATTTTGATATTACCCTTCAAATTGAAGAAACTAGCCCAATCCAGCATGAAGCCTTTTTTATTGCCATTGGACAGGCTGTGTTATTTGTAGGTGCATGATAAATTGTAGATTTTGGGCGATAAATTATTGAAGTTGGGTGATAAATTTCGAAATTGTAGCGATAAATTCAAAAACATGTTCGATAACTAAAAAAAGCCCTCGTCTTTGAGGGCCTAAATGAATCTTTCTACTTACATATCTACAATTTCGTTTGCTAATTTTTGTCGACTGATCCAGTAACCTTGTAATGTAAAGACTACGAAGGTCGCTAGTAAAAAGACCACACTAGTAATCCCTAATGTGAAGAAATCATAAACCATTGGTGCGTCAACGTCAATAAAGGCAATCATCCTTGTTAAGAGCAGACCGAGGAATATACCAACAGTCAGACCATAAAGCACAAAGGACAGTACTTGCGTTAAAATCAACTTCATTAATCCATTTGGTGAAAGACCGATTAATCGCTGAATCGCATAATCTCCTCGTTTTGCATAGACAGAGTGAAGCAGAGTTTGTAATACCCCTAAACAACTAGCGGCTATTAGGATAACAAAAACACCAACAAATAGATTCCAACGCTGGTAGAACATGTAATTAGACTGTTCAATCATTGTCTCTTTATCGCTAAATTGAAGTGCTGGCCATCGCTCTTCTAAATAAGCAAGCTCAGTGAATGCCTGCTCCGTTTCACTTGCTTCCACCATAATGTCGGTAATGATTGTTTTATCAATGGATGTCAGGAAAGATGACCAATCCACCATTAAATCTGAAGTATTGATAGGAGCGGAGGTAATGCCTACAATTTCTAATTGACCGACTGGCATATCCTGCTGCGTAGCATTATCATAAGTACCCACCGTCAAGTTGTCACCAAGCGATAGTTGATGTTTTTTTGCAAAACTTTCCGTTATGATTAAACCATTTTTTAAATCATCTTCAATTGCATTTAATTTCCCTAATTGAACAAATTTCTTGACATCAATCGTTGTATAGTTATCTGATAGCCAATCATCTCCTATTTGAAGGGCTATATAAGCATTGTTACTTTCCATATATGCATAGGATACGCTCGGCAGCGATTCAATTTCATTGATCAAATCCTGTGTAATGGTTGGATCATTTAATTCATTTTTAATTTTCAACGATGTCTCATATTGAGAATTAATAAAGGCCAGTTCGTTGTGTTGAAGTGTTTTAAACAGGGAGCTACCGAATATTAAGATCACCATTAAACCTATGATGCTAAGCACTATTGGCATATTTTTGCGTACTTGAGGCATCAGTTGCTGACAAGCTAAATAAGCTTCTTTACCGAGTGCTGAACGAATTGGTTTCAATGAAATTTTTAATAGAGCAGTAAATAAATACGGCATCATGTAAAGTAAAATGCCACACACTAGTAAAGTTCCAATCAAAATCATCAGTGCACTTGGTCCGCTCTTATCAACTACCTGTGCATTGACAAATAAAAATAAGGCTATAATTCCAGTGCCACTTACGACAATCGTTTTCCATCTTTTCCATTGTAAGCCCTGGTCTTCGTTATCTGTTGCGATTTGCAAAGGCAATAGACTCGCGCTTTTTTGCACTTGCCATTTTGTTACAAATTGAAGCAATAAATAGCTGGCAACTGCGATAACGATGATGAGTACAAGAGGAAGTTCCGTTTTTGCACTTGGTAATTTCATGAAGCTGATGAGTTGTGGCAGCCATAATTTGATGACTAGTATACTGACAGACATACCGACCAATACGCCAAAACTTATAATAAGTGACAATTGCAATTGGACAATTCGTTTTACTTGATGGCTCGTTGCCCCAAGAGCCCGTAATTCCATAAGTTGTTCTTTGATTTTGTAAAATAATAGCTGGAACGTAGACAGTAGCAAGACACTTGAAATGAGTAAAATGAATACAGAAAGCACAATCATAAAAATCATTAATGCTTGTAAATTTTCTTTATAAAAATCATAGTCACTCGCTACATCCACACGTAATGTTTCATCTAGCTGTTTTATTTCCATGCCAATGGCAGTGGCAACATTGGCATCTGTTTTAATCAGTGAAAACATAGCTGCTGTTTGTTCATTACTATCGCCCATCCATGTTTTCAAAATATCGTTTGGCAACAGGATGATATTTACGCTATCGGTCCCTTTAATGGGCTGTAAAATTTCTTGAATAGTAAAATCGCTTGTTTCGATATGAATCGTATCTCCGACTTGTTTATTGAAAATTTGCGCGACATTTTCAGAAATAATAACATCCTTTGATGTTAAATTAACAGAGAAATGATAACGGCTTTTTACTAAATCGTCATTTTCAACGCCTACCGTGTAAATAGGCGCTTTTTTTTCATTTTCTACCGTTGTATGAGCTAAAGATACGCTTGAAACCTCCTTGACTCCTGGTAATGACTTAAAACTCGCAATCTGTTCATTGGTTAGTAATTTATGCTGCTCTGGGTTGTAACCGACCATCAAATCCATTTCACCGAATAACGCTTGAATGTTTTCCTTCATTTGGTTATTGGCATTCCAGATATAGACGCTCATGGTCATCACTAGGCAAATCGCAATGGTGATGATACTAATACTCGTTAGTACATTTGTCCAAGCTGCGCGAAAAAGCTTGAGTGCAATGGTACGCATCGTAAACATTTACACATCACCTCGAGTAATTAACTTGAATTTCGATAAAATACAGTCTAAATCCTCAGCGCTATGATTGTTGTGATAAGAATCGACAATGGCCCCATCATGGAAGAATAATACACGATTCGCATACGTTGCCACGTAAGGATCATGCGTTACGAGTAAAATGGTCTGAGCCATATTTTTTTGGAGCTCGACAAGCAGTTGTAAAATTTCGTCGGTTGTGTTGACATCTAATGCACCAGTTGGCTCATCCGCTAATAAAATAGGGGGATTCGCAATAATGGCACGAGCGATGGCAACACGCTGTTGTTGGCCACCTGACAGTTCCGTTGGTCGATGCTTAGCCCAAGCAGCAATATTTAACTTTTCCATTATTTGTTGGACACGTATTTTGATATCTTTACTTGCTACATCATTTAGAATAAGTGGTAATGCAATATTGTCTTCTACCGTTAAATCTTTTAACAAGTGGAAAGATTGAAAGATAAAACCGATGTTTTCTTTTCGGAACTTTGAGGCATTAGGTTCTTGATAAATGTTATGTGCTTCTTTACCAAATAAAAACAATGCTCCTTCGGTTGGTTCATCAATGGCACTAATCATATTGAGCAGTGTACTTTTTCCAGATCCACTTGTCCCCATAATAGCTACCATTTCGCCTTGATAAATCGTACAATGAATATTTTTTAACGCATTCACGGTATGATGCTTTTGCTGGAATATTTTTGACATGCCTTCGACCCGCAAAACTTCCGTTAGTCGTCTTTCCGGAATTGGAATCGTGTCAATGACTTCTTTCAATGGATTGTACCCATTCATCTATGTATGCCCCCTTTAATTGTTGGCGTAAAGCCTGCAAGCCTCTACGAATATGCGTTTTTACAGTGCCCTCAGGACATTGTAAAATCGAAGCAATTTCCTTTACAGAGTAGTCTTGATAAAAACGTAATAACAGCACCGTTTTATACTTTTCCTCTAACTTGCACAGCGATTGCCATAAATCAAGCTCTTCTTCGATATATGTAGGTGATGTGCTATTGATATCTTCCAATGTATGTGGCTCCACAAGATGGACAGCATTTTTTTTGGCAATATATGTTTTACAGCAATTGATAATAATGCGCGTGAGCCATGTAGAGAAATAGTGGGGTTCTTTTAACTGTGGCAACCCCTCATAAGCACGGATTATGGTTTGTTGAAAAACCTCGACAGCCTCATTTTCATTTTGTACATAGACATAAGCCATGCGGTACAATTTATGCTGCTCTTGTTCAATGAGCTGGTAAAACGCTTGTTCATCACCATTTTTGGCAAGCTCCACAAGTGATATTTGTTGTGTTGTAATGAAAAACGCCTCCTTCCGACTATTAGACTTCGCAACTCATCATTTCGATTCAAGTTTTTTCATTTATTTAATAAAATTGGATGAATCCCTTTCTGCTATACTGACAATAACAGTATAATTTATTATGTAAAGAATGGAGGATATTGTTAACGTGATCGATAAAATGGTTTATCACCACAATAGATGACAAGGAAGTAAGAACAGTTAGATTCACAGAGCAACATAAAATTAACGACTATCTTAGGATATTATCAGAAACGACGTTTAATAAAAATGACGTAGAGGAAGATGGTACAAATGTGGCTTATCAATCATATGAGGTGCTGCTGAGAAGCAATAAACGTGGAACTACGTTACATTTGTCTGTTGATAACGGCGGGAAGTTATTATATTTCAATACAAATGAAAGAAAAAGAAGCAGGAGTGGTTCGTTCATTGTAAAAGATCAGTGGCTTTTTGAAGCAACTAACAAGCTTGTGAAAGAACATCAGACGGAGTGATACCTACAAGGAGGTAATAAATATGAAGAAAAAGCCCATTTATGTGGAAATTGACATGCAAGCACCTATGGATGATGCTTGGGCCTATACGCAAAATCCGAAGCTGCATGAGCAGTGGGATTTACGCTTTACCTCTATTACTTATATGGAAAAGAAATCACCGAATGCACCGCAACAATTTACATATGAAACAAAGGTTATGCCTGGCTTGACGGTTAGTGGTTGGGGAGAAAGTAAAGGAGAACATCATAAAGAAGACGGCACGAAGACCTCCTCCTTACATTTTGGCACACCTCAAAAAATTTCGCCCATAGCGGAAGGGAAGGGATACTGGCAGTATATTCCCTATGATAAGGGGCTGACATTTTTAACGCAATATGACTATGATGTGCGATATGGTAAATTAGGCGTACTGTTTGACTTCGTATTTCGTCCATTGATGGGCTGGGCTACAGCGCTTAGCTTTGATGTCCTAAAAAGATGGCTTGAGAAAGGGGAAAACCCACTTTCCCAATATCGACGCTTCTTTTTAACAATGCTCATCAGCCTGCTGTTTTGCTTTGTGTGGTTATATCACGGACTAGTTCCAAAAGTGATGGTGCAACACCCCGATGAAGTCATGATGGTAGAGAAAATGTTAGCTTACCCGAGCGAAGATGTGGTTGACCTGAGCTGGAAAGCAGTTGACTCGAGCGGAGATGCGGTGTACCCGAGCGAAGAGCGGACTTACCAGAGCGAAAATGCGGCTCCCGCGAGTGGAAAGGCGCCACACCTGAGTAATGCTGACCATCAAATGAGTACCGCAACTACAATCGTATTTTGGATAGGTATAGCTGAAATGCTTTTTGCACTGTGCTGGCTATTTCCACGAGGGAAACGTTTTCTTTTTGGTGCCCAAATTATCCTATTTCCACTGTTGACAATCAGTGCTGTTGTCGCTGACAAAAATCTGGCAGGTGCGCCGTTTAATCCGGTGACTTTTAATGTAGCATTATGGGTACTTTCAATCGTGGGCTACATTCTCAGTAAAGATCTTCCGAGTGCAAAAAGCTGTAAACGAAAGCGAGGGCAAAACACATGACAATTTATCAGACCTTATTAGGTGAAGATTTTAAGCGTCTGCATCCGATGTTGCAACAGCGCTATGCATTACCGATAGATAGACCTTTTTTTGCAACGGGTGTCATGCACAAAATTGAATCGGGTGCAAAATGGATGCGTCCATTTTATACGCTCGCTACACGAACAAGATTTTTATTTCCAGAATCAGGTGAAGATATACCTTTCTCCATTCGTAATACTAGTCGAGTACTGCCTAGTGGCGAGTTGGAAGTGTTATGGGAACGCAGTTTTTATTTTGCGACGAAGACGAGGTACTTCGATGCAAGGATGACGATTGACCCGGTTCGAAAAATAGTAAGGGATTACTTAGGTTCACCAGCTTTATTTTATTCTGATTTGCATTTTGCCGTAACAAAAGAGGGGCAATTAGTAATTCGTTCAGGTGTACAACGATTTGTCCTTTCTAACATAGAATGTCCAATTCCAAAGACTTTGGAAGGACGAGTAATCGTAGAAGAAGGATTTGATGAGAAGAGAAACGTTTTTACCATCCATGTCTCAATCCATAATCCGTTGTTTGGGAGGTTGATGATGTATGCTGGTGAATTTACGCAGCAATCTATGTAGCCCTGTTTTGCTGTTCGGGTTTGTGCTGTCGCTTATCTGTTATTTGTTTAGCAAACAGCCTGATTATTTATTGCTACTGACAATTGCACAATTGTTTTTTGTACCTGCAACGCTGAAGATGGTACTGCCGTTCAAGAAGATAGGGAATGGCATGATGGCTAGTATGATGCTAGCCATCACACTTCTTCACTGGTGGCCAGATGGAGGCTTGGCTATTGTACTTGCGTTCGTTTATGTGATTTATACGGCTTTTATTGCCCTCCATGGTGTAAGAAGATTTTTACAGCGTGGCTTTACAAATATTGCTGAAATTGCTATTGATATGGGGCTCATCTACTTATTTGTCGGCGGGCTTTGGTTTTTCGCTTTTATTGCTGATTTAGATACAGGATTCTCCCCATTGATAACGTGGTTAACAGCAATTCATTTCCATTACTCTGCCTGTTTATTGGCCATTTCTATTGGGCTGTTTGGCAGACTACACAAAAGCACATCGTATAGTGCGGTGGTAGTTATTTTATTAGCAGGACCAATACTCGTAGCATTAGGTATTACTTTTTCAACGAGTATAGAAATTGTGTCAGTTGGACTTTATATTTTTGCAATTTATTGCTTATTTATTCTTGCCATTAAAACAGGCTTTCCACGCGCGCAAGGGTTGTTATTACGTATTTCATATGGCGCACTCTGTATAACGATTTTATGGTCTTTACTTTACGCTTTTGGTAATTTCGCTGGAGTTTCCTTTGTGGGTATACCTGATATGTTACATTTTCATGGTTTGATGAATTGTCTCTTTTTTGGTGGTATTGGCGTTGTAGCTTGGGCAATAGAAGTTCCGAAAACTACACATCACAATTTCACATTTCCAGTTAGTCAAATTCGAGGGAAGTTACGTGTATCTGGCGATGCGCATCCAGGCTTGGTCGATGCACTGAGCGATTTTATTGATACAACAAAACTACCAGCAGCCCTTCCACACTTTTATGAACAAACAAATGCCTACCGTTTGACGGCATCTGTCCAATGGAGTACTTGGTTTAAACCATTTGCGCTACTCTATCGGGGGATAAGTCGTTGGATGCAACAATTGAATTTGCCCTTCACTCGTAAACAAATGGAGATGACAGGGGAAATTGTCAAAGTAGATGCTGAACAAGATGGGCGTTCTGCACCAAGAGCATGGATTCGTAAAATTGAACAGCAAACGACATTTGTGGCGATTTATTCCAAGCATACGACAGCACAAACTACGTATATGAATATTGCGCTACCGCTACCTTTTTCAACCATGATAGGCGTTTTATATTTGTATGAAAAAGATGGCCAATTGCATATCACGAGTGCTCATGAAGGAGATGCAGGAATCTATCTAGCAATCAGCCATTATTTGTTTAAGCTACCATTGCATGAGTATTTCATCATTACGGCAACAAATGATAGAAATTTAACAGCAATTCATACGATGCGTATTTTGGGGCTGCCATTTTTACGAATAGACTATCAAATTGAACGAACAATTAATAGCTGACTGTTAGAAATTGCAGGACTATGCCAGCATGACAGCGAAAGACATAGATAGAAAGATATAAAAGGGGTGGTTAGGTGCGTTTAACAAAAGGGATTTCAGGCTTTGATGCAGAGCATTTGATTGAACAGGAGATGCGGTCATTTCAAGCTATGGTCTATCATCTTGTAACGAGTGAACAACGTTCGAAAGTTATGCAATTTATGGATGATCCTCATGTTGTTTATATGCAGGCTGACATTCAGCTAGACAATGAGCAATTGACAATTCTTCATCATCGACTCATGCCGTATGTGGCGTTTGCTATGAGTGATAAAGAACTGAATTTTCGATTTTTAACAAAACTCAACTTACACAAATACTTTCCAATGCGCAAATGCCTAGAGGCTGAAGTGTTAAACAGTTTGCTTACACAAGATAAGGAGCTTCATAGCTTATCTGATGTGGAATGGAACTACGCAGCCTATTTTAAAAGTGAGACATTAGGGGATGTTATGTTTAATTATTGGGATTAAATTCACATAGCAGTTGCGCTATTCAACAATTCTATTCGCTTTCCATTCTTATAGCTAAAAATCTTCAGTTCCGTTATTTAGACGAAATTGGAGATTTTTTTATGGTGTAAACATGGAAGGTTTGTCATCTGTTTTTTCTTTCAGAATAGTATTCTTGTAAATAATACTTAGCCTTTTATAAGATTTTAATTTCATAACGTGTAGCACTAAAGCTTTATTTGGCATTACCTTGCCTCTTTTCCTTTGTTAGATCTTTTTTGAAGCCTGTGACATATCCTTTGCACGATGTTCCATAAATCTATTGCACTTAAAATCAAAAAAAAGCTTATAAACACACCAAAATCACTTAATTATTAATCTAAATATAGATTAAATTTTTAAATCATCCTAAATAGATTTATAAATGGTAAATTACTAATATTGTACAATATAGTTAAAATTTTTATTAATTACGCTTTATTTAGTATTAAGAGAGTCGAATGATATCGTTAAATAATGTTTTTTCATGATAGGGATGATTTGTCTGACACAATGTTTAGGTAGATTTATAAGGAGTAATTCGAAAATTATCCGGAAAAATAAGGGGAATTGACAAATGAATTTTAAGTCCATTAGCACGAGAATCATTTTTGCATTTAGTATTGTAGTAGCAGTCATTGTTGTATATATTGCTTACAATGTATCCGCTATTTCTCAAAATAACACAGCAACAGAACAAATTGTTGATGAAGAATTACAATTATTAATTACAGATTACGAACTAGCCTCAACAATTGCAGTAAGAATTGCAGCTGCTAGGGGGTATGTATTATCTGGAGAAGAAAAATATAAAGATATTTACACGCATAACGTGGAACGGGCACTTGACAATGAGAAGAAACGTTTAGCGATTTCTCAATCAAATGAATTTCAGAAGTTTTCGGAACTGGCGAAAGAATGGAGTAGCTATGTTCAAAAAGATGTTTTTGATACATACGATCAGGGCAATGTCGAGTTGGCAACGAAAAATTTAGCTGCGATGGATGCTACAGCTACTGAAATTCGTGAAGGCTATGAAGGCTTGGCAGAACAACGTAAACAATCTATTAATACTGTTGGCACAGATATGATTACAGCAGGCGAGAGAAAGCAATTAACAAGTGTGATCGTTGGTATAGCTATTGTTGTAATTGCAATCTTTACGGCATTACTTAGTGCGAGAAGGATTTCAAAACCAATCATCATCTTGACAAAACGTATGCAACGAATAACTGAAGGAGATTTGAGTGAACCGAAGCTCGATGTAACAACAAGAGATGAGGTAGGGCAGCTGACGACAGCAACAAATACGATGTCCGAAATATTGAACCGTCTATTGAAACATATACAAACTGTGTCAAATGATGTTGCAGCTCATAGTGAGGAATTGATGCAATCCGCTACAGAGGTTAAGGGTGGAACGGAGCAAATTGTAGACACCGTAACAGAAATTGCAAGCGGTACTGAGATTCAGGCAAGTAATGCTTCCGATGTTGCGACAACCATGACAGAATTTACTACACAGGTGACAGACGTCAATAGGAGCAGTAAGGAAGTCAATCAATATTCACAAGAAGTGATGCACTTAACTAAAGAAGGTAAGGAGTTAATGGATGCCTCCACACAACAAATGACAACGATTGATCACATTGTTAAAGATGCAGTCAATAAAGTGGATAATTTAAGTAAACAAACACAGGAAATCTCTAAACTTGTAGCTGTCATTCATGATATTGCAGCTCAAACGAACTTATTGGCACTCAATGCGGCTATTGAAGCAGCACGTGCGGGTGAGCAAGGCAAAGGGTTTGCGGTTGTAGCTGATGAGGTGCGTAAGCTTGCGGAACAAGTATCTGTATCTGTGGATGATATAACAAGCATCGTTGAAAAGATCCAATACGACTCGGTAATTGTTACAACATCACTCGAAAGTGGATACGGAGAAGTTGAAAAAGGAACAACGCAAATCGCTTCTACAAATGAAACATTTAACCATATTGCTGATGCAGTTTACTCGATGTCAACAAGCATCGTAACGATGTCTTCAAAATTAGAGCAAGTCGTACAAAATACCCTCAACATCCATAAGTCTGTCGACGAAATCGCAGCTGTTTCTGAACAATCTGCTGCCGGCATTCAAGAAACATCTGCTACAATTGAACAAGCAGCAAGCTCGATGGATGAGATAAAAAATAGTTCAGTTCATTTAGCGGAAATGGCAGAAAATTTAAACGGACAAATTAGTAAATTTAAATTATAACCGTATGAATTTAACCTAGCGAATTTCATACTTCCAACACATTTAGGATGTATACTATTGGATTGGAAGGTGGGATAATTTTGAGGAAATATATACTAATGATACTGATGAGTACACTGCTCCTTTCTCCAGTGGCTTATGCGCATACAATGGATAAGAGTATGCTTTATACGGATGTTCCTGCTACAACGCCAGATTTACAGGAAATCATGGTACTCCATAGTACTGGGCTCCTTGGCTATAATGGTGCAGATATGGCATTAAATCCAACAGAAAATTTATCACGTAAGGATTTTGCTGGCTGGGTAGGCGCTTTCTTCGGTCTTGAAGGTTCAACAGTTGATGAACTGGCACAAGCAGCAAAAAACGAGGAGTATGTATCTTCACTAGATGGAGATATAACGTATAAAGAAATCAATATTGCATTATTTCATAATAAACTAGAATTAGAAAAACCGGAAGCAACGTTAACAAAAGAAGCGTATATTGCCTTTTTAACAGAAAACCTAGATGTCGATATGGGTGGTCACACGTTGCTACAGATGGGTGGATTTTCATATGGCCCTACTGGTACAGTGGAAGATGTTGTAACAGGGGATGAAACAGGTCTAGTAATTGATGGTGAAACATATATGCTTTCAGGTCATCCACGAATTTTTGCAGATTCCACTGAGGCAAAAAGCTGGGTTGGTCAAAAATTAGAAAAGTCCATTTTGACGACAAGCGGCGGTCATCATCATGGTCATGATGCACAGACAACGAATACGTCTACGCCAACGTTACAATACATTCAACTTGGAACGACTACACAGGCAGCGACAGAAGAAACAAAAGAACAAGTTCCAAACGCTACGCCAAGAGAACAACAGCAATCGAGCGAAGCGGCTGACACAGCATCCTCAAGCTCCAACACTATATGGATTGTTGCCATTGTTGCTTTACTCGCCGTTATTATAGGCATTGTGTTGTGGAAACGAAAAAAATAATCATCATAGGCATATAAAAAACCAGCAATTTACGAGGAAATCGTACTAATTGCTGGTTTTTTCATACAAAATGTGTAGCTATATTTCCTTACTTAGATAGTTTGCCATTTCGCTTCTAGCCATGGTAGGAAGTTTTCACCTTGATCACCTTCGTAGGCATCGTAGACATCTAGACGTGTACGCTTTAGCTTATCCGCGAAGTCTGACAATGTATGATCTGCGGGTAAACTTTTCTTTACGCGCACAAATACTTTTTCCGCACCTTTGATAAGCTCGAATTTACGGCGGGTAGGCTGTTTGACATCCTCACCAAATTTCGTTAATGCTTCATATGCCGCTTGCTGTACAGCAAACACAGTATCTGCCTTCACACGATTGTGTAGTAAGTCAATAACTTGTTCATGTTTATAGCTACTTAGTGTTTGCACAGCAGCCAAGCGCTCACGCCAGCTTGAAGTGTAGTTGGCAGCCTTTTTTAAATCTTGGTAGTTTTCTGGTAACTCAGTTTGCATTTTCATAATGTGCTCCTTTGTTGTAACGGACATAATTCCTTGTAACAGAATGCGCCTTTATTTCGTGTTCTTTATTTATAATGAGCTAATTGCCTTCAAAATAGAACCAATATTAAAGAAATATAAGCGAGAATCGGTATTCTATCGGCGCAACTGTAGATTCCATCGGTTCTTGACGGTGCAATTGGCGAAAAAGCACGTCAGTAGTGCAATCCCACTGCTACCGGCGGAAATAATCTATCCTATACGATGATTGATGATAAAATATCATTCTTATAATTAATATGGAAAAATCTATATCAAATTTACTCACATAGAATAATTATATAGGAACTGACCCAGAAAGCAATCATTCAATGATACGGTGATAAAATCGTACAGACATTGTGGTGTATTATTTTCTGTAGAAATGTCTTAGTGACTAGCTATATTCAAATTCTACTTGTCATTGTTTTTAGCTGCTTGTTTAAAAGTGCTGCTTGTGCAACAGCCTGTTCGTCATTGGCAATCTCACCAGGTTTGTTTGCTTCTCCAAGAATATAAGACGAGAAGGGCATATTTAAAAAGTTAAAGATATAGTGGAATTGTTGAATCATTGGCAATCCCTTTATTTTCGGATCATCGCCACCGACAGCAAGGACTATTGCTTGTGTTGTCAGCAATTTCTCTTTTAACTGTGGAAAGCGTTCATCTCGGATAGCGTGACTCAGTCGGTCTACCATATTTTTCATGATGCCGGACATGCTGTACCAATATATTGGCGTCGCAAAGAGCACGATGTCACTTGTCATAAGTGCATGGATAATCTGGTCGTAATCATCATACACAAATTGAAAGCCTTGTGCAGAATGGCGTAAATCATCGATTGGCTGAATGTTTAAATCCTTTATAAATAACTTTTGATGCGCAACGCCCTCTAATACATAGTCGGTAAGTTTTTCACTATTGCTGTATGGTCTTGAGCTGCCGATAAAAGCAGTGATATTCATATGATTTCCTCCTCTATTTTTCACATTATAAATAGTGTATACTTTCTTTTACTATCGAGAAAGCTGAATGTTTCGATGGAATGTATCGAAAAAAACGATTTAGAGGTGAAGGCGATGGATATTAAACAGTTACAAACATTCCTAACCGCTTCGAAAACTTTAAGCTTTACACAAACTGCTCAGCAATTAGGTTACGCGCAGTCCAGTATCACCGCTCAGATTAAATCATTAGAAGAAGAGCTAGGAACAGTGTTATTTGAGCGTCTTGGTAAGCGAATTACACTCACGGAAGAGGGGAGCAGACTACAACAGTATGCCCAGAAAATGCTGGAACTAGGTACTGAAATGAAAAGAGCATTATCCAGCGAGCATACACATGCAGTATTAACAATAGGTGCTCAGGAAAGTCAATGTGTGTATCGCCTGCCAAGCATTTTGCAATTATTTCAACAACGCCATCCGCAAGTGAAAATTATTTTTAAACCTGTGCATACGACTGAAATTGCAAAAGACTTATTACAGTCGGGAAACTTAGATGTCGCTTTCATTACCGATACGTACAAGGACACACCTATGCTACATCGTGAACGACTCATTCAAGAGCAACTAGTGTTTATAAGTGCACCATCTACTGTCCTGCAAAAAAGTGCATTATCTGCCCAACACTTTTCAGATGCAACGATGTTGTTAACTGAAAATGGCTGTTCTTACCGAAATCAATTGGAATCTCACTTGCAACAAGAAGGGGTCTATCCAGCGCAATTGATTGAATTTGCTAGTATTGAAGCCATCAAGCAATGCGTAATGGCAGGCTTAGGCATCACATTCTTACCAAAAATGGTGGTGGAGAAGGAGTTAGAGAACAAACGCTTAAAGGAATTGCCCACAACGCTGAATTTAGCGGCGATTTTTACCGATATTGCTTGGCATAAAGATAAACATATATCCCCATATCTTGCTGATTTTATAGAGATTGCTATTGACAGGTATAAGGAACTTTAAAGAGTTGTCTGGTTTTAAATGAACGCAAGCAAAAAGGCAGCTTTCGTTATATCTCAAGCTGCCTTTTTTAGTTGGATAGTTAAACTTTTAGTAATGTATCATTAATAATCGCGCGGTTTCTCGATGCAAATACATCATTGTGTGAAGAAACGGTCGCCATTTTATTGGCTTCAGGCTCAATCGTTAGTTTAATGCTATTTACTGCGTTAACGGCATCTTGAAATGCGCCAGCAATTAAATGGATTTTTCCATCGTATTGTGCAATATCTCCAACTGCATATAATCCTTCAATCGTTGTTTGACAGCCAGTATTTGTTTGTAAAAAGTAATTGCGAATTCCATCGCGTTCAGGCTGAATAGCGTGATCGAAGGAGAAGGATTGATCTCGGTCATAGCCATGATTAATCAATACTTCATCTATAACAAGCGTCGCTGTTTCATTTGTACCCTTGTTTTCGATAATGACTCTTTTGATTTTTGTTTTTTCTTCGTTCGCTACCAATGTTTTAATAGACGTTTGTGTAATGATAGGTATGCCATACGCTTGTAACTTTTTCACTTGTGCTTCATGAGCAGAGATTTCTTCTCCGCGATAAATAATCGTAATGTCTTTTGCAATATCTAGTAAGTCACATGCCCAGTCGATAGCAGAGTTACCACCACCAGAAATTAATAAAGATTTATCCTTGAAGCGTTCGATGCCACGAATTGTGTAATGAAGATTGGAAACTTCGAATTTTTCTGCGCCTTCTAAGTCGAGCTTAATAGGACTAATAATTCCTCCACCAACAGCAACAATGACATTTTTTGAATAATGTTTTTCACCTGTACTCGTTGTAATGATGAAAATATCATCTTCCTTCGAAACGATATCAACTTTTGTATTTAAACAAACAGTAGGGTCAAATGTCAGACCTTGTTCTACTAAATTATCAATAACCTTTTGAGCAGGTGTTGCTGGTAAAGCGCCAATATCCCAAATTAACTTTTCAGGATAGACGTGAATTTTTCCGCCAAGTACGGATTTGTATTCGATTATTTTTGTTTTTAAATCACGAAGTCCTGCATAAAAAGCACTATATAGTCCACTAGGGCCGCCACCAATTATTGTTACATCATAAATGTTATTCATAGCATATCTCCTAATTAGTTTATTCTCATTGATTATCATTTTCAATTAGTAGTGATTAATACTAAAATATAGTAATTTGGACAACATTACAAGTGTTAAAGTAAATATAAATTAAATTGATCATGAAATAGGGGGAAATTGTATGTTTATTGACGTATTTCATGTAAATTGAAATGTGAAATTTTAAGAGAAGTAATGCGATAGCTTTACACGGAGCATTTGATAGTCGTTTTCAAAAAAAAGTGCGAATGGATAATTTGATCCATTTCGCACTTTTAGACTTGCATGACGATAAATTTACTACCAATACAGTGACGCAACCGTTGTTTTTTAAATAGGCGTCATGATGTTCTCTTTAACATCGAGCTGGACAAAGTCACGTGTCATTGTTTTTTCAATGTCCCTGAAAAGTTTGTGCCTTCATCATGCTCAGCTATACAGTCTACTTCTGTTATTTTAAGAGCATTATTGAGTCGCTCAAATTCTAGTACGCAACGGTTGCCATTTGTGGATTTGTTCATAACAGCTTTTGAACTAGAGGTAATGGTCGCTGTCCCATCTACACGCCCAGATTCTTGTCCATCATTGGCTGTCAGTGAGATGTAGAAGCTCTTACTTGTGGCGTTTGAAATGATGGCATCACGGCGGTTGTAATCAGTCGCTCCTTTGCCCCATTTATAGTAATAGGTATAAATGCCTTCCCATGCACTTTTGGCAGGTGTCGTTTGTTGCATTGTTTTATCAAGCTGATTTTGTCCAATTTTTGCAAGTGTATTTAAAGAAGCATTGCTTGCATTTAGATGAATTTCTTGCGCATCCTCAGAGATTTCATATAAATTTCTCGAATCCATACGGTGTAGCAATGTAACGACTTGGGCACGTGTCATATTGTTGGACACGCCAAAAAACTTTTGCAAGTTACGATTTTCATATTGAGGATTTTGCCCAGTGGAAATGTAAGAATCGAGTAAAAATTGAATGGATGCGTCTAACCCATGTTTACCGTTCGCTATATGAGTAATTGCTTGTGCCACTACGCCACGCTTCACAGCGGTTGCTCGAATAGTATTATCAAAATAACCGTTGAGTGGCACACCATAGCTGGCAAGACGATCGTAATATTCATCTGACCAGTTTGCAGAAGGCGTCTGTTTATTTAACTCATCGTAGGGTGTTTCAAGCTCATAGTAATTTGCAAGTAGTTTTGCAAATTGTTGCTCGGTAATCGTTAAATTTGGCTTGAATGTCCCATCTGCGTAGCCATCGATAATGGCATATTCCTCCGCCCACATAATTGCTTCATAAGCAAAATGCTCTTCCGGCACATCTTTAAAACTAGCTGCGTCTACTGTATAGCCGCCCCCGACAACAAGTACTGACAGTAATATCAGGCATACTAATTGTTTCATTATCATTCTTCCTCTCTAACTAGTATTATACTTAGTTTGCAGGATGTGGGTGGAAACTGCAAATTTTTATAGAGAATATTTAGAGTTTCACAGCATTGTACAGCTCAACAATAGATGTTACAAGATATCTCCTTAACGATTGGTATGTACAATTGTGAGATGAAGTAAATATAAAATACACCAGTCATGGAAGTTGAGTTGTCACTAGCCATGGATAACGCGGTTTTTGCCACTTCTTCGGCTCGATCTAAACGTTGCATCGGTGAAATTTGACTTAATGGTTCTTAACTTTTTTACTGTGAATAGCATACCGCTCCATACTTTTACTCTGCTGAATAAATGGTATAATTGTATGAAAAAGGATGGCGGTGGGATAATGGGCTTTTTAAATGGCTTGATGGGGAATGCTTCTGAAACAAATGTCGCTGAGGTTGAAAGTGAGATTAAAGAATTATTAACGAATTCTGAACAAGTGGAACATGCATATAAGTTAATTCGTGACTTATTTGTTTTCACCAATAAACGGCTGATTTTAATTGATAAACAGGGCGTGACAGGTAAGAAAGTGGAATACCATTCGATACCATATAAAAATATTGTACATTTCTCAATTGAGACAGCAGGGAATTTTGATCTAGATGCAGAGCTGAAAATTTGGCTTTCAGCGGGTGGCTTAGTGCAAAAAAAGTTTAATAAAACGCTCAATATTTATAAAGTCCAAAGCGTTTTAGCTGAATATGTACTAAAATAAAAAACTTGTGCCCACTTCTTTTAGGAAGTGGGTATTTTTGTCAAGTTCTTCGAGATGCAGCAAACATTGTTAGACTAAATCTATGAATCTTGCTGTTACATAGGAAGAGCTAAGAACATTTACGTAACACTAAATATAAAGGAGAAATAGTATGAGGGATAAAAAAGTTCGTGGCATTAAACGTAAATCTAATAACATGATTAATGGAATTGAAGAACATACTTTGGTGTTTCCAACAGAATTTTACAATGGTTATTGGCATCTGCACCTACCAGTTGCTCAAGACTTTATAAACTCTAACAAAACACCTGAAAAAATTAAACGACTATGCATTCAAACACTAGTGAATAGAAACAGTTAATTGAAATGAAACCAGATGACAAAGAAAAATATCAAGTAGTGGTTGCAGTTAATTTACCAGATTTGTGGGGTTCGCAAATTATTGTATTTAAAGGGGATGCCCATTTTAAAAATTTCTTTTAAAGGAATGACGACGATCAAAAGTGGTTTCGATTATCAGATGATAGAAATATTCAAAGAGAATGGGGATTACATGTTACTAATGAATTGCAAACATCAAGATTTAAAGAAGTGATTTCTGATGAAGATGGATGCCACTATGAAGGGGAAATTTGGTTTATAGGGGAATTAAAATAAACGATAGGGAATATCACAATCGTTGTATGTCCTTTTTCTAATCAAAAAAATACCCTTTATTGTTTAACAGTGCCTATTGTTAAGACATAAAGACAACTTCACTGAGAATATGTTGGAGTAAGAGCTTATTTTAGGGGGAGTCTAACTGATGCAATGGAATGAAGAGGTACCAGATGCTAATAATCGTTCTACACCATCCATGTTTGTTGCTCGTTCTTTAGAAGAAATTCGGTTTTGGTCAAGGATTATGAAAGAACATTCGCTATTCCTTCGATTAGGGTTTAGATGCGAAGATACACAATTAATAAATGAAGCAAATCAATATTATTATTTGTTCGAAAAGATTGAACAACAATCTCATCAATTGACCAACCAAACCGATCCAGAACAAATGCGAAGATTTAACACAGAAGTTCAAATAGCCGCGACAAATATATTTGCTTTTAAACGGAAAGTGTTAGGGTTAATACTCACTTGTCAGCTGCCAGGAGCGAATAATTTTCCCTTATTAGTTGATCATACTAGTCGTGAGGCCAATTATTTTAGAAAACGATTAATTGAATTAAACGAAGGAAAGCTGAAGCCCCTTGCTGATGAAATCATCAAAGAGAATGTTTTTTATCTAAGAATCATGGCCGATCATGCAAAATTTATAGGGCACCTTCTTGATCCTTCTGAAAGAAAACTTGTTGATATGGCAAGAGAGTTTAGCAATGATTTTGATGAATTACTTTTTCAAGCGAGAGATTTAGAAAGCATGAAACCGCAATCACAGACAGTGCCACTATTAGACCAATTCCTTGATCAAAATCGTGTTTCTGTAGTGTCTCTCCGTGATTTTAAGAAAACTGCGCGCGATCTAATCGAAGAATGCAAGATAAAAAGCATTATTCATCCGTTATTAGCAGACCATGTTTTCCGTGAAGCGGAACATTTTCTTGAAATTATCGACTTGTTTGAAGCACATCTTACTGGAAAAACGGCCTTTCCAAGTTAAAGTATGTAACAATTAATAATGATAATATGGAAGAACGAGTGAAGTTTTTATAGAAACGTAAGTCATGATATACGTGTATATTTATGCTTTATTTTTTCTAACTTATGTACGCTTTGAAATAAACGCCAAAGCCTAAATTCTCGATTAATTTACGAGAAATTAGGCTTTTTTTAATTCAGTAATTTCTGTGATTACCCTTGAAATTTAAATGCCACAATATAGTGTGAAATGTTATCCTCCTTACTTCCAAGCACAATTTTCCAACTCACATCTTTTCTAAATAGTACGACCTATAACTGAGTACAAGCCCTTATTTTTGTGTTCGTAGTCGTCGTACATCAAGTGAATAAAAATGTGTATTAGCTAATGAAATATACGCCAATATAATGCGGTTTGTATGTACATCACTATAAAAATAAAAAAATATTTTTAGAAAAAGGTTGATTATTCTTTCGATTAAGCATATATTTTTCCTAAAGGAAACAAAATATCGTTTGAGAAAGAAGAGTGAGTGAATGAAAGAATTAGATGATGTCAAATCAACGTTCCTTCCACTAGGGATACTAGTGATTTTAACGATATTGTGGAAAACGACTCATTCAGTCGGGGCTGGGATTTCTATAATGGTCTTTTGGATGAGCTGGCGCCAGCTTCTGAAGAAATACATTATTAAATAAATAGAGATAGGAAGAGGTAAAAGCATGAAACGTTTTTTAAGTGTACTAGGTTTATCATTATTACTTTTCGGATGCAGCGCACAAAGTAATGCTACTGAAGAGGAAAAAGAAGGAGTTGTTGTTGCCACAACAGGGCAAATTGCTGATGCCATTAAAGAAATAAGTGGCGACCATTTATCCGTTTCAGCTTTGATGGGGCCGGGAGTAGATCCACATCTATACAAGGCAACGCAAAGTGATTTAACAAAATTAGATAAGGCAGAGGTCATTTTTTATAACGGCCTACACTTAGAGGGACAAATGCTCGATATTTTTGAGCAAATGGCAAAAGACAAAACCGTGCTTGCCGTTGGTGAGAAATTGGATGAGAAGCATCTACTGGCAAGTGATAATGACGCTATGCTACATGATCCACATATATGGTTTAACATTGAGCTGTGGAAACAGGTTGTTGTGGCGATAGGCGATACTCTTGTAGAAGAGTATCCGCAATACAAAGCTGACTTCGAAACAAATGAAGCGGCCTACTTAAAAGAATTAGAGGAATTACAAACATATGCCAAAGATCGTGTAAGTGATATTCCAGAAGATCAACGTATTTTAGTAACGGCCCACGATGCATTCAATTATTTCGGAGCTAGTCAAGGATTTGACGTGCGAGGCTTGCAAGGGCTTAGTACAGATTCTGAATATGGTGTGAAAGATGTGCAGGAAATGGTGAACTTCTTAGTAGACAACAATATTAAGGCTATTTTTGTAGAATCAAGTGTATCTGACAAAGCAATGAATGCTGTTATTGAAGGTGCAAAACAGCAAGGTCACGACATTGTGATTGGCGGAGAGTTATTCTCTGATGCGATGGGTGCTGAAGGCACTAAAGAAGGCACATACATTGGGATGTATCAACATAACATCGACACAATTGTCGATGCACTGAAGTAGGTGGAAAAATGAACGCATTAACAGTTGAAAATTTATCGGTCGCTTATGATAAGAAAACAGTATTAGATAACGCAAATGTTACAGTACCAACAGGTCGCCTTTCTGCCATCATTGGCCCAAATGGTGCGGGGAAATCAACCTTTTTAAAGGCCATATTAAATCAATTACCAAATAAGGTTGGTAAAGTTGAAATTCTTGGGCAACTATTTGAGCCGAAAAGTTTAGTTGTGGGGTACGTTCCTCAACGTAATGCAGTCGATTGGGATTTTCCAACGAATGCATTAGACATTGTGTTAATGGGACGGTATGGACATACGGGTTTATTCAAAAGACCTTCTAAACAAGATAAGTTATTGGCACAGCAAGCACTTGCCAGTGTAGGAATGCAAGATTTTGCTGAGCGTTCCATCGGTCAATTGTCGGGAGGGCAACAACAGCGGGTCTTCTTAGCAAGAGCACTTGCTCAAAATGCAGATGTGTATTTTTTAGATGAGCCTTTCGCGGGGGTAGATGCGGCAACAGAGAAAACGATTATAGATATTTTGAAAAATTTAAAAGCACAGGGCAAAAGTATTTTTGTTGTACATCACGATTTACAAACTGTGAAAGAGTATTTTGATTTTACAATTCTACTAAATAAAACGATATTAGCATCAGGTGCAACAGAAGAAGTTTTCACACCACAACAACTACAAAAAACGTATGGTGGAAGATTATTCATGATGCAAGACATGTGAGGGGGGAGAATATGTTAAGTGGTAACTTGCTTTGGGTACTAGTAGGGACAATGTTACTGGGAATTGCAGCTGGGATTACTGGCACCTTCTCCTTCCTTCAAAAACAAAGTTTAGTTGGCGATGCAGCAGCACATGCTGCATTGCCAGGTATAGCTCTTGCGTTTTTACTAACAGGACAAAAAGAGCTACCGATTTTGATGATCGGTGCCGCAATTACATCTGCATTATCTGTTTATTGTATACAGTGGATTGTGTCATTTTCCAAAATGAAAGCAGATGCAGCCATTGGTTTAGTATTAACTGTATTTTTCGGCGTAGGTGTCGTATTTTTAACAATCGTCAATCGTAGCCCAATAGGAAATCAAAGTGGACTTAATAATTTTATTTTCGGTAAAGCAGCGACAATGACAAAATCTGATTTACTGTGGTTGTTTCTAAGTGCCACGATTATCATACTGGTTAGCCTACTGCTCTATAAGGAATGGAAGCTCCTAATCTTTGATCCTGTCTATGCAAAGGGAATAGGGCTACCGATTGAAGCGCTAAAAGCAATATTAACCGTGCTCATTGTTATGACGATTGTAACTGGGATTCAGGCTGTAGGTGTTATTTTAATGTCAGCGTTATTAATCATTCCAGCTGCTAGCGCTAAGCTTTGGACCAATAAGTTGAGTTCAATGCTTATGCTCAGCGCAGCTATTGGTGGTATTTCAGGTATTACGGGAACTTTTATCAGTTCCATACGGACAGGTTTATCAACGGGTCCGATTATTGTATTAGTAGCAGCGACCATTTTCTTTCTGTCTTATTTAATTAGTCCATCTGGGCAAATCAATAAATATCGTAGGAAAATGCAGTTCCGAAAGCAAGGTGATTTAGGGTGATTGAATTTTGGGTAGTGTTAACAGGACTTTTAGTAGGTATTACATGCGGCATAGCTGGCGTTTTTCTGATATTACGAAAAATGTCGATGATAGCGGATGCGATTAGTCATACCGTATTATTCGGTATTGTGATGGCCTATATTATTACACAGACATTAAATGGCTTTTGGATGCTGATTGGCGCTGCAATAGCAGGGATATTAACAGCGTATTTAGTTCAATTACTGCATTCATCTGGTATTCAGGAAGACGCAGCGATTGGCGTGGTTTTCACGTCATTGTTTGCTGCTGGTGTACTACTCATTACCTTGTTTGCAGGAAATGTTCACTTAGATGTGGAGCATGTGTTAATGGGCGAAATTGCATTTGTTCCTTGGGATCGATGGACCTTGTTTTCTATCTCAATGCCGAAAGCCGTGTGGATGTTGTTGCTTGTGTTAATCATTAATATCGGATTCTTACTATTATTCTTTAAAGAAATGAAGCTCTCCACTTTTGATCCGGTATATGCTGCTTCTATAGGGATTCCAGTTGTGTTCCTACATTATGGTTTTATGACCTCAATTTCATTTACTACCGTGGCGGCATTTGATAGCGTTGGTGCGATATTAGTTGTCGCAATGTTAATAGGACCTGCTGCAACCGCCTATTTATTTAGTAAAACGATTAAACAAATGTTCATTTTTAGTATGCTATTTGGTGCTGCGGCCGCCATTGTTGGTTATTATTTAGCGAAGTATTGGGATACATCCATTGCGGGTATGATGGCGGCGACAGTCGGTCTATTATTTGTTTGCACTTTATTGAGTCAAAAAATCATCGAACGTAGAAGGAAGACCCTCGTAAGTAAATTAGAAGGTATGTAAAACACGACAAGACATCGTTTGATTATTTGATCAAACGATGTCTTTTTGTTGAGTGACTATCATAAACAATTAAAAAGCAAAAGTAGGTAAAATTTTTCTTCATATTCAAACTTTTGCATGATTTTTTATTCCGCAATGAACAGTATATTTTAAAAATAGTAGTTAGTACTCTGATAAAAGGTTTAAACGCAGCACATTAACCGGTAGAAGTCGACTGAGTGTTATAAAAGGATTGAGCTTTTTGGGGATAGTAAAAGGAGAAAATTGGCTAGGTCTATGGGAAAGTGACTACATCATCCTCCATTCGCCACAGAGCTTATAAAATTGATGACGAAGATTTTCAGCATATGAAAGGGTGGTTACAATCTCAGCATTTGCCTACACCAAAACAACAACTCGTATTGCCAAATCATCCACATGCAACGATTTACTTGGCTGATTTTGATGCAATTCCAAAGAGCTAATAAGGCCAGTAAGAAATATATTATATTTTGCTCATATTAATAGTAGTTTTTTTCTATAAACGATACATAGTTAAATTGAAAGACATCTTGAAATCGCTAATGTTTTCTACTTTGTATTTTATTCTAGCAGAAAAATAGACAAGTATTGTAAGTTTGCTATGTACGATTAATTAGAATTTTGATACGATGAGTGTTATTAAATTTGACTGTAAACAACAAGGAGAAACAGCATGTGGCGTAATCGAAATGTATGGATAATTTTATTAGGTGAATTTGTAGTAGGTCTTGGCTTGTGGGCTGGGATTATAGGAAATCTCGCTTTTATGCAGGAGGTTGTGCATTCTGATTTTTATAAGTCAATAATTATTTCTATCGGTGTTTTAGCAGGCTTTATAGTAGGTCCACTTGCAGGACGTATTATTGACCAAACAAAGAAAAAAACAGTTATACAGTGGGCGAGTATAGGACGCATCGCAAGTGTACTTTTTATGTTTGCAGCACTTTATACAAATTCGGTCATTTGGATGATTATTTTTCTCATTACATTGCAAATAGCAGCAGCGTTTTATATGCCTGCTTTACAATCGATTATTCCAATGGTTGTTAACAACAAAGATTTACTCACATTGAATGCATGGCAAATGAATGCTCGGACAGTTTCTAGAATTGTCGGAACGGCGGCAGCAGGATTAATGTTAAGTTATTTTGAATTGAAATGGCTCTACATTATTTCGCTGATTGTGTATATCATCATGTTTTTCATTACAAATTGCTTACAATTAGATGAAACAGTAAATCAGTCTATCAAGGATAAGGAACAAGGTGGCTTTAAGGAAGTATTGCCGATGCTAAAAGAGCACCCTGTTGTGTTAATGACACTTGTATTAATGTTAATACCAACACTATTTTTAGGCTCCTTTAATTTAGTCATTATGAAAATATCAGAAATTCATGGGTCAACGACTATTTCTGGGTTATTATATACGGTTGAAGGCATCGGCTTTATGTTAGGCGCAGCAGGACTAAGATTTATTTCAGATCGGGTGAAAATTGGGACATTATTATTTGCGCTTGCATTTGTTATTGGGGCAATGGAGCTAATGTTTTTATTTGCAGATGTAGCCTTCCTAGCCTTATTGACATTTGCCGTATTTGGTTTTTCTGTAGGCTGTTTTTTCCCAACAACAATGGTGATTTTTCAAAATCAGGTACCCAAAGAGTATCATGGACGTTTTTTTTCATTCCGCAATATGATCGATTCAGTGGTCTTTCAAGTAGTTCTATTATCTACGGGTATGATGCTTGATTTAATTGGTTTAAGTGGAATGGGCCTTGTTTTCGGGATTATTAGTTTAAGTTTAACATTTTCTTTTTTACTATTTTCAAAGAAAAAGAATGTCATAATGCAAGTACAGTAAGTGGTATTTTTATGAGTCAGAGCAGGGTAGCTACCACTTAGATTGCAAACCGCTTCTTCACCGTCCATTTTGTATGCATGTATGGGTATAAGTGGGGTGGAAATTCAATTAGCCAATCATCAACCTAGACGGTAACAGCCGCTACAGCATTTTGTGTGGCTGTTACTTAGTTGTATCATGCTATTGTCAATCATTCTATACATAATTGTCACTAGTATAAACGGAACATTAATAGTAGCATTAGTTATTTTATTGGGTGCAACAATTCTTGCAATTATACCGGGAATGTTAGCGCGTATCTACGCTTTGACCTACAGGATCGTTGAAGTCGTACAGAAGAACAATTACGTTACTATATGTTAACGAACAATAAGTGGGCTGCACGTATTTTTCACCGGTCAATTTCAAACAAGCGGTATAGATGTGGAGAGTAAATCAACAACGAGTGTAATTATTCTATACCTAGTTAGGTATGGAAAGTATTTTAACTGGTGGTGGTATTCTTTATCCTCCACCGGTTTTTACTTGAAATAAACGGTACTGACATGTGCTAGAACGGCCTCTAATACTTTTCTCTTTGTCAAAGTGTTTGAAGGCACCTGTTGGACCAGGATACAGAGGAGGTTTTTATGAAAAATAACAATGCATTAGCCAGTGAGCAGTACATTCATTCAACACAAGCACAGCAAAAGTTATATAAGCGCACATTATTCATTGTGTTAATGTCTCAAATATTTGGCGGCGCTGGACTTGCAGCAGGTATTACTGTTGGTGCGCTACTTGCAAAAGACATGTTAGGCTCGGCAAGCGTTGCTGGTTTACCTTCTGCATTGTTTACCCTTGGTTCAGCACTTGCAGCATTTATTGTAGGTCAGCTTTCACAACGTTATGGCAGACGTTACGGTTTGTCTTTTGGTTTTATCACAGGGGGTATCGGTGCTATTGGTGTAATAATCGCTGCCAATTTAAATAGTATTGTGTTGCTTTTTTTAGCGCTTTTTGTGTATGGTGCAGGTACTTCGACAAATTTACAGGCACGTTATGCAGGAACAGATTTAGCAAATGACAAACAGCGAGCTACAGCAACAAGTATTGCGATGGTAGCCACAACATTCGGTGCAGTGGCTGGACCAAATTTAGTGACGCCTATGGGCAAGGTTGCAATAGCATTGAATATGCCAGCATTGGCTGGACCTTTCATCCTGGCTGCGGTAGCTTATATTTTAGCAGGTCTCACATTATTCATATTTTTGCGGCCTGACCCATTATTAGTAGCGAAGGCCATTGCTTTCGAACAGCAAAAGCAGCAACATAAATTAACTGAAACGACTATAGCGGTGAATAATAAAATTAATCGCATCGGTATTTTTGTTGGAGCCCTTGTATTGGTACTGTCACATGTAATAATGGTGGCTATTATGACCATGACGCCCATCCATATGCAAGGACATGGTAGTAATTTAAGTGCTATTGGCATGGTTATCGGCTTACATGTTGCAGCGATGTATTTGCCATCTTTAGGTACAGGCTTATTAGTAGATAAGATTGGCCGAACATTTGTAGTGATTGGCTCAGGTATTATATTAGCTACAGCTGGTTTAGTAGCGGCTTTTGCTCCAGGGGATTCCTTATTATGGCTAACGGTAGCGCTTGTACTATTGGGATTAGGCTGGAATTTCGGTTTGATTAGTGGAACTGCCATAATTATCGACTCGACGACTATTCACAACCGTGCAAAAATTCAAGGCTCAATAGACGTATGGGTTGCGCTAGGAGGATCTGCGGGCAGCTTATTATCAGGTGTCATTGTGGCTTACTCTAGTTATGCCTTTTTAGGCTCAATTGGCACGTATTTAGCATTACTTTTCGTGCCATTAGTCATGTGGGCGCGATTTAAAGCGAAAAATCAAGGCTTACAATCTATTCAATCCTAGTGTTATTGAATGATAGTGGCTTTAAATGGTAGAAGTCACTTAGGGGGATTAGGAAATCTATTATTGCATGAAGAAGCTATTTCCATATATACAGAGTTAAATCTGTATATGGAGATAGCTTTTTTTACATTGACGCAAATCCTTAATAGGGGTTCGTTTGAAATTCTAACAAAGAGCTTTTTCATACCAATTCAAATTGTACCCTGGGTGTATTCCATACTTCGATAGTAGCTGTAATATTCGTTATTTATAATTGACATAGTTTGTAAATATCTTGATAGGGGAATAAAATATGAATACTTTTAAGTTTATAGCGTTATTACTGTTAACAACATTTTTAATGGGTTCTTCTTTTGCCATAGTAAAACTGGGTTTACCTTATTCGTCCCCGTTGTTATTAGCTGCCATACGTTTCGTACTGGCTGGGGTTATCATGTCTACCATCGTTATTTTGTTAAAAAGACCACATCCAACAACGACAGGTAATTGGCTTAAAATTCTGATAATTGGTGCATTTCAAACTACTGGGGTTATGGGCTGTATTTTCTTGAGTTTACGAACAATTACTGCAAGTGAATCATCTATATTGACGTTCACGAATCCATTGCTTGTAGTTGTATTGGCAACAGTGTTTGCACAAGCTCGCTATCGCTTCTATCAATGGGGAGGTGTAGTAGTAGGTTTAGTAGGTGTAATTATTACCATGGGTGCTCAAATTGACTTTAAAATTGGCATTATTTTCGGTATTCTTTCTGCTGTTTTTTGGGCAATCGCCACGTTATTAGCTAAAAAATGGGGCGTGTTGTTTGATACATGGGTGTTATCAGCCTATCAAATGCTTTTTGGTGGGTTACTGCTTTTACTGGGCAGTTTTCTACTGGAAGAGCCATTTTTTATAGTCAATAGTTATTCTATAACGATTTTATTATGGTTGAGCATCCTGTCATCAATCGTTCAATTTGCTGGTTGGTACTATCTTTTACAAAAAAGTGATCCGGGGAAAACAAGTGCTTATTTGTTTTTAGCGCCATTTTTTGGCGTATTAACAGGCTGGTTAATATTAGATGAACCATTAAATTCGTCATTACTAGTTGGCGGTCTGTTTATAGTTGTTGGGATATATCTCGTCAATCGTAATTTTACAACCCAAAATTATTATAAAAAACTAAAGAATAACCTCAAATAGTTACTTGGACTCTATTCGAGGCTATTCATTTATAACTCTATTTGAAAAATGTGTTTAAAGCCCATTTTTCCTTTTTCAGTCACTTTAATCGCTCGAATTGACGGTACACGCGTAATCCATTCCAATTCTAAAAAACGTGTAAGTAGTCCATAGCCAAGTGCTCCAGCTAAATGATGACGACGTTCACTCCAATCTAGACATACATGAGAAAATGAGCGACGTTTTCTTGTTAGCTCTTTTAAATCAATACCAAAATCCGTAAAGAATTGTTCTCCTTCGGAAGTTACGACAAATTCTTTTTCGTTTTTTTCTAAATAACCTAAGTGGATCATTGATTCAGTCAACTGTACGCCTAATTTTCCTGCTAAATGATCGTAGCAAGTTCTAGCATCTTGTAGTAACTTTACTTGACTCGATTGTTTTAAAGATCGTACTTCAGGGGGAGGGGAAATCGTTAGAAAGGTTTCTAAAAACTGCGCAATCTCTTCATTGGCGAGCTGAAAATAGCGATGACGACCTTGTTTTTCAACTTTAACGAGATTACCTTCTACTAATTTAGCGAGATGAAAACTAGCTGTTTGTGGCTTAATGCCAGCCATAAAGGCCAGTTCGCTCGCTGTATGAAAACGCCCATCCATTAAACTAGTTAAAATGGTTGCTCTTGAAGCTTCACCAATCAGGGAAGCGACTTCTGCCATATTTGGATTAATACTCATGTGTACCAGCCCTTTCTGCATGCCATATTTCGATTATAGTGAAAGTATTTATTGTTTACAATAATCAGAGAATGGGTAATTAATGAAGGATACTCTTATTTGACGACTAAGTCTTACTAAGAGAATACTATGTTTGCTTAATAAGCTATCAATTGAACTGTATAACGCTAGAGAAGTTTAGGACAAATAAACTAATATATAAGGTAGAAAGAAGTTTTTAAAGGACTGACGCACAATCATAATTGAAAATTGTACCAGAAAGCTTTATTCTTTTTAATAAACATATTTTGGTAAACCGCAACGTCTGTTTATTTAACGATGGACGATTGGAAAAAGCCAAAAAGTGACGTTATGAGGATAAAGTGATACTTCAATCTGTGGGAATTTCTTCATCCCACGGAATGTTAGTTGACCATTTGAGGTGGACGTCTTACTGACCGTTAATGCGGGACAAGAGGGAGGAAATTGTTGTTGAACGAAATAGATAATACAACTGGCTGGGATGCTATTGATAAGGTAATGGAGACAATTTACGGGGAGCAGGAGCCGAAGCATTATGGAACGCTCATTTCTTATGCACTTGGTGGGCAAGATCCATTAGATGGGATTAGTGCCTATAAGGTCGATACACCAAATCCGCATTGGCATTTTGTAACGTATGGCTTTTCGGAGCTCTATGATAAGGAATCTGATAATGCTGAGGACAGTGGATATGGATTTGAATTGACGTTTCGCTTGGTCCGAAACATAGGAGAGGAAGAACCACCAGCCTGGGCACTAAATTTGTTGCAAAATATGGCTAGATATGTTTTTAACAGTGGCAATGTTTTTAGAGAGGGCGATTATTTGGATGCAAACGGCCCTATTTGTCTTGAATCCGATACCGAGTTGACCGCACTTGCCTTTGTCAATGATGCTGATGCGGCTCCAATAAATACAACGAATGGGCGGGTACAATTTTTACAAATGGTTGGAATCACTGGTGATGAACTTGAAGCTATGCAGACATGGAATACTATAGGGGTTCTTACCACATGTTTACAGTATATGCCGTCTTACATTACAGATATAGAGCGCGATTCATTTCTGCGGATTCCAGTAGTTTCCGAAGAGGTGCACCAGGGAATGGCACAAGAAGGTTCAAACACTGGTTTTTTATTTGTTAGTCAGTTAGCCTGGGCTCCTAGTAAAAAAAGTTGGCTGAATAAGAAACCAGCCACACTCCAGTTGGGGGCAAAGCAAGCAGAAATTATTGGAAAAATGCTCCGTGGTCGTATCATGAAAGGTAAAACACTTAGCCTTGTAGGATCTGATGTCCGAGTTGTATTTGAACCGGGAGATAAACCAGCATGTATTCCTGGAGATGATGAAATTCGTTTTGTTCTAGATAATGTGACAGCTTCAGAGTTCAGCACTAGGTTACTACCTAAGGAAGATGTTTTTGAAATCTCTACTTTAAAAGGGATTACCATTCAAATTATTAAGACCAATATTACGGATAACGAAGGAAATGTTGTTAAGGTTATCGGTTAACCGTGATGTATAAATTAAATAGTTGAGAAAAGAACAGCCGTATTACACGGCTGTTCTTTTCTTATCATTCCACTCTTTCAATGATGATGCCATTTTCACCCACTTCTTTAAACGCACGGTGGTCAATCGCGCCAGCAACTGCTTCGAATGGAATAGCGCGGCGAATGCCTGCAGTGACGAATTTTTTTGCTTGGATCACAGCATCTTCAATAGATAGTTCTTGAGCTAAGCCAGCTGTAATTGCAGCGGAGTACGAGCATCCAGCACCGTTTGTATGAATAGTATCCACTCTTGGTACTTCAAGTGTAAGCATCTGCGTACCATCGTACAGTACATCTATTGCGGGACCATCTAAACGTCCACCTTTAACCAATACATGCTGAGAACCGAGTTGGTATAAGTCACGTGCAGCATCCTGTAAATCAGCCACAGTAGTCAGCTGGCTACCGCCAAGTAAATATTCTGCCTCAGGCATATTGGGTGTAATGATTGTCGCTTGTGGTAACAGATAGTCTTTTAAGGAAGACATTGCACCTTTCTCCATGAGTGCCGTTCCTACCTTACCAAACATCACTGGATCAATAACGATATTTTTGACATTAGCTGTTGGTAGCCAATCTGCCACCAGTTCTATGATGTCTTTTGTGAATAGCATCCCAGTTTTTAAGGCATCAATGCCAATTTGAGAGTGGATTGTATGTAGTTGTGCTTCAATAATTTCCAAGGGTTGTGTAAAAACACCTTGTTTTGTTTCAGGATGTGTCGCCACAAATGCAGTAATAGTAGATGTACCGTAAACACTCAGCTCCTGAAATGTTTTTAAATCTGCTTGAATACCAGCGCCACCACGAGCAGCAGAACCAGCAATAGTACATGCTTTCTTCATGTTAAATGTACTTCCCTTCTTTTTGAGCTGTCAACGCACGGCAAGTGATCACCGCTACATAACGAATGATAAACGAACCGACTAACACCCATAATGTATGGCCGAGTGGCACCGTAAACGAGAGTGAAACATGGTAAACGATAACTCCTGTTAGCCAAAGTCCCATTGCACCTGTGCTCCACTTGTTATTTGCCTCGATGTTTCGGCGTTTTAATAAATAATAATCTGCAAACAAAATTCCATATAGTGGTGCAAAGACAGAGCCTATAAAGTATAAAAAGGACTCATAGGCAGCGACGCTTGCTAGAATCGCAATGATGACAGCAACAACAGTAAAAAGTATAGATACATAACGTTCATTAATGGAAGGCACAATGTTTTTAAAATTCACACCTACCGAGTAAGAATCTAAATACGTTGTGACAACAGTTGATAGCAATACAAGACCTAGTGCGATAATGCCTAGCCCGCTTGCCATCATAATTTCACTAATGTCTGATGAACCAACATATAGACTTCCGCCGAGTCCAATAATAAACATAAATGTACTCCCAATCGCGTAGCCGACAATACTCATGACTGTACCCGAACGCTTATTTTTTACATGGCGTGTATAATCACCAATAAGTGGTAACCACGACAATGACATAACAGCACTTAATTCAACGGCTGAGCTAAAAGAAATTGCTTGTAAAGCATCGATTGAGCCGATGCCCTGTCCACTTCTACCAAAAATCACATAAGCTAATAATAAAGTAAATAAAAATAAAACCGATACTGCGACAATATTAAGCTTAGAGACATTTTTGAGTCCGACAAAAATCCAAAGCAATAAAATCCCACCGATTGCCAGCGCCCAAATAGGTAACAAATCAAAACCAAATAAGATTTTTGACATACCATTTAAGGCAAGGGAGCCAGTGGCGATCATCACAGATGCCCAACCGACAAGCTGTAGCATATTTAAAATGGTTAAAACATAAGAGCCATAGGTGCCAAAGGAAATCCTTGTTGCCTCAAGTGCTGTTAATCGACTATTGGCACTAATCCAGGCAGCAAGTAATAAAATTATAGCACCAATGACATGCCCAATCAAAATGGCCTGTAAGCCCTTAGTCATGCCAAGTGGCGCAATCAGCGAACCAGTTACGATTTCCGCTAAAGAAATGGAAGCACCAAACCACAGGAAAAACTGGCTAACTGTTGAAGTATTATATGTAGATTGCAAAATATACCCCCTGATTAAGTTGAATAATTTTTATTGTAATAATATTTCTGGTTGTTTTGAAATAGTCAGAATGTGATGTTTTTATAAGGTCAGTTCGGCAATAAAAGGGGAAACACAAGAAAAGCTTTCTTTTGTGTTTCATATTGTTGGAGGTGTGGTAGTCATAGCTGCTCTTTTTATATTTAATTGAAGTTCAAATTGTGGCGTACACAAGATACGATGGGGCCATGAAAGGGGGAGCAAAGAAATAAGATTAAGATAGTAACGAATGGCTATACATCAAAAAACGATAACCTTGAATTAAGTAGTTAATCGAATCTCAATATACTCCATGCAGTCACAGAATTCCTTGATGTATGGAGGTACAGATAATTTCAAGCATCTCATAATAGTACATAGAAATGTTCGCAAATTATTCCATGCTACAGAAACAAAAACAATTGAACGATATAAAATTATTCTCCAATTAGATGGTGAATAATTGGATGAATTAAATCGATTTGTAAAAATGATTATTTAGTAGCTTTAGTCTAAAAGTATAAGTCGGAACGCCGAATGTGGTGAAAGCTTCCTGTTAGTGTGTTATGGGAAATATGGATAAAATTTAACATTATTCCCTGTTGCTATAAGGAGTGAAGGTTCGGATTAATCAAATATATTAAGCAAAACCTTGAGAATAATGGCATGTATTCAGGAAAAAGGCGTTAGCAATTATTCACTCCTTACAAGCCTTGGTTGTAGCGGTTATAAAAACAAAGCATACCTAATTATTACCGCCACCGCCGCCGTTATTGCCGCCACCACCACCACCGCCGTTTTGTCTAATACATGCGATAGGAATAGCAACAAAAGGTCCAAATCTTGTACACTTAATTCTTCCTGTTGGACAACAGGAACTACAATGTTGCATAAAAACACCTCCCTTCCTCATATTTTATTCAGCCAATGGAAAGAGGTGTGGGATTGAGAGGTAAATGTACAGGTTTTGTTGCTGAAAAATTAGTATTTATGAAAAAAGTTAAAGTTACTAATTAATATGAGGGAAGTATTTAGTAAAGCACGGAATTTGGTACTCGCCTTTATGCTAAAATTACTGACATTACTAATTCAAAACAACCAGTCACAATTGAAAAAGAGCTATTCCTGTAGAATTTAAACTATTGCTGTAAATAGTACGCAAGGCGCCTAAAACATTTGTGGTAAAAATTCATTCATAAAACGCTGATTTTTACGCAACCAAATTTTCAATATCATGCGATGCGTTAATAGTCGGTGCCTTTTATGTGGTCTGGCTTTTGCCTCCATTAAACTTTCAAGGAGAATACGAGTTTCTGTAGCAAATGATACAGGATTAACAAGAACATCAAGCTTAAAATCAATCAAATGAGCGGCTTGAACTTGTGCTAGGAGTTGCGCAAAGCGTGTAGTCATTTCAGGATAAGCTTCTTCCAATTCAAGTTCAATTAATGTGTTTAAGGTATGTTCAATGTCAGTTTCTAGTGCTTGTAATTGCTCTATCGTTGGTTGTGTAAAAAAAATCACCTCAAAATTAAATGATGTATAGTTGGAAGGCTTTTACGCAACTAACAGACCAAGTGCTGCAAAGAGCAATCCAAATAATACTGTACTACAAATGTAGCCGAGCGCTTGCCAACTTTTTTTCCTCTCAATGAGCTGTAAGGCCTCAAATCCAAATGTTGAAAATGTAGTGTAGGCACCTAAAAAGCCAATACCACAAAGTTGCCAAAGCCAAGCACTGGGATGTAGTGCAAATAACAGACCGAGTGCAAAAGCGCCAGTTACATTAATAAAAAAAGTTGCCCATGGATAGGAACTGCCAATCCATTTTCCTAAGTAAAATCTTGTAAGTGCACCGAAAAAGCCGCCTATCCCTACAAGAATCATTTTATACGCCTCCTTGCTAGCCGGGCCCCAATCATGGAACACAATAAGCCACCGATAACACTCAATAAACTATAGCTAACGGCTGTCATCCACTCATTATTTTCTAAGAGTACAAGTGTTTCCACAGAAAATGTTGAGAAGGTAGTGAATGCCCCTAAAAAGCCTGTACCTATGCCCAATATAAGTGGCGTGCGATTTGCAAAGGTAGTAAAAAGCCAAGCTAAACATAAACAACCAACTAGATTTATACTGAGTGTTGCCAATGGAAAGCTGCCAGTATGCGGTATGAAAAGACCGATAGTATAACGACAAATAGCTCCGCAAAAGCCGCCAATGCCAACTGCTAAAATTGATTTCAAAGTCAAAGTCTCCTTACAAGATATATACTAGAGTGTATCATGGGAAGAAATTTATGAACATTGTGCTAGCCAGTTATTTTTTTCGTGATTTGAATAGACAAATTACACTTTTGAATTTAGTGATTTATTACTTTAAAGCGTTAATTATTTCCTGGAAATCACAAATAATAACAGTCAGATTGTTGACAATTATTTCAATTGTATGATAATCTTCAAGAACACTATAACAAAACGAACAAAGGAGGGCATGACAATGATGATTTTACCAGCATTATACCAAAGCACAGCTGCATACATTGTCCATGTCTAACATTGTAAATTTATATTGCAATGAAAGGTATGGGTCACACCTTACCTTTTACTAGAGACGCATGCTCTTTTTAGGGGTATGTGTCTTTTTTATTGCAAAAAAGGTTGTAGTGAAAATAAAAAAGGAGTGTATGTAGTATGAGAAGCACGACATGTAAGATGATTTTTAATAAGGAATTGCTAGATAGTGGGTAGTAAAACTCAACAGTAACGGAAGAAAGAAGGTTGTAACGTATGTTCGATGTTTTAAGTAAATTAAGTTGGTTTTTTAAACAATACTGGAAACAATACACTGTAGCGGTTGTGCTATTGATGGTTGCCAGTGGATTAGAAGTTATTCCGCCGTATTTACTAGGCTCAATTATTGATATTTTAACAGTCGGTGAAATGACGACAGCTATTTTAACAAAATATATATTGATTTTCATTGGCATTATTGTCGGGGGTTATGTGCTGAATTTTGTGTGGCAATTCCGACTATTTGAAGGTGCCATTAACTTAGAGAAAATTTTGCGACGTAATCTTATGCAACACTTTTTGCGTATGACACCAACCTTTTATGAAAAAAATCGCACGGGTGATTTAATGGCACGTGCAACAAATGATTTAAATGCAGTGTCGCTTACAGCGGGCTTTGGTATTATGACGCTAATTGACTCGACGGTTTATATGGGCTTTATTATTTTTGCGATGGGCTATATGATTTCGTGGAAACTAACGTTTTTTGCCATGTTGCCTGTACCAATTATGGCTATTCTTATTCAGTATTTAGGGAAGATTGTACATGAGCGTTATATGAAAGCCCAGGATGCCTTTGGCGAGTTAAACGATAGTGTATTGGAATCGGTGGCGGGCGTTCGAGTAGTACGTGCATACGTGCAGGAAAAAAAGGACGAAGCAGACTTTGGTGCGATGAGTGAAATCGTTTATGAAAAAAATATGCATACAGCGAAAATAAACGCTTTATTTGGTCCAATTACAAAGGTCGGAACCGGTATTAGTTATGTTGTCGCACTTGGCTATGGTGCGCATTTAGTAGCAACCGAGGCAATGACAGTTGGGCAGCTAGTGACGTTTAATGTTTATCTTGGTCTAGCAGTTTGGCCAATTTTTGCTATTGGCGAACTTATTAACGTAATGCAACAAGGGAATGCCTCTCTCGATCGAGTGCAGGAAACATTAAGTTACGAAGCGGATGTTCAAAATACTGAGAACCCAAAAGCTGTTACGACACCGCATTCGATTGGCTTTGCTGATTTATCTTTCCAATACCCAATGAGTCAGGTGAAAAATCTTCAGCAAATTTCGCTGTCATTGAAAAAGGGCGAAACACTTGGCATTGTTGGTAAAACTGGTGCAGGGAAGACGACGTTCCTACGACAATTGCTGAGAGAGTATCCAATTGGAGAGGGACAATTGTCCATTGATGGTGTAGATATTACGGCACAAACAAAGGAACAATTACTCGATTGGATTGGCTATGTACCGCAAGATCATGTTTTATTCTCACGAACGATTCGTGAAAATATATTGTTTGGTAAAGAAGACGCAACAAAGGCGGAATTACAAAAAGCGATCCATGCAGCTTATTTCGAAAAGGATTTAGCCAACTTATCGATGGGTCTTGAGACGCTAGTTGGTGAAAAGGGTGTATCGCTTTCTGGTGGTCAAAAGCAACGGGTGTCCATCGCTCGTGCATTGATTAAGGACCCCGAAATTTTAATATTGGATGATTCGCTTTCGGCTGTAGACGCCAAAACAGAGGCGAAAATTATTGAAAACATTCAACGGGAACGACAAAATAAAACGACGATTATTACAACACATCGTTTGTCAGGAATTCAGCACGCGGATCTTATCATTGTGCTCGATGAAGGGCAAGTTGTAGAGCAAGGAACACATGATCAACTCCTTTCACAACAAGGCTGGTATAAAGAACAATTCGACCGTCAGCAGCTTGAAGGAGGTGCCTCATGAGTACGAGTAAACGTTTAACAAACTATGCCATGTATTTTAAAAAACCAATACTTCTTGGGCTATTTTTCTTAACTATTGCCGTTTTTACTGAGCTTGTTGGACCATTTATTGCAAAACATATAATTGACAATTATATGACAATCGGTCAGCTTGAGATCAAGCCTATTACTTGGCTGTTAATACTTTATTTCATCTTGGCAGTAGCAGCAGCTATTTTACGTTATTTTATGTATATTTATTTGCAGATAGGTGCCAACCGTGTCGTGCAAAAATTACGTAAGGACGTATTTGAGCATATTCAAACATTACCAATTCAATATTTTGATAATTTGCCGGCCGGGAAAATTGTAGCACGTGTAACGAATGATACAGAAGCTGTGCGTAATTTATATGTGCAGGTGCTCTCAAATTTTGTGACAAGCTTCATATCAATAATTGGCGTGTATATCGCACTTGTCATTTTAAATTGGAGAATGGCATTAATCGCATTAATTATGGTACCAATTATTTATGTGTGGATGATTTTATATCGAAAGTTTGCTTCCAAGTATAATGATGTTATTCGTACGAAAATTGCAGACATTAACGCAATGATCAATGAATCGATTCAGGGGATGACTATTATTCAGGCATTCCGCCGTGAACAGCAAATGACGAAGGAATTTGACGACATGAATAATGAGCATTATGCCTACGGGCGCAAACTCTTATTCCTCGACTCGGCGACTTCCTTTAATCTTGTAAATACTTTAAGACTGATCATGTTTACCATATTCATTTTCTATTTTGGGACACAATCGATTACGACAATGGAAGTTATTTCTGCGGGTACATTGTATGCCTTTGTAGATTATTTAACAAAATTATTTAATCCGATTACAAATATCGTCAATCAATTTTCACAGCTTGAACGCTCACTCGTTGCAGGGAAGCGTGTGTTCGAGGTGTTAGATATAAACGGAGAGCCAGTATCTGAAGAAAGTTTACCTAGATATAAAGGAAATGTTGTCTTTGAAGATGTATCCTTTGCCTATAAAAATGATGAATATGTTTTGAAAAACTTATCATTTGAGGCACATCAAGGGGAAACAATCGCTTTAGTCGGGCATACAGGGTCCGGTAAAAGTTCAATTATGAACTTATTATTCCGCTTCTACGATCCATCTAAAGGAAAGATTACCATTGATGGTGTTGATATCACTGCAGTTCCTCGTCAAACGATGCGTGAACATATGGGCATTGTGCTACAGGATCCTTATTTATTTACAGGAACGATTGCTTCCAATGTGAGCTTGAATAATCCAAAAATCTCACATGAAAAAATGGAGGCTTCCTTAAATGCTGTTGGTGGAGAACGCGTATTAGCAAACTTACCAAAAGGCTATGATGAACCGGTGATTGAAAAGGGCAGTACATTATCTTCAGGGCAGCGTCAGCTAATTTCCTTCGCGCGTGCATTAGCCTTTGATCCGGCCATTTTAATATTAGATGAAGCTACTTCTAATATTGATACGGAAACAGAAGAAATCATTCAGCATGCCATGGATGTATTGAAAAAAGGACGTACAACTTTTATTATTGCGCATCGTCTTTCAACGATTAAAAACGCGGACCGCATTCTTGTGCTAGAACGTGGAGAAATTGTTGAACGAGGCACGCATGATGAACTGTTGGCACTTGGTGGTATTTATGAAAAAATGTATCAGATGCAAGCAAACTCATTGAATTCATAGAGAAAGGCCCCACATTGTTGACAATGTGGGGCTTTTACATTAAGAAGTGCATTTTACATGTTTGAAGATGTTCACCATAAATAACACGGCGGAAAAAGCAACAACAATACCACCGCCAGATACGCAAAATTCTAATAACCAGTGAGGTACATCTAAATAAACCATCATCATACCTAACAATAGGAAGGGCAAACCGATATTATAAAACCAAAATTGTGCTTTAGCGAGTGCTGTCTCAGCAGCTTCTTTATAAATGGAATAGATTAAACCGATGGATACCGTTGATAGCCAACCTAAGACACTAATATGGGCATGTGTCGTTTTCCATTGAAGTTGAATTGTATAATGCATAAACAGTCCAAAAGCCAGAGCAATCGCGAAATACAACACCGAAACTTTTATCCATCTTGCACCCAATGTTACCAACTCCTTTACCGAAAGATTTTAGCAAGCTGATACAGTCTATTCTTGTCGAATGAAAAACATGACCTGCCATTCTTACGTAAAGAGACCGATAAGCTATTTGGCGAAACATTGTAAAATGCTAAATTTTTCCGTAAAATAAAAGCGTGAAAAGTAGGAATTGCCGTTTACCTTTATCTAGTTATAAATAGATGAAAGCAATACGACAGACAAAATGGCTTTACTTTTAATTTAGGAGGGTTTATGAAAAAGAGCACAATTATTTTTAGCATTGTTGTTGTGCTATGTTGCTTCCAGATAACGTTTCTTGAAGAAGCATGGGCAAGTGAGCAAACGATGAAGACAAAGATTGATAATGTCATTGCAAAAAATTGGAAAACGAATGACTACAGTATTACGGTACGAGAAATGGATAGTGGAAATGTTCTATACAGTAAAAACGGTGAAAAAATGATTCGACCTGCATCTACACATAAATTATTAGTGAGTGCGGCAGCATTAGATTTACTTGGACCAGACTATCGCTTTGCAACAAAGGCCTATATAGATGGCCACATAGAAGGCGATGTTTTACATGGGAATATTTATTTGCAGGGCGGAGGAGATCCGACGCTTTTACCTGTCCACCTAGAATCCTTTGCCAATGGGCTAAAAAAAATGGGTGTCACGAAGATAACAGGAAATTTAATTGCCGATGATGCATGGTTTGATGCTGATCGTTTATCTAAAGGTATTGTGCCACAAGATGAACCTTTGTCCTATGCATCACGTATTTCCGCCTTAACGATTTCGCCGAATAGTCAATATGATATTGCAACTGTGCAAGTAAAAGTGGCTGGCTCAAGGGTTGGGACGGCGGCAAGTGTTCAGCTTGCTCCGTATGCAAGTACGATTCCCATTGTTAACCAAACAAAAATTATTAAAAAGGGCTCTAAAAATACGGTCAATATCACACGAGAATACGGTACAGACCGCATAGTGGTAACAGGAAATTTACCAGCAGGGACGGAGAAAAGTACATATGTAACAGTTTATAATCCTACTTTGTATACACTCGATGTGTTTCGGGAAAAGTTAATGGCGAAGGGCATACAAAAAATGCCGCTCGAAGTTGGGCAAGTGCCAGATAATGCGCAACGTGTCGGTGTTTCCTATTCAATGCCATTAAAAGACATTAATTTTCGTTTCTTAAAACTTAGTATTAATGGTATGGGTGAAATGCTTACTAAGCAAATCGGAAGAGAAATACGTAGTGAGGGAAGTTGGGATGCTGGGATACAAGCGATTCGCACATATGGCATTGACAGTGGCCTCAATATGGATCAATGGTATTTTGAAGATGGCTCAGGTTTAAACAGCCAGAACCGAGTAAGTAGTATGCAAGAAAGCTTATTATTATATAAAGTTCGCAGTAAACCTTGGTACTTTTCATATTTAGATGGATTGCCTCACGCAGGTAGAAAAGGACAGCTTGTTGGGGCAACATTGGAAAACCGCTTAAAGGGCTATAGTGTCTCAGCCAAAACGGGCTATATAACAGGTACCTATGCTTTAAGTGGATATGTGCAAGGTAAAAGCGGTAAATGGTATATATTTAGTATTTTGACTCAAGCCAATAAAACATCAGCGATTCCAACGATCGACGAAATTGTTAAACAAATAGCAAATGAAATGTAATAGGTATCCCAGTTGGTGAGCAATTTAGTTTAACAGTAAATAGTTTAGTGTTAAACTAATTGCGAGTTAACTAATAAGGAAATGTTTATCTATGGGTAAATTACAAGATAAAGTTGTTATTATTACTGGTGGTGCAGGTGGTATTGGTAGTGGTATGGCCAAGGCGATGGTAAAAGAGGGCGCAATCGTTATAATAATTGACTTGAATGAAGAAACAGGTAAAGCAATGGAAAAAGAGCTGCAACAAATTTCTCCAAAATCCATGTTTTTACAAGCGAATTTAACGGAGCATGAGCATCTACCAAAAATTATCGATACAGTTGTAGCAAAATACGGTAAACTAGATGTATTAGTTAATAATGCACATGCATCGAAACAAGTAACAATCGAAGAAACAACACAGGCTGATTTATTTTATTTAATGCAAGCGGCCTTACCTCATTTGAAAGAGTCGAAAGGAAATATTATTAATTTTGCATCTGGTGCTGGGCTTGCTGGTCATGAAACGCAAGGAGCATACGCTGCTGCAAAAGAAGCCATTCGCGGTCTTTCACGTGTAGCGGCAAATGAATGGGGACGTTTCGGTATTAATGTAAACTTAATTAGCCCAATTGCAAATTCACCAGGTGTACAAGCATGGGCAAAAGCACAACCGGAATACTATGAAGCAGTAAAAAATAAAATTCCAATGGGACGCTTTGGTGATGTGGAACAAGATATCGGTCGTGTTGCCGTATTTTTAGCATCAGAAGACTCTCAATATATCACTGGCCAAACATTTATGGTTGATGGTGGTTCTATTATGCTTCATTAATATTCTCGGATGTTCGAGGAGGATTTTTTTGGAACAGACAAGTATTTTTAAACTCATTCATATGATTGAACAGATGAATAATGCAAATATTATACGATTTACGAAAGCTTTTCCGTATCCGTTAGGTATTTCGCCGATTTTAGTGTTAAACGAGTTGCATTCAAAGGGACCGCAAAAGCAAGCAGAATTAGCGGAAACAATAGGCTATACAAAAGGCGCTATGACCAGTATTGCAGAGAAATTAGTAAAACTTGGTTTAGCAGAAAGACTATATGATCAAGCCGATCGTCGGACGATACGATTAATGATTACTGATGAAGGTGAAAAAGCTTTAGTGAAAGCTCAATCGATTGGCAAGGAAGTCTTTATCCAGCTTTTTGAGGTATTGAATGAGGAAGAAATTGCACAATATTTGCTGATTCAAGAAAAGCTAGTGCAAGGTCTGCAAGAAAAAAAACTATAGTTATTTACAAGGAAGCCGTGTCAAATCATTTTTGAGACGGTTTCTTACTGTGCAAAATAAACAGGTATGGAAATGACAAACATTATTGCTGATATGAGTGTGAATGAATATATTTACGTATATTTAGTAAATACTAGTGTACGTCTTTTTTTCGTCCAATATGCATATAAATAGACTAAATGAACTTTTTTCCAACCTAAAACGTCAAAAAGAAGAGAGAATTTGTTAAAAGCAAGAGAGGACTTAAGTATGGAAAAAAAAATGAAGCGTTCAAAGGAAAAGAAAAGTAAGAAAAAAGTTATGTTATGGATTTTAGGTAGTTTACTGGTAATATTTTTCGTTTTTATAGGTACTGCTTATTATACTGTCCAGAAAACAATGAATAAAATTAATACACCACTTCTTGAAACAAATACTGTAGAAAAAGAACAAAAGACAATAACAAAAAAGGAACCTTTTTCTGTGCTTATGCTTGGCGTGGATGAACGAGAAAATGATAGCGGTCGTTCCGATACGATGATTGTTATCACAGTCAACCCCGAAAAGCAAACGATGAAAATGCTCAGTATTCCACGTGATACACGTACAGAGATTATTGGTCATGACTCAGTAGATAAAATTAATCATGCCTATGCATTTGGTGGTGTACCAATGGCAATGGATACAGTTGAGGATTTTTTGGATATTCAACTCGATTATTATGTATTTATCAATATGGAGGGCTTCTTACAAATTATTGATACGCTTGGAGGCGTAACGATACAAAATGATATGGATTTGACCTATGACTCCTATCATTACCCTAAGGGAGAAGTAACTTTAAATGGTGATGAGGCACTTATTTTTTCACGTATACGTTATGAAGATCCGCGTGGTGATTTTGGTCGTCAAATTCGTCAACGACAAATTATCGAAGCGGTTATGAAAAAAGCGTCGACGCCGTCAGTGCTTTTAAAGGCGACAGATATGCTTGATGTTGTTGGAGAAAATGTCCGCATGAATTTTAGCGTAAAGGATCTAATTCAATTGCAAGGTATATATAAAAAAATGAATAGTGGAATTGACCAATTATCATTTGAAGAAGGCTCAGGCAAGAAAATTAATCAGATATGGTATTTTATACCAGATGAAACGGAGTTACAACAAATCCAAACGGAATTAAAAACACATTTACAATAATATTCATTACAAAGAATGTTGTTTGACAAATAAAATTAGCTGTAAAAATGTTGATCATGGGGGAGGGAGATTCATGAATGGGAGGACCCAGGTGCTTAGGTATACAGCTCTAAATAACTGCATGCAAGGCTATATACCTAAACGCAAGGTACGAAAAAGTCCAATCAAATCAGCTATGCGAAATTTACAACTACTTTGTCTAAAAATTTTCATGTAATAAAAAAATCATTCAGGTAGGATGCGTGCCTAGTTGAATGATTTTTTTGTTTCGTTTGAAATATCAGAAAATTTGGTGTATAATACAATTATCAGATGGTTAAGGGAGTGATAGTAATGATGATAGGTACCATTTTATTGGCAATCGCATTGCCTATCGGTATTGTATTAGCAGTAGATTTGTTTAATGAACAGCATCACTCTGCTACGCAAAGTAACCATTCATAATTTTCTAACATAATAAAATGAAAAATAAGAAGACAAAAGGTTTCGGGAATGACTAGCATTCCGAAACCTTTTGATTTTTTCTGTGATGTTCATTAAATGACGTAATCGTCTGACGCATAGAATGAATACCAAATACATATTGAATAAACGTTATTTTAACTGGAACAAAAGGATCCATACTTGATCGCCTAGCTTTACGTACACGAGTTGGTTGGAGCGTAAGCGGCGACTTCTGCGGGAAAAGCATGAGCGAAAAGGCCCTGCAAGAGCGTAGCGACGAGGAGACTGAAGCCATGCCGCGAAAAGCGTCCGCTGTAGCGGAAAGCAACGGTTTCATATAGATACTTCTATTTTTTATGAAAAAGAAACATTTTGGGCTGAAAAGCGTCACTAAACTATAGAAAATGCTATACTAGAAGAAAACAGTATCGGGGAATGAGTATGCAAGAAGAAAAAACGAGTTTTAAAAAAGAAGTACTATCCTACATTAAAATTATTGTAATTACAGCACTTGTCGTATTGGGTTGTAAACAATTTTTATTTGCCCCCATTAAAGTACAAGGTGCTTCAATGTACCCAACATACGAGGATAAGGATATTATCATTGTCAGTAAAATAAGTAAAATTGAACGCTTTGATCAAATTGTCTTCCAATCGCCAACTGAGGACGAATTATACATAAAGCGTGTAATTGGACTACCTGGGGATACAGTAGAAATGAAAGACGATGTTTTATATGTTAATGGTAAAGCTTATAAAGAAGATTATGTCAATCGTCAAACAGATGATCCTAATCAATTACGTATTACGGAGAATTTTACTTTAGAGGGACTAGTCGATGAGAACAAAGTGCCTGAAGGTATGTATTTTGTGCTCGGTGATAATCGCTTAAAAAGTTATGATAGCCGTCATTACGGTTTGATTTCTAAAGATGCAGTATATGGCGAATCAAAAGTAACTGTCTACCCATTCAAACATTTTCATATTGGTGGTAAATAACTTTGGGACCAGCAGTTCCTAAAAAAGTAACCGTATGACTTTTGAATGGTCATTCAAATTAATAGATCTAAATAATTCGTCTTTTAATAAAGAGGTCCACTCAGATAGTATCTTGAGTAGGCCTCTTTTTGCTAGCTCATTTACTTTTCAGGTAAAGCTTTACAAACTGTATAAGTTGGATAATGAGCGCAAACTTTGGCATTTTCAACCGTTTCTTTAATTGGGGTTTGTTGTTTGTCCACATCAGAAAATTGACTAGATGGTTCATCTGCCGTAAATTCCTCTAGTGCTGGCTCCACACCGTAAAACAGCCCTAAAAAATAGCATACTAAACCTACTATACGCAAACAACCACCTCCCTATTAAAACGTTATATATTACTATCTATGGTCAAATGCTGAAAATTATAAGCAATATTAGAAAAAAAGACCTTTGAATGAAAAAGCAGGAACAAACAGGGAGATGAAAGTGAAGTAAGAATTGCGTTATAAAAAATGTTGTAAGAAAAAATACAATATGCTAATATAGCTAAAGTAAAATAATTTGATATGTATAACCTCAATAATATGGATTGAGGGTCTCTACCAGGAACCATAAAATCCTGACTACAAAAATTATGCTTTCATTTTTGTAGTCAGGATTTTTTTATAAATTGACCCGTACAAGATGGAAGCAATAGAAGGGTTGATTTGATGAATTGGAGAGTTTTTATACTGGCTGCTACTACTTTTGCAGTCGGATTAGTGGAGTTAATTGTAGGTGGGATACTACCCCATATTGCCGATGATTTAAATGTATCATTAGCGACAGCAGGACAGCTTATTACTATTTTTGCGTTAGTGTATGCAATTTCTGCTCCTGTACTTTTGTCATTAACGGCAAAAGTAGAAAGGAAACGCCTGTATCTGATTGCCTTATTTGTATTTACTTTAGGTAATATTATGACTTACTTTAGTGCTACATTTTTAACAGTAATGATTGCTAGAATTGTAACAGCAATGAGTACAGCATTGGTGATTGTTCTATCTCTCACAATTACAACAAAAATTGTAGAGCCAAGACATCGCGCAAAAGCATTAGGACTTATTTTTATCGGTGTAAGTTCCTCACTTGTAATAGGTGTTCCGATGGGGATATTTGTGACAGAAGCATTTGGCTGGCGTGCTGTTTTCTTAGGGATAGCACTACTTTCAAGTGTTTCAATGATACTGATTTTTTTACTGCTAGAAAAAATGCCGGTTGTAGAGGTTACGCCATTAAAAGTTCAAATAAAATCATTAGCCAATTTAAAAATATCGAGTGCGCATTTAACGACTCTATTTATGCTGGCGGGTCATTACATGCTCTATGCTTACTTCACGCCATTTTTAGTAGAAGCATTTCATTTGGATTCATCATGGATTAGCATTTGTTATCTAATATTTGGGATAGCGTCAGTAAGTGGCAATGCTATTGGTGGTTGGTTAAGTGACAATTTAGGTTCTGGTAAGGCTATTGTAATTGTTATTTCGTCATTCGCAATTGTACTATTTTCAATTCCTTATACAATTGTGGCTTTCCCGCTCTTTCTGATCGTCACAGTTTTGTGGGGAGCACTAAGTTGGGCTCTTACGCCGCCTTTACAAAACTATTTAATTCAAACGGACCCTAAAACATCTGATATTCAACAGAGCTTAAATACTGCGGCTTTACAAATCGGTATATCAATCGGCTCAGCAGTTGGTGGAGCGCTGTTTGCGATGACTGGTTCTGTTATGGAATTAGCAAGATTTGGTGCTGTCTTAGTTTTATGTGCTTTAGGGACTGCAGTTTTTTCTTTGAAAAGAGCGCCACTATCACAAGAAAATCCGACTTCTCATTAATTTATGATGCCGTTGATTTCCGGTACGACGGACGCTTTTCGCGGGCATGACTTCAGTCTCCTCGTCGCTACGCGCCTGCGGGGCCTTTTCGCTCATGCTATTCCCGCAGAAGTCGCCGCCTGCGCTCCAATCAACTAGTGTCATCTATAAATGATTGAGGTGATGGATAAAATGACGAGAAATAGTAATAGTGAACCAAATCCATTAGAAATGCTGACATCGGAAAATTATTGAACGTCCTATTTGGGCGCATCATGTGGAAGAATCCGATCATTTACGTCATTAAAGTGATATGAAACAAATCTACTCACGTCGAAAAGAAACGATTGAACGTAATTGTGGATGCGACAGAAAAGCATGGTATGCGTTGGACATAGTAATGTCCGGAAATGTAAAAAAATAGGTGTTCTTAGCGTACTTCTATCGTTAATTTGTGACTTCTCATTAATTTAGAAGTTTAAGTTTATTGGTTTATCATTGCATACTAGCACAAGTCAATAGTACTTTTGATGAATGCGGAAAGCCATTAACACAAATAGAGTTAGAATTCCCTTTTCTAAAAAATTGATAGGGACAAATGAGAGTTACCTCCGTTTTTATATTGGAAAGAAGGATTCTTTTAGATGGGAATCGAATGTAAAGATAGAGGGAGGCTGGTAAATAAATGCAGGTAGATTTAACTGAATTTGATGGATTAAATGTGCAAATTGTTGCGACGATTGACCAAACGCTTTATCGAAACGTTGGTGCTGTTATCTTATACGAGGAGGACTCACACATTTTATCTGTACGAAAACTGAAACGAAAAATCGCTGATCAATATATACCAACAGACGAACTCCAAAACTTTACATTTGATTCAAAAGCAGCTGCCATAAAATTTACACACAAGCTTACTAGAATGAGTGCGCTCGATTATTTATTAGTAACAAACAGAGATAAATAAAAAAATAATATCACCAATATATGTAATAGGGCTGCCTTTAGGTAGTCTTTTTTCTTTAGAGCATTGTCAGAATAAAAGGCTAAAGTTCTGATATTTATCGGTCTGGTACTTGCGGGACTGAAGAATAAAGCTAGCATTGTACTAGTTTTGCTCAATGAATTGAAATGACCTCGGGAAGTAACGCTAACCAGAACAAGCCGCGTCTCGAAAAAAGACACGACTGAAAGTTCTAAGATCTATTTGAGTTAGGACGGATGGTTAGCATTACGATATAGCAGAAGGAACAGGCAACCAACCTTTATCTTTGCTAAGTTGTATTAGCTTTGCACCCAGTATGGCATTCTTCATATGAATTTGACCAAACAACCTAGTTAAATTAACCTGAGTAGACGTTTCCATCGCATGGGTAGATGCAATTAATGCAGAAGCAATATTCATGGATAAAACGGCACTAATTTCTGTATCATTCACTTTTTTACCGCCTCGAATATCCCTGAGTTGCATCGTAAGATTTTCACAGGGCATAGGAGGAATAGCTATGTTATTTTCTGTTAATAAATGTTCTAGTTGCTTGTTGTCATCTTTCAAGACTTCAATAAATTCCACAAGGATCGCTCTCAAATCTTTATCCAAAGCATACTTGTAAAACGAGTGATTCGCAGCTATATAGCCATTGTTTAAACTGAGATGTGTCCATATCGTAAATAACTCATTAAAACGTAATGATAGAGATGGTAGATTTTTTTTGAAATAAGCCATAGTTACACTTCCTAATTCATATTATAGTTTTTTTATATGAGAATAGGATGGGCTATAAAAATATATTTTATTCAACTTTTTTTAAAAAAAGGATTATTTTGGGTGTGAAAATAGTGCGAAGCGCGATTGAAACTTCTTTTTATTTTTAAGTTGTTATGCTACTATTTTTGCTTATTACGTTTATCAGTAACAATGCAAGGATTCTAAGAAATAAAATATGCAATATTGTGTTGTAAATCTCCTAATACATACGTTGGCATTAAATAATCGGTATTTTTTGTGGTGTATAAAATGTTTAAATTCGATTGATAATATAGTCGGTTACTTAGCCAAACACTATCATTTTTATATGTAGTTGCTCTCAAAAAGCTGTAGCAAAGCTAGAAGCTACAGCGGAGAGCATTATTGTGACCCATATGGATTACCGTATGGATATGGGTAGTGATAAGGATTCATTTGCTGTTGATAGGTATTTATATAAGGGTTGGTTTGGGGTGTAGAAGTCGGATTCTGATTTCGGTGACAATTATTAGCAGGGCCAATATATGTTGACGGTACAACGGGAGCGATTGTTTTCTTCCACTGATTTTCGTCTAAACAATAAGTGTGTGCCATTACATTTGCTGGCGTAAATTTCAAAATATCTGAACCTAAAATTACTTCTGGTGTTGGAGCGTCAAAAATGGCAAGTAAATGTGTATTATCAGTTGTAGCAATTTCATAGTGCCACCAGCCTTGTGGTACATTCGCAACTTGACCTGGTCGAATGGGGTAGTTTTGAATTTGCTTTGTGAATGGATTAAGTATTGAGACAGTTGCAGCCCCGGAGACACAATAGACAAGTTCCCCAGCATTTTGATGATAATGTGGCTCAACTACATTATTTGTACTAAGAAAAATATCTAGTAACGATACATTTTCAAGTGTATTTAACTGTTCAACGCCTAGAATGTTGATAAAATTCTGATTGTCCTTTTTAAATAGAGGACTTTTATTTACATCAAATGTGAACTGCATCGATGGTGAAGTGTAATCAATATTCGAACTAATAATTTACATCCTTTCCGAATGATTTAGATGTTCATCACTAGTACAGGATATGTATAGAGCTTTTATAGCAATAAACGAATGCCCATTTCATTTGTGTAGGTTACGTTATCGTATAGGATGATTGGTGTGTGAATGGATAAGTGAACAGTTCAAGATGACTAATATCACTAATTCAGTTGAATAAGAGTAAGGCATCAATTATAGGTTAAACATGCTAATAATATCATCTACACTTTGGCATATTCAATAAGAAGTGATATTGTTCGTATGATGTCGCTGGAAGAACGCGCATAGTTGCACTTTATGAGCAATTTTGCAGTAACCATTTTGTTATGCTTGAAAACTATTGAAAGGGAGCAATAGGATGAACAATTATTCAACAACTACTTTAACAATGACAAGAATTTTTGATGTAGTACCTGAAAGAGTATTTGATGCATGGCTGCATCCTGAGATGATGAGGAAATGGTTTTTTACATTAGAAGAGACAAATATTGTCGCGCAAAATAATCCAATGGGCGGCAAATGGGAAATGATTGATCGACGAGATGGTAAAGGTTATCGCGCGATAGGTGAGTATTTAGAAATAGATCCTCCAGTGAAATTAGTATTTACGTTCAAAATGCCACAGTTTAGTGAATCACAAGATACCATTACAGTGGAACTAACAAAACTTCAGCAAGGTTGTAAAATGACATTTTCACAAGTTATCTACGTACCTCATGATGAAAATTGGACTAAAGCTGATATTGAAATAGCACTTGGAGAGTATCACGATGGAACTGAACATGGTTGGAATTTAATGTTTATGGGACTTAAGGAATTAGTCGAGACTGGGGAAGTTAGCTATAAAGGGTAACTGTTTCCCAGTATCGGTAAAAGCAAATGACAGCGGTTTTTTTGATTACAAGCTCTTTTTTTATCCCAACAAGAGATAGTTAAATGTGCAAAAGTTCTCTTATGGTTATTGAAGTAACCTTAAGAGAATATAAACGGTGGTTTGTTGTAGTCTTTGACTATGACAAGCCATATTTTTTGTATAAACGCAATTCCTAGTATAAAGTGTCCCCGTGAAGTGCTCTCAAAAAGCTTGATAATTCTTTCGTTATGGCGAGTCTATATTATATTCTCACTAATCTAACAAATAATTTAATTTCTATATCAATTATTATCATACTGGAATACAACAAGGAATAATATTGAGTATTACGGAGATGGAGAACCACATGGAGGGCTATAACAAAAGAAATGTAAGCTATCAAATTGTATATGCAGGATAAAGATATGTTTACTACTAGAACATAAATAAATATTCCGTTTCCTCTATCTCCCTTTTGTTTTGACAGTCTTTATAGGATATGAGAGACACTATAGTAAGTAGGTAAAATAGTGCAGTTTCTTTTTAATGAGCACGATGGTCTAGTAATTACACACTGGAAGGGGAATCAAATGGCACAATATCATCAACATTTATCAGATGAAGTCATGGCACAGTTGAACGTAACAAATCAAGGATTGAGTGATGAAGACGTCCAAAAGCGACAAGAAGTATACGGGTATAATAAATTGGCGGAAGGAAAAAAAATAAGTACATTCGCGGTTTTCTTCGGACAGTTTAAAGATTTATTAGTCATTATTTTAATTGTTGCTGCTGTTATCTCATTACTATTAGGTGAAGTAGAAAGTACTATTGTCATTATGATTGTCGTTTTTTTAAATGCAATCTTGGGCACAATACAGCATGTCAAGGCAGAACAGTCTTTGGACAATCTAAAAGCTTTGACCTCTCCAGTTGCAAAAGTGATGCGAAATAATCAGATAGTAGAGATTTCATCAAAGGACATTGTGGTTGGTGATATTCTTTTTTTAGAGGCTGGAGATTATATCAATGCTGATGGCAGATTATTAGAAAGTCATAATTTGCATATAAATGAAAGTTCGTTGACAGGTGAGTCATTAGCTGTAGCGAAAAGTACAGCGCCCATTAAAGAACATCAAATAACCATCGCTGATAAAAAAAATATGGTTTTCACCGGTTGTTTTGTTACGAATGGACGTGGCACTGTAATTGTCACAGCTATTGGGATGGAAACAGAAATAGGGAAAATTGCAAACTTATTGGATACGGCAAAAGAGAAAAAAACACCTCTACAAGTGAGTCTAGATCAATTTGGTGAAAAATTAGCATTAGGTATTACGATGATTTGTGTCGTCATTTTTACGATTGACCTTATTCGAGGACGGGAGTTAGTAGAATCATTTATGTTTGCAGTTTCACTTGCAGTGGCGGCAATTCCAGAAGCATTAAGTTCAATTGTTACCATCGTACTGGCTTTTGGGACACAAAAAATGGCGAAAGAAAATGCCATCATACGAAAGCTTTATGCTGTTGAAAGTCTGGGAAGTGTTTCTGTTATTTGTTCAGATAAAACAGGAACTTTAACTGAAAATAAAATGATTGTTCAACAAGTATATGTTGATCAAAAAGTCATACCGCATGATCAACTACATACAGAAAATGCGATGCAGAAAAAACTTATTGTAAAAGCATTGTTATGTAATAACGCCTTGGGAAGTGATCAGAAAGAAATAGGAGACCCCACTGAAATTGCACTCGTGAAATTAGGGAAGCAGTACGGTTTTGACGAGTTAATGCTAAGAGAGCACTATCCAAGAGTGGCAGAACTTCCTTTTGATTCAGACAGAAAGCTAATGAGTACAGTGCATCATATCGATCAGAAAAATATTATGATTACTAAGGGAGCATTAGATGTTCTACTATCTAAAATTGTAAAAATCGAAACGGCTAAAGGAAGTATTGATATTACAGAAGAACAGCGTAAAAAAATTGAAGAAGTGAATCGTAACTTTTCTATGAATGGTTTAAGGGTATTAGCAATTGCTTACAAGGAGATGAAGGCAAGTCAAACGCTTAATGTAGAACATGAAAGAGATTTAATTTTCGTTGGATTAACGGCGATGATGGATCCTCCGAGGAAAGAATCAAAAGCTGCTGTTGAAAGTTGCATAAAAGCTGGTATTAAACCAGTTATGATTACTGGTGACCATAAAATAACAGCAACTGCTATTGCTAAACAAATTGGTATATTAAAAGACCCTTCAGAAGCAATCGAAGGATATGAAATTGAAGGTTTAACGGATCGGCAACTACAAGAATTGGTTCCAGCTCTCTCTGTCTACGCACGAGTAACACCGGAGCAGAAAATTCGCATCGTTAAAGCTTGGCAGGAAAAAGGAAATGTAGTTGCTATGACCGGAGATGGGGTCAATGATGGTCCTGCTTTAAAACAAGCTGATATCGGTGTGGCAATGGGAATTACCGGTACTGAGGTAGCGAAAGATGCATCCTCAATGATCTTAACGGATGATAATTTTTCAACAATTGTCAAGGCTATTTCGAATGGGAGAAGCCTTTATACGAACATTAAAAACGCCATTCTATTCTTATTATCAGGCAATGCAGGTGCAATTTTTGTTGTATTATATGCTACGGTATTAGGCTTGCCAGTTCCCTTTGCACCCGTGCATCTATTATTTATTAACTTGCTTACTGATAGTTTGCCAGCGATTGCAATCGGTTTAGAGCCTCACAATAAAAAGACAATGAAGGACAAGCCTAGAAATATTCACACACCATTACTGAATAAAGCTTTTACTACCCAAGTGATGCTTGAAGGATTATTAATTGCTATCTCTACAATTATTGCTTTTCGCATAGGTTTGTCAACCGGAGATACTCTAACGGCAACCACAATGGCCTTTACAACCTTATGTTTGTCAAGATTAGTACATGGCTTTAACTCCCGATCGAAAGAATCGCTCTTCACAATTGGTGTATTTTCTAATAAATATACGTGGCTAGCATTTTTAATAGGATTTTTAAGTCTACATTTAGTATTATTTGTTCCATCGTTTACGGGTATGTTCGAGGTGGCAACATTAAGTGGCGCACAATTAGGTTTAATTTATAGCTTGTCCTGCATGCCATTTTTAGTTAATCAGTGGGTTAAACTGCTGTTTGTGAGAAGTAAATAATGCCATTTCAAAGCATTTTATAAAAAGTCACTCATTGTTTACATTATGAGTGATCTTTTTGCTGTTTAGGACACTATTGAGGGATATTAATATTAAAAAGCCTCTTCCATAGGGGAAGAGACCCAGTAAAAGTTACGCCACAGAATTTCTTTTGATAATAGCGGCGATTTTTTGACAGTCGATGACAATTGGCGTAGCTGCAGCAGCGTCTCCTACTTCAAGGAAGTACGCACAACAATTTTTCGGGTCTAAGGCTAAGAAATAAACATAAAGGAAACTACCGCCGCCTGCTAATAGGACGTCAACTAAAGTTCCTGGCTCAAAGCGTTTTAATAGATTACAAACGCAACCTTTACAGTCATGATCTTTATGTTTTTCATCATGTTTGCACTCACATTTGTCGTGTTTACACTCGTGTTCCCATTTATCTTTTTTGCACTCACATTTGTCGTGTTTACACTCGTGTTCCCATTTATCTTTTTTGCACTCACATTTGTCGTGTTTACGCTCGTGTTCCCATTTATCTTTTTTGCACTCACATTTGTCGTGTTTACGCTCGTGTTCCCATTTATCTTTTTTGCACCCACATTTGTCGTGTTTACAATCACATTTGTGATATTCGTAATAATATTTTTTAGATTCGCAATGACATTTGTCAAATTTATTGAAAGTATTAAAATCCCAATTCATGTGTTTCATATATCTATTATCTTCCATTTTTTAATCTCCCTTTTTGTTAGTTCTGGCCAGCGCTAGCCTTACAATACTAATCTATGATTTGAAAATGAAAGGTGATTGGTAATATGTCCATGAAAACAGAACTTAATAAATTTTTTACTAAGAAAATTGAAATAGTTTGAATACCTAATTGAAATGAATGCTAAGACAATGGAGATCTAACGGAGTACAGGGAGATAGATTTTTTAGTTTATTGCAACAAAAATACCTATTAACTCCATTTTTATGATAAATAAAAAATCATTTTAGAAAAAGAACCCTTATTTAGTAATTTTATAGAATGTCTTGTTTAACTATAATCATTTCAGTTTTTTCGCATTTTAGCAATAATTACTCTACAATATGGTTAATATTTTGGACGGTTTATTCAACAATATAAGTAGTGATTAATCAACAACGATTGTTTGCTAAGAGAATTCAGAAAGCATTGATTTAGCCTATGCAGCCGTCAAGAATCTCTTACCCCAGGAACTCCATAAAAAAATTGTGTGTACCTCAAAATCCTCCACATAAGAATAAAATTTTAGACATATAAATAAAGGTGGCGAAAAATTAAGACTTTTAAAACTTTGATAGAATCGAATCTATCATTAATAAAATACAATCATGATAAAAATTAAGGAAATCTTCAGGTACTAGCAGTAAAAACTTAAGATTTAAATTGTATAATAGAAATAATAGAAAATACGAAACTAAATGAAGAGCTGATACGTATTGCTAATAGCTGAGAAAATTGAAGTAGGTGAAGATATGGCATATACCATTTACATAGTATTAACAAAAACCGGCACATTATTGTCAAAAGCTATCGGAATGTATACGGGAAAAGAGATGAATCATGCATCTGTTGCATTTGATGAAGGCCTTTTTGAAATGTATAGCTTTGGGCGAAGACAATTAAATAACCCATTAAGTGGTGGGTTTTTAAGAGAAGATGCAGAATTAGGGCTGTTTGAAGCTGCTGACTGCGTTATTTATCGCTGTAAAGTTTCGCATTATCAGTATTTAGAAATGATGAAAATCGTTCAATATATGTATTGGAATCGAGAACGTTATAAATATAATTTCATCGGCTTATTTGGTGTTATGGTGCAAAAAGAAGTGAGAAGAGAGCGTGCCTATTTTTGTTCTCAATTTGTGGCGATGCTGTTAAAAGCTGGAGGGTTAAAGGTTTATCAAAATCCGGCTTTAATGACACCACATTGCATCGCACAATTGCCTTATTTAGAGGAAGTATTTGCTGGGAAGCTTGCAAACTATTTACATGCAGTACGCGAGCCAGCAATTTTGTATGGTTAAATTGACGCGATGGCTGGATCGAAATAATTTTGTCCTTTCTAATGTAAGTTGCCCTTTTCTGCTATAATGGGAAACTGGAGACGAGGTGGTAGAGAAATGCATATTGTTGTTATTGATGGTATGCCCTATGCCTGGCTAGACCAATTACAGTTGATTCATGCTCATGTTTTCGACGGGAATAAGCTTTCATTGGAAAAAATGGAAAGTAAAAAAGGGCTATTATGTCTATTTGCAGTAGAACAAGACGAAATTATTGGCTTTAAGCTTGGCTATGAACAACCCGACGGTGTTTTTTATAGCTGGCTAGGCGGTGTTCATGAGAGAATGCGTGGTCAAGGAATTGCCAGTCAATTAATGAACAAGCAACACGACAGACTGCAATTACTTGGCTATAAAAAGGTACGTACATATGGTAGAAATACAAAGAAAGCAATGCTTATTACAAATATTAAGCATGAATTTGACATTGTGTCTACATTTGTTGATGAAAAGGGTCGACATAAAATTATTTTTGAAAAATCATTACTTTAAGGAGTTCATAGTATGAAAGCATATTTAGCAAACGGCTTATTTTCGTTAGGAGATCGTTTAGTCAACGAACAACTTGCGGCAGCAATTCGACAGGCCGTACCAGGCATTGAATTATATGTACCACAGGAGAATGATGCAATTAATGATAAAACAGCCTATGCGGATAGTTTAGCGATTGCAGAGGCTGATTTAATGATGCTGCAAAGTAGCGATGTTTTAGTGGCGGTTTTAGACGGTGTAGAAATAGATTCAGGTGTCGCAGCTGAAATTGGTGCTTTTTCTATGCTTAATCGTCCAATCGTTGGCGTATTTACAGATGTTCGTCAGCAAGGGCGAGAAAACATGATGAAAATAGAAGCACTTGTCCGAGATGGTATCGAAAATCAGTTTGTCTATCGTAATTTATTTGTAATAGGCCTGATTAAGCGTAATGGTATAATCGCTTCTTCAATTGAAGATGCTGTTAAAGCAATTCAAAAGTTGAACTTCTAGGAGGAAAGCGTATGTTAATGTCTACAACGGATGAGATAGTAGGAAAACACATTGAAGAAACACTAGGCCTAGTGAAGGGCAACTCTGTGCAATCCAGAAATGTCGGTCGTGATATGATTGCAGGGCTTCGCAATATTGTCGGTGGAGAAATGAAAGAGTATGCAGAAATGCTCGTTCGTTCCCGAGAAATTGCCACAAAGGTAATGGTACAAGAAGCGCAACAATTAGGGGCAAATGCGATAGTAGGTGTAAGATTTTCCACATCGTCTGTAATGGATGGGACTTCCGAAGTATTAGCGTACGGAACAGCAGTAAAATTAAAGTTATAACTTTCTCAAGGGCTTCAGTCAAATTGATTGAAGTCTTCTTTTTGTATTAATATTGTTAATTATGACAAAAAAGTGGTATTTTCAGTCTGTTTGAAGATGTTTTGTTGTTTAATTAGTATAGTACCAATTATACCAAAAATATAGAAATTTCATAGTTAAAAGGACTAATAGTGTCCATCTCGTTTTGTATAATGAGAGAGTAACTATGGAGAAAGAGTGGGATATATGGTGGATTCACAACAAAACAAAGGCTATCGTGTCATTTCAATGTTTGACAGACTGATGGATGGTCAAGGAATAAACAAAAAGCAAGAAGCATTTACACATAATGTTGGTGAAAAAACCATACAACGAGATTTAGATCAAATTAGAGCCTATATTGAACAAGCTAAATTAGATTGTCATTTAGAGTATGTGCGGACAGAAAAACTATATAAGCTTACGAATACAGGAAAAAAGATTTTATCGAAAGAGCAAGTGTTAGCGATTGTTAAAATACTAATCGAATCAAGAGCACTACTAAAATCGGAAATGAGTGACATTATAGATAAACTTATTTCTATTGTAGCTGCAGATAAACAAGAGTTTATTCATAATATAATTTTAAATGAGAAACACTTATACGTGGATTTAAATCATAAAAAGTCCTTACTGCATTTAATTTGGGCTATATCAGAAGCGATTCAAAAGAAGAAGTTGATTAAAATTGATTATTTACGAGAAGGCGAGACAATGCCTACAGAAAAAATCTTAAAGCCACTTGGCGTTATTTTCTCGGAATACTATTTCTATTTAATAGCTTATGATAGCAAGCATGAAAAGGATTTGCCTATTGTGTATCGTATTGATCGTATTCAACATTTCCTTGAGCTTGAGAAGAAATTTCAAATACCCTATTCAGAACGTTTTCAGGAAGGGGAATTTCGCAAGCGTATTCAATTTATGCACGCTGGAGAACTCATGCGCATGAAATTTATATTTACAGGCATATCGCCACAGGCAGTATTAGATCGGTTACCAACAGCTAAAATGTTGTCAAATAAAGAAGGGCAATGCATATTTGAAGCGGAAGTTTTTGGTCGCGGTATTAAAATGTGGCTACTTAGCCAAGGGGCGAGTATTGAGGTGCTGGAGCCTCTCGAATTAAGAGAAGAAATGATTGATATCATTCAATCCATGCAACAAAACTATCTGTATATATAAGAGATGAACCCGTGTATATTGGTACACGGGTTTTGCTATCTGTCCTCAAAATAATTCTTCGATAAACGTTAGATCCAAGTCATCTAATAGCTTGTAATCTTTCATATAATTTTCCTCGTACAAAAAAACATAGAGATGCTTTGAATCGTCAAGACGCATACCAATTGTCCGTTCATCATGAAGACGTAATGTTAGCCAATAAGCCTCTTTAAAGTCTGAGTTAGAAAAACGTACTTTTCGGAGTGGTTGCTCATTAAAATGTTGCATGATTTGATCAATCATAGCTGCATCAGTTATATTGATTGTTTTTTCGTCGGATGCTCGAATGATTTCAACTTCATCAATATGCTCTATTTCGAGCATTTCCAATACCTCCTTATCAAAAGTTGAATCTCTCGTTAATAGCATTGTAGATATGTAGAGAATGATGAGGGTAAGTAATATACCGGAAAGTATTTTATATCTTTTTTTCATGTGGCTCTCCTTAAATTCTGAAAATTCATTCTTATGTATTCCACTCCACGCTATAATTGAGCATATACTGAAATGATAAAGGATAGCAATTAAATGACACATAATTATGAAGAAAAAGAACTTTTTTATCCACATGGCATCGTCATGTATCGCGGAGGCGTCAAGAAAAATGTTTCAAGCTATGACATTTATGATGGCATGGGTACGATTTTTGACCAGGAGGGTGAACTATTATTCGAAGGTGAATTTGTCAATCATATGAAGCAGGGCAACGGCATTATGTATTTAAAAGGGCAAATCATCTATCAAGGGGAATTTATTCAAAATAAGAAACAAGGGAATGGCATTTTATATAAGGACGGTACTACTGTCCTTTTTTCAACGAAGGCAACTTGTTTTGTCTAATTTATAGACGATTTAACCCCTTTCTAAGTTATAATTTTTCTTAATGGAATTATTGCGTTTGTTTCATTCATCGGAAAAAAACAACTTTTCATCTCAAATGTTAGAATACTACGTTCATTCGTATCAAAAGAAAGTGTATCTAATAGTTTAAAACAACCTGAACGTATACTCTTAATCTTGTTTTTGAACAATTATACGGGTGATTATATTAACACTGTAATTAAACACAGCCTTTCTTTAAAATTCATGGACGTCTCCACATTGGATGAATTAAATTGACAAAGTTTAGATTAAGAAGTAATCTGATAAAAACATACGCTACCGTATCTTATATTAATGAGGAGGTGAATTATGCAATTAACAAGAGAAGACTGGGTAAAGGCTGGTTTACAGCAATTAGCCGAAGTTGGCATACATAAAGTTCGCATCGAAACACTTGCTCGTTCACTGAAAATAAGCAAAGGGAGCTTCTACCACTATTTTCGTGACCATCAAGATCTATTAAATTCGATGATAGATTATTGGGAAATACATGCAACGAAGCGGATAATTCATAGTATGGAACAAGAGGATTCCTCATTAGAACAACTTTTACGCATTAGCTTTAGTAGTAATAAGAAAATCGAGATTGGAATTTACGACTGGGCTAAATACAATGCACATGTGGCCGCGCGCTTAGTAGAAATTGAGGAACAAAGAATTTATTGCGTTGCAAAATTATATCAAAAAAAAGGAATAGGCGATTCACAAGCGGTAGACCGAGCGAGACTTGCTTATTTAACATATGTAGGGTGGATGACTAGGTTTGAAGCAAATCCTAATTTTGATATAGAAAAAATGTTTGAGCTATTAGTAAATATATGATTTTAAATGTCCCTAACAGTTGTATAGGTGTAGGGACAAATTTCACGCCGTAACATACGGAAGCGTATGTTTTATAAATAAAATGGCATTGGAGGAAAACAAATGAAATTGATTTTGACGTTATTAGCTGTCAGTATGCTATGCCTTATTAGTATGCTCCATGTTTATTGGGCTTGTGGAGGCCGTTGGAGTTCTACTGTTGTCATACCCGTTAAGGGAGGGGGAGATGGACTAGCTTTTGTTCCGAGGAAAACGGGGACACTATTGGTAGCAGTCCTTATTTGTATGGCAGCATTGCTGCTACTTGTACAAGGCGATTTTTTACAAAGCTTTCAAGCAAATATTATTTCTAGAATGGGCTGTATTGTTTGTACGGTTGTTTTCTTTATCCGAGCTATCGGTGATTTTAAATATGTAGGATTTTTCAAAAAAATAAAACATTCTCAGTTTGCTAGAAACGATACATGGTTTTATAGCCCATTATGTTTGTTCTTTGCTGCTGTATTTATGTTTGTACTGTTGTGAGTTTAACTGTACAATGCGATTAGTAAAACTTTGAGATTGAAAAGGGGGCGTCGTGAATGGATCAAATTATTTACTTACTTCGTCATGGGGAAACGCAATTTAATAAACAAGGACGATACCAAGGCGTGCTCGATTCCCCTTTGACGGATGTTGGAATAGAACAAGTTCGACAAAATGCTGACATGTTGAAAAGTTTAATCGGGAATCCTAATGATTGGAAGGTTGTTTCAAGTCCATTAGGTAGGGCCTTAAAAAGTACCGAAATTATTTGTGAAGCAATTGGATATGATGTTAAAAATGTAGCGAAGGACAATCGACTAACCGAAGTGGATGTAGGAGATTGGGCTGGGTTAACAACTAAAGAATTTGAAAACACATGGCCAAGCTTTTTTAACAATTCAGATGTCTATAATTGGTATTTTAAAGCTCCAAATGGAGAAAGTTATGATGCAGTTGTAAGTAGACTAACAGATTGGCTCGATAGCATTAAACATGAACCAAAAGTGCTTGCCGTTTCTCATGGTTTGACAGGGCGGATTTTACGTGGGATCTACGCTGGGCTAGAAAAGGACAATGCACTAAAGCTAGAAGTAGCCCAAGATGTGTTCTTTAAATTATCCAATAAGAAGATTAATCGAATTTCCTTAGAATTCGATGATTTTTATTAACGGTGACTACTCTTACATAATTGGAGACAAGTTTCGTTTCTAAATGTTTAACGAATTTGTCTGGGGGAAAACAACATTAAAAGGGTCTTCCGTATAGGAAGAGACCCCTTAAAAGTTAGCAATGATTTCTACGAATAGCGTCAATTTTTTGACAGTCTATGGTAAGTGGTTTATGCGTTTCTCCTAATTCTAGAAAGTGTGCACAGCAATTTCGCGGATCCAGGCTGATAAAAGTAAGAGCACAGAAACTAACACCACTCGATAAGAATACATCTACTAAAGTCCCGGGTTCTAATTTTCTTAATTGATTACAAACACAATTTTTACAATGGTTGTCATATCTATGATCGCCTTTATCGTCTTTATGGCTGAAGTGTTTGTCGTCTTCATATCGGCATTTATCTTCTTTATGACAGCGACATTTGTCTTCGTGGTAGTGTTTGTCATCTTTACGACAGCGACATTTGTCGACCTTGTATTTGTGAATGTCGATTTTATAATCCCATTGGTCGTCTTCATAATCGGAATGATTTTCAATAATACTGTATTTGTAGGCTTTATGACCTTTATCGTAATTGCAATTCATCACGTATCTTTTGTCCTCCATTGTCAACTTCCCTTCTTGATTGTTAAGTAAAGCCAGCACTTGCCTTACATCAGTAATCTATGTTTAGAAATTGGTATGTGGTTGGTAATATGTCCATTAACCAGAAGTTAATAATTACTCTTCTGGAAAATTAAAATGGGTCTGATTACTTAAAGTACAATGAATGCTATCACTTTGGAAATGTCAGGAGTACAACGAGGTAGACTATTACCTATTTCATTTGGTGAATAAACGAAGAAAAGAGCGACTAATGAATAGTAACAGCGTCCAAGGTTCGTCTATTGCAGTGAATTGAGAACGATCGATGATAACAACTTCTCAAGTTCTTAATAATTTCTTCATAAATTGCCAACAGGAATATTCAGATTTGTCCTTTATTATAATTACTATAGGGGGCGTTTTTTTGAAAAAATTCATTTTACTTTGTTGTATAGGTGTTGTGGCATCCTATTTTTATTTTAATAAACCATCGGAGCAGGCTGTAATTGAGCTACCTTCGTTACATAGTAAAAATGCTTTATTACTGAACGAAAATGGTGACGTGTTATATGAAAAAAATGCAGATGCCATTATCTATCCAGCATCGTTAACGAAGATAATGACGGCAATCGTAGCTATTGAGGCCAGTGAGGATCTTCAGATGCAAACTATGGTTGCACCACAAACAATTACGGAGTTTACTGCACAAAATGCCTCCATGGCAGGCTTTAAGGCAGGGGATTTAGTGACGATTGAAGATTTGTTATACGGTACATTACTGGCGTCCGGTGCAGATGCAACAGCTACGCTTGCGAATGTTATTGCCGGTAGCGAGGGGGAGTTTGTTGCACTGATGAATGATAAAGCTCGTGAACTGGGGTTAGCTGACACGCATTTTGCCAATACCAGTGGTCTACATGATGCTGCACATGTATCCAGTGTTCGAGATATTAGTCGGTTATTTCGTTATGCTATTGAAAATCCATATTTTTATCAAATTTTGACGACAAAAAGTTATACAACATATGTACCTGATGAGCTTACTATAGCAAGTACACTTTATTCTAAAATGCCAGGAGTTGCAGATGCCATTGTAGGGGGTAAAACAGGGTATACGCCAGAAGCGGGGCTATGCTTAGCCTCTGTTATCGAAAAAAATGATGCATTATTTATTTTTGTCACTACGAATGCATCGGGTCCGTGGACAACACCATTCCATGTTGAAGATGCACTTGCTGCATATGCTGCGCTATAGGTGGAAAAAATTTAAAAAAGTAGTAACTTTTTTTGTTCCCTGTATCGTCTTATTAACAGGGTGCGAAGTAAAGGTGCCTGAAATAGATAAGGTCACACTTGGGAGCCCTGTGCCGGCACGCGATCATCAAAATGTCAGTAAGATAGCTGGCACTGGGGGGATACAATCGACCAATTCAATTTGAGTGGGGAGGTGCTACGTGTTATTTACAAAACAGACAATGAATCATAGAGTAGGTGGTTTGCTCCCTCTATTTCAAGAGATGAAGCAATTGCTAAAGCTATTTTTATACCAAACGAAAACATCCATTAAACAATTTTCAATAACGGATTCTAGTTGATTTATACTATTTTCTGGAACAATCTATTCTTCTATAATAAAAATCAGATCCTATGTTTTGCGGATATTTCACATAGGAAAATGACAGCAGTGATTGTAAAAAGGCGGTGTAGAATGATGAAAAAATTTTTATCCTATGCTATGTTTTTGACATTTTTGATAAGTGTCGTAGTTGTAGGCCAAGCTACTGCAAATGCTGAGAGTTCATCAGTTATCCAGCAGGTTACAAAGGATGCCACAGTTTATGGTGAAGCTTCTACAGAAAGCGCCGTAATGGGTCATGTTGCACAAGGGAGTTTTGTGAAAGCTACACCATTTAATCAGGAATGGACACATATCCAAACACAACAGCTAGAAGGGTATGTGGCAACGACTACATTAACGAATCCTACGTCAGAGAAGTTAATTGTGGCAAAAAAGGGTGGCACGAGTTTGTTTACATATCCAAGTCCTAGCGCACAAAAGACAGGACAACTCTATGAAAACAGTACCGTTGTTGTGTATGGAACAGCACCTGGTGGTTGGTCTTTTGTCCAATATGGACATGAAACAGGGTATGCCGCAACAAATACTTTAAAGAAACCGACTCTAACTAAGAAGCGGGTAAATGCTGTTAACGGTGCCGCGGTCCATTTGACGGCTAGTCCAAGTGGTAAAGTTATTGGGACGATTGCTAATCAAACAATTGTGCAACACTATGCTACATTTGCAGGTTGGGCATATGTTGAAGCGGGCGATCAGCAAGGCTACATAAAGGCATCAGAGCTGGCGGATGTCATGATTCTTGATAACAAGGTATATAATAAAGGCGTTACCGTAGCGCAAGGTGCAAAAAAACGAGTGGCGTTAACATTTGATGATGGACCCGATGCAAAAGTAACCCCACAAATTTTAGCGATTTTAAAAAAATACGATGTAAAAGCAACCTTCTTTATGGTTGGTAAAAATGTTTCGAGAAACCCAGCGACTCTGAAGAAAGTTTATGAGGAAGGCCATGAAATTGGTAACCATACTTGGAATCATCCAAAGTTAACAACTTTAACGAAAGTAAATGTTAAACAAGAGGTTGACCGTACAAGCAATGCCATTTACGCTGCTATTGGACAATATCCAACAGTTTTCCGACCACCGTATGGAGCGACGAGTGAACAAGTGCGTGCTGTCATTACGATGCCTTCTATTTTATGGTCAGTGGATACGCTTGACTGGAAGCATCGTAACGCAGACAAAATATTAGCAAATGTCAAAGCTTCAGTGAAAGATGGAAGTATCATTTTAATGCATGATATCCACCAATCTACAGCAAATGGTCTTGAGAATGTCATTCTTTATTTACAACAGCAGGGCTATGAATTTGTAACCGTTAGTGAAATATTACAATAATTAAATACTATTAAGTTTAAGCTATATTAAGAGTTAAAAAGCCGTGCAATTGTCTGTTAAGACGAATGCACGGCTTTGCTTATTATTTAAATAAATTGATTGTTGTAATAATAATAGGGATGCCAAAGACATCGATTAAAAATGCACCTACAATCGGTACAACGATAAAAGCTTTTTTCGAAGGTCCAAAACGTTGAACAACGGCGGACATATTGGCCATCGCATTCGGTGTTGCACCTAAGCCATGTCCGGCAAACCCAGCAACCATTACAGCAGCATCGTAATTCTTACCGAGTAATTTAAATAATACAAATGTACTAAATAACACGATAAATAATACTTGCACAAAAACAATAACAAATAGTGGTAGTGCTAAATCTGCAATTTCCCATAGTCTAATGCTCATTAACGCCATGGATAAGAAAATACCTAGTGTTACGTCACCGATTAAAGAAATGCTTTTCATATTAATTGCGTCAGGTTTTACTTTGTCCAATATATTACGAACGAATACCGCCACAAACATCGCACCCACATAGCCTGGTAAGACAAAGCCTGTAGCTTCTGAGAATAATGTGCCAACATACGTACCCACAGCCATACAAAATGTAATTAGCAATACTTGTGTAAAGAATGAGTCTGATGTAATTTGTTCTTTTTTATTTTCGTAGTCAACTTCTTCTGTTTCCTGCTCGTCTGGTGTTAAATTATATTTACTCACTAAATATTTGACAATCGGTCCACCGATTAGACCCCCAGCTACTAAACCACATGTTGCCGCTGCTGCGCCGATTGTCATAGCTGATGAAATACCTAAATCTTCTAATGTTTGTCCAAATGCTGCTGCTGCACCGTGTCCACCTTCCATTGACACGGCTCCGGCCATCATACCGATTAAAGGATGAATACCCATAAGTGAAGCAAGTGATACGCCAATAACATTTTGCATAAGTGCTAGGAAGCCACATGCCAACCAATAGATGACTAAAAGTTTACCTCCTAGTTTCACAAGTTTAAAACTTGCACCTAAACCGATTGTTGTGAAAAATGTAATCATAAATAGGCTTTGTAAGGAAGTATCCAGCGTAATTTCTAAAACGCCAGTTGTCTTTAAAATTGTTGCTAACGCGGCGAAAAGTAAGCCGCCAACAACTGGAGCTGGAATACAGAAACGCTTTAAAAAATTTATTTTATTGATGAGCAAACTGCCCAATGCGAATAGTGCGACTGCTAAAAATATTGTTGTTATTTGATTAAATTCCATCATTAACCATTCCCCCTAAGTAAGTTATTAAGTGCTTCATAGACAAAGTAGGCACCTAATTTGACTGTTCGTCCATTCTCATCAAGTAATGGATTTACCTCACAAATATCAAAGGAATGTGTATTTGGATGGGAAGTCACTTGTTGAATTAGTGTACGTACAAATGTTGGATCGAGTCCAAACGGTGATGGGGCACTTACGCCCGGTGCAACTGCCGCGTTTAGTACATCCATACATAAAGTTAACAAAATATAGTCATGTCCATCCATAAATTGTTGCAAGTCATGGATTATTTGAGGTTTACTTTGTGCTGTTAGATGTTCTTCTAATACATATTTCACTTGTAGCTCGTGTGCCTTGTCAAATAACTCCTTGGTGTTACCGTATCGCTGGATGCCTAGCACAAAATAATCTGTATTTGCATCTTGCTCTAAAATCTGGCGGAACATGGTACCAGAGGATGGTTGCGTATCGTATGAACGTAAATCAAAATGTGCATCGATATTTATAATGCCGATTTTGGCCTCGCTTTGCAATGAAGCACGAACACCTAAATAATGTCCATATAGCGTTTCATGGCCACCGCCAAGTACGACACACTTCATTTTTTTCTTTCGTAATATTTCGACAATCTCGCCAAGCTCACGCTGTGCATCCTCTAAAGCATGATTTAGGCAAAGAATATTTCCGACATCGACAATTTGCTGATCCTCGTCAAATGTCCATGGCAAGCTTGCTAATGATTCGCGAAGTGCATTTGGCCCATTTGCCGCACCAATTCGCCCTTGATTGCGACGTACGCCTTCATCGCAGATAAAACCTACAATCCCCGCTTGGAGACTATCTGAAGCGCTTACATCATTAATAGGAATTCGAGTTACTTTTTGATGTAAGCGGAAACTGCTCGTATTTGTTGTTGAGTCTATTCGGCCTTTCCATTGTTTTTTATCTGTCATCGTATACATATCTTTATCAACTCCGTTAGCAATATTCATGTAGTGTAAATTCATTATATATTCGCACAATTATAATTACTAATATATAATTGTTATTAATCTATAGTTTTTAGCTATAAATATAGAGGAGTGTTGTTATGGATTTGAAACAATTGCAATATTTTATAGCGGTGATTGAACAAATGAATTACTCGAAGGCGGCAGAAAAACTGCATATATCTCAGCCTTCTTTAAGTAACGCTATAAAGAAATTAGAACAAGAAATTGGTTCACAATTACTTGAAAGAAATACGAGAAATCTTCATTTAACAGAAGCTGGCCAGCTGCTTTATGATAGAGCAAAAGTGATATTAAAAAATATGGAGATTTTAAAAATAGAAATGGACGAAGTTGTCGTGCATGGCACTAGTGAAATAACCATTGGCGTGATGGAATCTATCAAGCACTGGTTACCAAAAGTTATTACTGTCTATAAGAAGGAATATCCGCAGATGAAGATTCATTTAGTAGATATATTGGGCAGTAAACGTGTAAAAAAATCGCTTAGAAGTTATAAAACACATTTAATTATTACGAATCAGTTGATTGATGACGAGGATTTTGAAGTAAAGTGCTTATATGAAGAACGACTTGTTGCAGTTTTACCATTAAATCATCCATTAGCAGTAAAAGATAAACTGACCATTACTGATTTATGTAAGGAGCCTTTTATTATTAGTACTGAAGGTTTTCAAACGAGACAAGATATATTGAATACCTTTGAAAATGCAGGCAAAGAATTAACTATTCAATTTGAAATTGAACGTTTTGAAACGGCTGTGTCACTTGTTCGAGAAAATTTAGGTATTACCATTCTACCGGAAAATTATTTACAAGGGCCTACTGCGAAAACAATCGTACAAAAAGAAATTGATTGTCCAGCTTTACAACGAAATGTTTACTTGGTGTATTTGAAAAATCGACATCTTCCTTTTGCGATTCGTCAATTAATTGACGATATTAATCAATTCTTTAACAAGCGAAAAATGTTGTGAATGTTATTTCAATGAAACTTTATGTTCTATCAGCTCTTTTTAACCAACGACAAATCGGTGAGAGTAATTATGGTGTTTGTGTATGAATTTTCCCTTTATTTCAAATTTTTGTTTAATAGGTGATTGATTTACGAGAAATATAGCGGTAACATTTATTGTAAGAATAAGAATGAATAATCATTCATTTTAAATTCGATGTTTAATCAAAGGGGGCTTTCATATGAATTTTTCTTATAGCGAAAAAGTGGTAGCACTACAAGAGAAGCTAACGAATTTTATGGAGCAACATATTTATCCAAATGAAGCCGTGTATGCTGCACAAGTAGAAGCAATGGAGGATCGCTGGGGGGCAATTCCACCGATTATGGAGGAATTGAAGGCGAAGGCGAAGGAAGCGGGCTTATGGAATTTATTTTTGCCTGATAGCGAGTATGGTGCTGGTCTAAGCAATTTAGAATATGCACCGCTCTGTGAAATTATGGGGCGTTCTCTTCTCGGGCCTGAAGTGTTTAATTGCAATGCGCCTGATACAGGGAATATGGAAGTACTTGTGCGTTACGGTTCTGAACAACAGAAGAAGCAATGGCTAGAACCATTACTTCGAGGGGATATTCGTTCCTGCTTTGCGATGACAGAGCCAGCAGTGGCGTCAAGTGATGCAACAAATATTGAGGCAAGTATTGAACGTGATGGCGATGATTATCTATTAAATGGTCATAAGTGGTGGACAACAGGAGCTGGAGATCCACGCTGTAAAATTGCTATTTTTATGGGCAAACATAAAGATGCTACGAAACCAATCCATGAGCAACAGTCGATGATTTTAGTACCAATGGATACGCCAGGCGTTAAAATTGAGCGTATGTTAACAGCTTTTGGTTATGACCACGCACCAGAAGGACATGGTGAGGTTACATTTACGAATGTTCGGGTACCAGTAGAAAATATATTATGGGGTGAGGGTAAGGGCTTTGCCATTGCACAAGGTCGATTGGGGCCAGGCCGTATTCACCATTGTATGCGTCTGATTGGAGCTGCTGAACGTGCCTTAGAAGAAATGTGTGTACGAGTACAGGAGCGAAAAGCTTTCCATCGACCATTGGCAGACCAAGGGGTGATGCGTGAGCGTATTGCAGAATCTCGCATTGATATTGAGCAAGCGAGACTATTAACGTTAAAGGCTGCCTATATGATGGACACGGTTGGTAATAAAGCAGCAAAAGCTGAAATTGCAATGATTAAAGTTGTAGCACCAAATATGGCATTACGTGTGATTGACCGTGCAATTCAAGCATTTGGTGCCGCTGGAGTGGGACCAGATACAACCCTTGCTGCACAATGGGCAAATTCACGTACATTGCGTCTAGCTGATGGTCCAGACGAGGTCCATCGAAATACTGTTGCGAAGCTTGAATTGAAAAAGCATGCTACAAAACAAGAGGAGCTGGTGAAATGAGCGTACTAGACCTATTTAGTTTAAAGGGTAAAACGGCTATTGTGACTGGTGGAGGGCGTGGCCTTGGAGCGCAAATTGCACAAGGCTTTGCAGAGGCAGGCGCCAATGTCGTGCTGTGCTCACGTAAGGTTGAGGCATGTGAAGAAGTAGCAGTAGAACTAGCGGCATTAGGCGTACAAACACTAGCACTTGCATGTGATGTGACAAAACCGGAAGATGTTGCGCATGTATTGACAAAAACTATGGAATCGTTTGGCAGTATTGATATTTTAGTAAATAACAGCGGCGCATCTTGGGGCACACCAGCTGTAGACATGCCATATGAGGCTTGGCAAAAGGTATTTGATGTCAACGTCAATGGGACGTTTTTAATGAGCCAGGCAGTGGGAAAAGTGATGCTGGAACAGCAGTCTGGGAAAATTATTAATATCGCCTCGATTGCAGGGCTTGGTGGTACACTACCTGATTTCATGGATACGATTGGCTATAACGCAAGTAAAGGGGCAGTCATCACCTTAACGAAAGATTTAGCAGTGAAATGGGGGCCTTACGGTGTGAATGTTAATGCAATCGCACCTGGTTTTTTCCCAACGAAAATGTCACGCATTTTAATTGAGCGAGGACAAGATTATTTAATGGGGGCCACACCGTTAAAACGCTTAGGTTCGGAAAATGATTTAAAAGGGGTTGCGCTATTTTTAGCGGCGGCAGCTTCAGACTATGTCACAGGGGATGTCATTGTCGTGGACGGTGGCATGAGTGCAATCATTTAAGGAGGGCTATCATGGATACGATGCAAGTAAGGGCAAGTGAACGGATTGATGCAGAAAGGCTGCATGCATTTTTAAAGACACAGTTTCCAGACTTACCAGAGGGCAAGCTAGAAATTACGCAATTTAGTGCCGGTCATTCAAATTTAACCTATTGTCTGAAAATCGGGGATTTTGAAGCTGTTTTACGGCGGCCACCTCTTGGACCCGTTGCGAAGAAGGCGCATGATATGAAACGTGAATATACGATTCTATCAGCGCTACATCCATTTTTAGCTACGGTGCCAACACCTTATGTCTATGTCAATGATGAGGCCATAATCGGTAGTGATTTCTTCTTAATGGAACGCAAAAAGGGCATCGTACTTGACACCCGCTTTCCGTCTGGAACCGAAAATACAGAAGATTTAGCACGCCAGTTGTCTGAAAAGATGGTCGATTCGCTTGTTGCACTGCATGCCATACCATATGAAGAAACGTCATTAAAAGACATGGTGAAGCCACAAGGATTTATGCAGCGTCAAGTAGATGGCTGGATAGAACGTTATGATAAGGCAAAAACGTCACACTTTGCAGAAGTAGAAGCGCTAACGACTTGGTTAAAAGAAAATGTCCCAACGAATGAGGAGGCGACAATTATTCACTACGATTACAAGTTGAATAATGCAATGTTTTCCGAGGACTATAGTGAAATGATTGGGCTTTTTGATTGGGAAATGACAACTGTTGGGGACCCATTAGCAGACCTTGGTGTAGCATTGAGCTACTGGATGCACGCCGACGATCCAAAAATGCTGCTGTACGCACTTGGAGAGCCACCAATTACGATTTTACCTGGATTCTATTGTCGGGAAGAATTCATTGCACGCTACGCGGAGAAAAGTGGGCGAGATGTCTCAGCAATTAATTATTATATTACATTTGCATACTTTAAATTAGCAGTGATTTGTCAGCAAATTTATTATCGATATGTGAAAGGGCAGACGCATGATGATCGCTTTGCACAAATGGATAAGATGGTAGCTGCACTCATTAAACAAGCATCTAAAGCCATTAATTAAGACGATAGAATGAATTTCTAATGAAATATTAATAGATAAAGTACGGTTGCTCGTTACTGAGCAACCGTTTTTTATAAGCACTAATTACAGATTATCCGACGTTAATAATATGATTTTTCAATCAGCTATTCGCTCCAAATTACTTCTTACAACCTTATCCTTTCACGAAAAAGTACTAAGAGAGAGCGAATGCTTGTTCTTATTTTAGCATAATTTACTCACTTTACAAGCATTTTTCGGTAAATGACATAGATTTGAAACGAATGATTCAAAAAGAGGGGACATCTATGCTGAGGGATGATGTTTTTCCAGTAAGTTCTAGCATACCGAAAAAACAACAAAGTAAAGAACGATAATTATTTATTGTTTCACGATAAAAAATTATTGACTTATTATGTTTTTGTGTTTAATATAGCAATAGAAAGTTATCAAGGAGGTGCTACATGAAGCAAAAAGAATTATCAAGGTGGTTAAAATTGATAATTGTGTTTTGTGGATTATTTGGTTTACTGTTCTGCATCTATATTGGACCAGAAACCGGAAAAGAGCTTTTGGTGGATTCGCAAAATTTAATGGAATTGTATAAACCTTTTGTTGCATTTATCTGGATAACAGGCATGCCGTTTTTTATTGCATTGGGTTTAGGATGGAAAATCTGTGCGGATATTGCTACGGATCAGGATTTTACAGCCAAGAATGCAGATCGATTAAAAATAATAAGCATATTAGCGATGACGGAAGGTGTTTTATATGTAGCTGCTCTACTTTACCTTTTCGTGGTTGGAAGTTACCACACAAATGTCTTAGTTGTTCTGTTACTCATTCTATTTTTCGCAGTCATTATTGCTGTTTTTACTTCCATGCTTTCCTATTTAGTGAGAAAAGCTAGTGAGATAAAGCAGGATAATGAGCTAACGATTTGAGGTGCAGTAAATTATGGTGATCATTGTAAATCTCGACGTCATGTTAGCAAAAAGAAAAATGAGTGTTACAGAATTATCGGAAAAACTAGGCATTACAATGGCTAACGTTTCTATTTTGAAAAATGGTAAAGCGAAAGCTGTCAAATTTTCAACTTTAGAAAAAATATGTGAAGTTTTAGACTGTCAACCAGGTGACATATTGGAATATAAAAAAGATGAAATAAATGATTAATGGAGGAAATATAGTATGAAAAAATATCTAATCGCTGCTACACCAATCCTTTTAGGAATAATTTGTTTTGCTGCTAATGCTATAATCGGGAGTGAAGTAGCACCAGACGGTACTTTAATAGAACCATTTTTCTTAATACCGGTGGGCTACCTATTATTCTTTACAGGGATTATTTCATTATTATTTGTAGCTATCTTTTCAACTGCTAAAAAGATAAACATTGCTAAATAAAAAAGAAAAAAATCAGGTTCTCATAAGTGAGCCTGATTTTTTGCTACTGAAAAGCTTATTTTTGCTATCGAATTTTATTACGCCCAAGTTTGATCTAGCTTATCACTGTAAAATTGAATTGCTTTACTATATTGTTGTATGCCCTCATCATTCGTTGTGAGTATCAAACTATTTAATAATGTTTCCATTGCCTTTGAAAATTCACCGAGATTATAAAGTGTCATTGCGTGGAAGACCTTGATGTGCTCAGCTTGTGGAAATTCTTCTATCGCTTGTTGAAAAACTCGTTTTGATTGCTCATAGTTACCTAATGTTCGATATGTACTACCTAATCCTAAATAAGCGCCTTCTAAATCTTCTCTTTCTAGACCTATATGAATCGCTTTTTCATAATGTGGAATGGCCTCGGTTTCTTTCCCTAAAGAATCATAGATCCATGCACAATGATAGTGATACAAGGCATTGTCGGGCTCTTTCTCAACTAACTTTAAAATCAATGCATTTGCTTTCTCAAGCTGTCCATTTTTTCTAATGGCTATTATATAATTTAATTGATTATCCATTGTATTCATCCTTTATATTGTCTATTTTTGGGCTGTGATCACACATGCATTGTACAAGGAATATGTAATTGAGCTTGTCTGTTACCGCATATGAAGATTCATTGACCAGGATGAAGGATGTTACAAGCACTGAAAGTATTACCATCAGGATCCTTAAAACTGAATCCTCCATAGCCAGAATCATGGTTGATATTGAGTGTTGCTACTTCAACGTTCTTCTCTTTAAGCCAGTTGTAAAAGCCCTTTAGGTCAGGTGTATAGAAGTCAATTATGCTGTGGACCACAGCATTGTTTGTGTTTTTAAAAGATAAACTAACGTTTTCTTCAGTTTGGACTAAGTAGAGGGTAGGTACGCCTTTTGTGCTAAATGTCAGCATGGCAGATTGCGCTGCTAGAGAGTGTGTTTTCACGCCTAGAATTTCACTATAAAAATTGATAGCGTTCTTTAGATTTGTTACAGGTATCTCTATTGTAGCAATATGAGTAATAAACTTTGTCATTCCGTAACCTCCTTTTATTTTATAATTCTACTAGTTATTTTAGAAATCCTTCTTTGCTTTTGGTCAAGGAAATGTAGGTTTGCAATAGCGATTTAAAGTATGGGGGAAAGGAGTCACTGCAAATGCCGATTTGGATTTTTTGATGTAATTTTAAATATAGTAGTATAAGCTTTTTGTTTGTATTATCTATCATAATGTATAATAAGGTTTACTTATAATTTTTTAGTCAACAATAGTACATAAAACTACGTTTTCATTTTTTGTAATGGATTTTAAAAGGAGAACTAAAATGAGCATGGGAACTGATGATCACAAACAAGTTGTTTTACAAGTCGGCGCTGTACTAAAAAAACTCCGGAAAGAAAGGCAATTAAGTCTTGAAGATTTATCAAAAATTTCTGGTGTAAGTAAGCTAACACTAGGAAATATTGAGCGTGGGGAAACCAATCCAACATTAGGTATGTTGTGGAAAATTTCGAAGAGCTTATCTGTACCACTTATGGAATTATTCGCTACTAACAACAGTGTGAATCTCTCTAGAGCTGGTCAAGGATTAAGTATTTCTGGAGAAGAGAAGAACTGGCTAATTGAGCCGATTTTTCAAAATGTAAGCAATGAAACTGAAATGTTTAGAGCCTACTTACAACCGAATAGCTCCTACTATCCGGAAAAACACCATCCTAATACGACAGAACTCGCTACAGTCATGTCTGGAAAAATTACCATCAATGTTAACAACGAGTCATACATACTGAATGAATATGATTCTATTAGTTTTCGTGCAGATGGTACACATTCATATATCAATAATTCTCATGATGTTGTTGTCCTCCATATCATATTGAAATATGCACCGAGTAATTAAATCATTTATCAGCGGCGTTGTCCAAGTATGGGCTGTCCTAAAAGTAAAAATAGCATGCTAGGGGTAATGAAGTGACTCCTGGTATGCTATTTTTACTTTAAAGGTAAAAATCTACATAGACTCCTGTGTGAAAGCCAGTGGTCCGTGCATTGTCCGCAGCAAGCGTTGTGGATTTTACCTCTAAGTGAATGGAGATCGTTTTTATTCTTATTGATATATTTTAATATACTCTATTTACTTTAAAATATATTATAGTATACTTTATAGGGTTGTAAGTTATAATCAGAGCAATGCATGCCAACATTTGAATATGTGAAAATAGTAGGAGGAAAATCATGAATCAAATTAGTAAAAATCAAGATATAAAATCAAACGAAGTTATTCATAAATCATCGGTATGGGTGATGATTGTAGGCATCATTTTTATTGCAACCAATTTACGGGCTCCTTTAACCTCGGTAGGTCCTTTAGTAGGTATTATTAGAGACAATCTGCATCTTTCCAATACATTAGCAGGTATGATTACTACGTTACCTTTACTGGCTTTTGCACTTTTTTCACCTTTCGTGCCTAGATTAGGACGAAAATTTGGAGTGGAATTATTTATACTAATTTCGGTTATTTTCCTTATGTTTGGTATTATTTTACGTTCTCTATCAGGAGTGGCTACTTTATATGTTGGTACAGCTCTTCTTGGATTAGCGATTGCCATCTGTAATGTATTACTACCTAGTCTTATTAAACGAGAGTTTCCGACACAACTGGGCTTAATGACAGGTGTGTACTCCATCTCTATGAATTTATTTGGCGCAATGGCTTCGGGGATTAGTGTACCTATTGCAGTTGGCTTAGGCTTTGGGTGGCAAGGTGCACTGGGAATTTGGGGGATTCTGAGCTTTGTATCCATTCTATTTTGGTTACCTCAAATAAAACGTAGGAAGGAAAGAGCAACATCCTTTCCAAATCAAAAGGCTGGCGGTGGAGTAAGTTTATGGCGTTCAGCTCTTGCGTGGCAAGTAACTTTGTTTATGGGTTTACAATCTATGGTGTTCTATGTACTTATCGCATGGCTACCTGAAATTTTAAAGCAACAAGGAATAAGTTCTCATCAATCGGGCTGGTTACTTTCTATTATGCAGCTAGCTTTACTACCATTTACATTTATAGTTCCAATCATTGCAGGACGTATGTCCAGTCAGCGTTCATTAGTTACCATTGCGTCAACGTTGCTTTTAAGTGGCACACTTGGATTACTTTATGGAAGCTCGAATTTTATTGTTTTGTGGATTATTTTACTAGGCATTGGAGGAGGTTGTGCGTTTGGATTATCCATGATGTTTTTTGGCCTGCGTACAGAAAATGCCTATCAAGCGGCGGAATTATCAGGTATGGCACAATCTGTGGGCTATTTGCTTGCTGCTACTGGTCCAACGCTCTTCGGCTATCTGCATGATGTAACTAATAGCTGGACTATTCCATTACTACTATTGGTTTGCGCGTCAATCTTGCTCTTTATATTTGGTCTAGGTGCGGCTAGAGATCGGCAGATTGGTTCTATAAAATAGTAAGATATTTAATTTGAATAGAAACGCTCAAAAGGTTCCTCAATTATCAACTCACTAGATTGCACATACAATTGAAAACATTATTGCACCAGTAGTGTCGAGTAATAAGTACGAAAAATGGACTAAGAAGCTGTTTGGCTTCTTGGTTTTTTTAATGTTTAAAATTTATTTTGGTAGGAAAGTTGATAGCTCACTTATAATCAAAAGAAAAAAACTCACTGTCTTTGGGAACCCAAACAGAACGTTCCAGATTTTGTACTTTCAGAAGCTTTCTAAGGTGAACTCCGTTCAAATGAGGATGGAAATAGACCTTTTACCCCAGTGGAATAGTAATCTGTCTCTTTACAGTAAATGGAGCTGAGACTTTTGCTTGGCATTTTGCACACTAGCTGGCATGTCAAAATCAACAGGATTGACTTCAGTGCTGAATTCAATCCTGCATTTTCAAGGTTGACACCTTACATTTCAAATAGATAATCACGTTCAACTTTACAAACGCGTAATGCAAATCGACTATACCACTCTTTTTTGCCGCGCTCTTGAGCTACTTGGTGAGCTGCATGCTCTTTCCAAGCAGCAATATCTTCAAGTGTTTCCCAGTAAGAAACAGTGATGCCTAAATTGGTATCTCTTGCGCTTTCGACACCTAAAAATCCTCTTTGTTTACTTGCCAATTCGTCCATTTTTGTCGCCATTACTCCATAGCCATTGTCGTCTGCTGTTCGCTCAGAAGCAAAGACAACCGCATAATAGGGTAATTTATATGTATTTGCTAAGTTGCTCAATCTAACCAGCTCCTTACTGCCCGATATTCGAGTGAATTTAACATTTATTATAATCTCTAAATCAACAAGATGTATAGCAAATTACACGTGCATATAAACGCAGACAATAACTCATTGTTATCTGCTACTGAATGGATGACAAGTATTTAGTAAAAATTACCACTTCTAAAAACGAACGTACGTGCGTATAATACAAGAACAAAGGTTCTTATTTTATGTAAAGAAGGAGCAGCTGGCATGAAAGAGCAACTGGTAAAAGCAATGCAACGTGGACAGTTCATTAACATGATATATGTATCAAAGTCGGGTGAAATCACAAAAAGGCGTGTGAAAATCATTAAAGTTGTTGGTGAATCCTTTGCAGCATTTTGTTTTACAAGGCAGGCAACGCGTACTTTTTTGATTAGTAATGTTCTAGCCATTATTCCTTTTGTTAGCAAGGGGCGTGAAGTTGTATGAATTACGAGGATATGCCAAATCGACCTATTATGTGCATTGATATGAAATGTTTTTACGCCAGCTGTGTAGCAATGTTACATGGGCTAGATATTCTTGAAACTCCAGTTGCAGTAGTAGCAAACTTTGACCAACCAGGTAGCGTAGTGCTTGCTGCATCACCCTTGATGAAAGAAAAATTCAAAATCAAAACTGGTAGAAGGCGTTATGAAATACCTAAACATCCTGACATTAGATTGTTTGAGCCTAAAATGAGTTTCTTTATTCAAATGTCGATGACGATTACAAAATTGATCTCTAATTACGTACCGGTTGATGCTATACATGTGTATAGTGTGGACGAAAGCTTTGTTGATTTAACTGGCACTAAAAACCTATGGGGATCACCAGAAGAAACAGCAAAAGAAATACAAAGGGCTATTCTTGACCAATTTAATGTACCTAGTGCAGTAGGTATGGGACCAAATATGTTAATAGCCAAATTAGCTTTAGACCTTGATGCAAAGAAAACAGGATTTGCTAGATGGACTTATGAAGACATTCCTAAAAAATTATGGCCAGTACGTCCACTATCCGAAATGTGGGGAATCGGTAAACAAATGGAAGCAAATCTAAATGCTATAGGAATACAAACAGTCGGTGGTTTGGCTAATACAGATCTAAAAGAATTAGAAAAGCGCTTTGGTGTAATGGGCAATCAACTCTATTACCATGCATGGGGAATCGATTTATCCACATTAGGAGAGCCGTTAATAACAAACGGAGCTTTAAGTTTTGGGAAAGGCCAAATGCTGATGAGGGATTACCATACACGTAAAGAAGTCTCTGTAGTGCTTTTAGAAATGTGCGAGGACGTAATGAAGCGAACACGTGATGCAGGGTTCGTCGGCCGTACAATTAGTATTGGTCTTTCTTATAGTAGAAATGCTATGACCAAAGGATTCCATCGATCTAAAACAATTGCAGTACCTACGAGTGAAACGCTTGTGATGTATAAAACTTGTATTGAATTACTAGATGAGCACTTTGTGGGGGAACCAGCTCGGCAGTTATCAGTTAGAATATCCAATCTTGAAAGAGAGCATAGTATCCAATTGGATTTATTTGATGAACGTAAGCCACAACGTCAAATCATTGGTCCTACAATGGATGCAATCCGCAATAGATTTGGAGCAACATCTATTTTACGAGCCGTTTCTTTCACAAATGCTGGTACAGCTATCAATCGAGATCGCTTAGTGGGTGGTCATTTAGCATAGGAGTGATTTGATGATACAGGATAGAGGAAATATTAAATGGGCATCGATGATGTTGCCGGAGCATTTGGAGCTTCTTAGAGTGTGTAAACAAGAGCGCACAGAACAGCCAAGAGAATTGACTGAGTGGGAACTGGAAGAACTACAGAATACAATCAATCAAGCTTTAAATCAGCAATTGGACATAAAATTAGAAGTGTGGAAAGACTACAAAATCACACAATGGACTGGAATAATTAAATCGATTAATACTAATGAACTCATACTTGAAACACTACTTAAAACGAAAAGTATTCCAATCCAAAGTATTCAATCAGCTCAACTGGATGCTGATTATTATGATTAAAGCCGACGAAAGACAGTTACTTCATAAGTATCTTTTGTTAGAACTAGCAGTTAAATCATTGCAGATTGACTATCGTAAATTAGAGCAGTTTAAAATGAAAACGGTATTTCTTCCAATGATGGATTCATTGCTAAAGGATCTACGACAAGAATATGTTAACCTCAAACGAGAACTTGCACAAAAGCGTATACGAGTAGTAGGTTGGCAACCAGTAGATGAATATTTTAGTGACGTGCAGGTTGCCACTGCAGGCAATGATGTAGTACTCCGTTATGCTAATCAAGCTCTTAAATCACAAGTGGAAAGGCTATTGATTAATCATATAAGCAATAACAAATGACAGGTACTAGGCCTGTTTTTTGTATTAAAAAAGCCACTCATTTTGAACTGCACCCCAAAAGTTAGACCAAAATCTAACGATTGGGGTGTATGTATTTTTGGCAAAGTACGATTATGAGTTTAAAAAGAAAGTTGTTGAAGCTTATTTTCGAGGTGAGGGCGGTTATAGACATTTAGTTCTTCAATTTGGAATTTTAAGTCATGGAGTGGTTAGGTACCGTTGGAACCGTTGAGAAAAATCGTATTCATGGCCGATCCTATATATCCATTCCACATTAGAAATTGACAACGGATACCTCTAAATTCAAGTATTTCGTTACTGGAGAAGATGGAAAAGTAGCCATTCAGAAGGCTTATTTAGACGTCTATCTAGTTATGTTTAACGGTGAAATCATTTCCTATCGATTATCTGAACGACCGAACGCACAAGCAATTCATCACGCTCAACTAGAAGCAATAGAACGAACATCCGATTGCTCTTATCGTCGAACCTTTCATTCAGATCGGGATGGGCATATCAGATGAAACTATGGTCATTCGCACAACTAAAGATTGGTAAAATCTGTTATAAAAATACAAATATAACAGGTTTCATCACAAATAACACCCTAATATTTTTAAAATAAACACAACTGTTTATATATGTGAAAATAGTATGATTTTGTTCTAAAAGGATTCCTGTATTGGATAAATCCTTTTTTTTGCGATTTTAAATATTGTTAACGAGATTTTGTGTAGATATCATAGACGCAGATTACTAAATGGTAAATATAACATAATTGGTATTTTTTATAATTAATGGTAGGTTATATGTTGACTATTTAATTTATGGTGTTTAATATTATAAATGTAAAATTTGTTTACTGATAGAAATAAAAAACTATATTGGTATTTTAAGTAAGTTCGGTGAAATGATTTAATTTTTTAAGTGGAAGTTTGGGAGAAAATTTTGGGGGCGTGATAGGTGATAGAAATTTATTTAATTAAAGTACCTACAGATATTTCTAATTATTCCGAATTAATGAATTTCGTATGTTCAAAAAAAGCAAGGAGAATAGCATCATACTCAAATAAAATAGACGCATACAGGTCCTTAATATCTGAATTGTTAATGAAATATTTATTGATGAAGAATTTAAAATGTAATCATTCAGAAATAAATATCCGAACGAATACATATGGGAAACCATACTGTACCAATGGGGATTTTGGATTTAACGTTTCTCATTCAGGTAAATGGGTCGTAGGTGTGATAGGAAATTGTGAGGTTGGAATTGATATTGAAGAGATGAAAGGTGATTATGATGATGAAATAATTAAATATTACTTTTCTAGTATAGAATATCACTCATACATTCAAACTCCAGCTGAAATGAAAAAAGAACATTTTTACAATTTATGGACTTTGAAGGAAGCTTTTGTCAAAAATATTGGATTAGGTTTAAGCATTCCTTTAGATTCTTTCTCTATCGAAACTGCTAATAATGAAATTTCAATTGAACAAAATATTGATCCTTATACCTATTATTTCAAACAATATGACATGATTAACGGCTATAAAATTTCTGTATGTAGTAAAATGAATGAATTTCCGTCAGAGGAACAACTAAAGATAAAAGAGTTTTCTGTATTAGAGAAAGAGTTTTTTGAATAATCTGAAATTGAAGGAGGATAAATATTATGAGTAAATTAATACCTCAAGTTTTAAATCTTCTTAAAAATAAAGAACTCACAAAAAACGCAGCAAAGCAAATCATTGAATCGGTGAATGAAATTAAAAGTAATTCAAAACCGGAAGTTGATAAAAAGATCGCAATTATCGGAATCTCTACTGAATTACCTGGTGCTAAAAATTTTGATGAATTTTGGAATGTTATAAGCGGTGAACAGGACAAAATAACAGAATTAAGTGATTCTAGGAAATCATTGTGTGAGGGGTTCCTTGTTAATAATATGGAAAAGCTTAAAATATCCAAAGAGAAGCCGTTTTGGGATGCAGCGTGGCTAGATGAAGTTGATAAATTTGATGCTGGATTTTTTAATATTTCAGCTGCTGAAGCAAAGGTGATGGACCCACAACAGCGTAGATTTCTTCAAACAGCATACCAATGTTTTGAAGATGCTGGTTATGCAGGGAGTCGTATGAAAAATTCTAATACGGGTGTCTATATTTCCGCTGCTATGACCAATTACTCTGAAGGCTTGGATGAATTCACACCATTAAGTGTTCCGGGCAATATTCCTGCTTTTACAGCTTCAAGAATTTCTTATATTTTCAATTTAAAAGGACCATCTTATGTAGTAAATGCTACTTGTGCCTCCTCAATGTTGGCAATTCACGAGGCTTGTGTAGGTTTAATGAATAATGACTGTGAAACGGCATTAGTCGGTGGTGTTAATATTTTTCCTTATCCAATAAATAGTGAAAAACTTTTTATGAATGCTGCGGGCATTATGTCTGAGCAACAAAAGTGTAAGCCATTTGACGACTCAGCAAGTGGAATTGGAAGAGGCGAAGGGGCGGTAGCGCTTTTATTAAAGCCTTTAGATCAAGCTATAGAAGATAATGATAATATCCATGCTGTTATAATTGCCTCTAGAGTAAATAATGATGGTACTTCAGCGGGTATAACTGCACCAAATCCTAAAGCACATGCAGATTTATTAGCTGAAACTTGGGATCGAGCTGGCATTAAGCCGGAGCAAATTGACTACATTGAAGCGCATGGCACAGGAACTCATTTAGGAGACCCTATTGAGATAAAAGGCATTCAAGAAGCAATTGAACGAAGTAACAATGATAAACAGTTTTTGCCTATTGGTTCTGTAAAAGGAAATATTGGGCATTTACTTGATGGAGCTGCAGGTTTATCGGGAGTTATTAAAGCGCTACATGTAATAAAAAAGGGAATAGTTCCACCTACAATAAATTTAGTTGAACCAAATACACACATTGATTTTGTAAATTCGCCAGTATTTATTCCGACATTACCATATAACATTAAAAAAAATAAAAAAGAAAATGAACCTATTATAGCTGGTGTAAGCTGCTTTGGCTTCAATGGTACAAATGTACATTTACTATTAGAGGAAGCTCCAAAGAAAGCTGAAATCGATAAGAAAGAAAATAGTAGAAAAGCTTATGTGATTCCTTTTTCTGCTAAATCTGAATTATCTTTGCGAGGTACTATTGAACATTTTTCTAATTTAACTGCAGATATGATTAATTTAAGTGATTTAGCGTATACGATGTGTACAGGTAGAGAGCATCATGATATAAGAGTGGCAATTATTGCTGAGACAATGGATGACCTAATAGTCGCATGTAAAAATTTAATTGATCAAGATATGAGCAGTTGGGAAAAAATTGTAATTACGACAAATCATAACGATAACACTATGAAAACTTTGGCAGAAAGTTATATTTTAGGTGAAAAATGTAGTTGGCATAAACAATTTCAGAATGAAAATAATTTTAAAATTTCTTTGCCTACATACTTTTTTGACGAGAAATCTTATTGGTTACAGAGTGAAGGTAGCGTAAAAGTTAAAGAGGTAAAAGGAAAATCAACTCTTGAAGAAATCATTAGTTTAGCAGAAATAATTTTAGAAACAGAGAATATTAAGCAGACGGATAGTTTTATATCAGTAGGTGGAAATTCTCTTTCAGGATTACAATTTATTACCCGTTTGAAAAAACAATTCAATAAAGACTTTGTTTTAGATGATGTATTCCTTACATTTGAACAACTTAGTAAACAAATAAACAATGAAAATTTAAAATCGGCAGAAATCATACCTCAAATAAGTGCAGAAAATGTTGAATATCCATTATCATACGGTCAAAACCGATTAAGCATAATCGAACAATTAACAGACCAAAAAATGGTTTACAATACACCGTTTATCTTTAAAGTTAACGGGTTAGTAGACAATGAGAGATTACGTGAAACATTCGATTTACTTTCACAGAGACATGAGTCCTTAAGAACAATATTTGTGAAGTATGAGAATGGGAATAAACAGAAAATACTGCAAAATCCAAACTATTTATTTGAATATAAAGATTTTAATTTAGAAGATAATGCTGAAGCTAAAGCAATGGACCAAATAAATCTTTGGAAAGAAACTCCTTATGATTTAGAAACGGGACCACTTTTAAGAGTACTTGTTTATAAAATAGCAAAAGATAAAAGTCTTTTTGCTTTAATGATGCACCATATTATTGTAGATGGCTGGTCATTATCGCTATTATCGGATGAACTCTTCACTTTATACAATAGTGGTAATAATCTATATGACGACCTACCAGCAATAGAAAATACGTATGTAGATTTTGCTACATGGCAACGTGAAAATATAGAAAGTGGTAGGTTTAAACAACATGAAGATTACTGGCTTCATACATTAAGCGGAAATCTCCCTATTACTGAAATCACAGGCGATAAATTAAGACCAAACACTTTCCAATATACTGGAAAGATTAAGAGATTTGATATTAGTGCTACATTAGCAGATAAATTAAGATCTTTTGCAAGTACTCAAGAAAGTACGTTATACATGGTTTTAGTTTCAAGTGTATTTAAACTTATTAATCAGATGACTGGTGATACTGATATGGTGGTTGGTACACCGGTATCTGGAAGATTGAATGAAGAATTAGAGAAAATAATTGGTTTATTCACGAATACAATCCCAATCAGGATTAATTACGAAGAACATGAGGACTTCCTTGCATTATTAAGAAATGTAAAGTCAGTGTTATTGGATAGCTTTAAACATCAAGAATATCCTTTCGATTTATTAGTGGAAAAATTAGATTTACCTCGAGATACTAGTCGTTCACCTTTATTTAATATAAACGTGGCACTTCAAAATTTTAAATTTAAAAATACAGCATCAGCGTTTGACGATGCGGAACTAACACCTATTGTTTCTGAACACAAAACAAGTAAATGGGACCTTGAATTTGAATTTGTTGAATTACCAGATGGAGAGTTATTCTGTAATCTTGAGTACTATGACAGCGTATATTCCTCTAAATTTATTAATTCATTAATTGAAACGTATTTAAAAATACTAGATACGATTTTACATGAAGATGAATTAAATAATACTGATGTAGAAGGAAGTCTAAGTGTCATAAATGGTCAATTTGTCGATGATGGCAAAAACTTTTTAAATACCATTTTAATGATGGCAGAAACGAACCCAGAAAAAACAGCATTGGAAGATAACGAAGGTTCATTAACATATCGAGAGTTAATAGTAAGAAGTAAATCAATAGCAAGTAAATTGTTGAACAGCAACAGTGAAATTAAAAATGTTGTCATTATTTCTAACAATAATAGAACTGCAATTTTAGGTATTTTATCTTGTTTAATGAGTAACGTCACATTCATACCTGTATCACCTAAAAATCCAAAAGCAAGAATTGAATCTATTATGCATCAAAGTCAAGCTAACTTTATTATTTCAGAAAAAAAATTCTATTCATTGTGTAATAGGCTTTTATTCGAAAATGAAAATATTCAATCGGTTATGGTGTTAGGAGAAACGGATTTAGACCAGTGTGCTGTTGCTGATTCAAGTGAATTAATGGACGAATCTTTGTGGAACTATTTCGCTGAAGGGCAAAAAACGGAGATAGAGGCTAGTGGTTGGAATAGCAGTTATACAGGTGAAGCGTTCAGTGCATTAGAAATGCAAGAGTATGTGGGGAATGCAGTAAACAAAATAAAAGAGTATTTACCACAAGATTCAAACGTATTAGAGCTTGGATGTGGCTCAGGTTTGACAACTTTTGCTCTTGCTCCATATGCGCGAACGTATACAGCAATGGATTTATCTTCATCAATCATTGAAAGGAATAGACAAATTGCTAAGAAATCTAGCTTTAACAATATTGAATTTAGCGTTTCGACGGCACATTCCTTTAATAAATTTGAAACAGAGTTAGATGCTGTTGTCATTAATAGTGTTATTCACTGTTTCCCAAGCTACGGCTATTTAAAGGTAGTACTTCAAAAAGCTATCGACTCGTTAAAAGAGGGCGGAATAATCTTCTTAGGAGATTTATTAGATATTGATAAAAAAGATGAATTTGTCTCTTCTTTAAAAGCATTTAAGGAAGAAAACATTGATTTGAATACTAAATTAGATTGGGATACAGATTTATTTATAAACGAAGAAATCTTAAAAGAGCTTCTCAATGATGTGTGTGCTGATATACAAATTGAATGTTCTGAGAAAAAATATACTGTAAGCAATGAACTAAATCAGTATAGATTTGATGCTGTCATCATTGTTAAAGAAAAGGGAGAAAAATATAGACAGAGCAGCTCTAAAAATATGTTAAGTGATGTAATTCAACTAGACGAAAATTTAGAAATCGAATTCAATACCATTTCTAATACTTTACCAGCATATATTCTCTTTACATCCGGTAGCACTGGAAAACCTAAAGGTGTAGTAGTCTCAAGTAAAAACCTTAATAATTATTTGAATTGGGCTGCTGAATACTACTCACCTACAAATGTACCTTTAAATATGCCATTTTTCACTTCCATATCTGTGGATTTAACAATTACTTCAATGTTTATTCCACTAATCACAGGAGGAAAAATAATATGTTGTGAAGGGGAAATTGATCAAACTTTTGAAAGTGTATCAAATATAAAAGGCAAAATAACGATTAAAGGTACCCCTAAACAAATACAGTATTTAATCGAGAGTGAGAGGTTTTCACCAGATGTAGAGTGTTTTATTTTAGGTGGAGAAGCTTTAGATATGTCGTTATGTAAAGCGCTGCAAGAGAAATTCCAGAATGCTCGCATTATTAATGAATATGGACCAACTGAAGCTACTGTTGGAACGATTTATCATGAAGTAACAGAAGAAGACCTAAATTCAGATTACATCCATGCGCCAATCGGATTACCAATCAACAACACTACCGTTTACATTCTGAACAATAAAAATCAACTAGCTCCATCATACGGTGTTGGTGAAATTGCATTAAGTGGTGAAAGTATTGCCTTAGGATATTTGGGAGAGCCGAATTTAACTAGAACTAAGTTTATAGCTAATCATATTAACCATTTACAATCAGGATATTTATATAAGACAGGGGATATGGGGCAAGTATTACCAAATGGTAAGATTGTTTGTTATGGTCGCAAAGATAATATGGTTAAAATTCGTGGTCACAGGGTTGAACTTGAAGAAATTGAAAAATACTTACGAGAAGTTCCAAGCGTTAAAGATGCTGTTGTTACATTAAATAAAAATGAATTTGGTGAACAACTATGTGCTTACTTAGTCTGTCAACAAGAGATTAATCAAAGAGATATTGAAAAACTCCTATTACGTCATTTACCAGAATATTTAGTTCCAACTTATTATCAAAAAATAGAGCGAATTCCAATGGCTAATAGCGGGAAAGTAGATAGACTTTCACTTCCAAGCCCTGAATTATACGATGACAAGATGGTTCAGAAAGACGATATCAGTAGTTTGACAGAGATGGAAAGGGAATTACTTTCAATATTAGAAGGGATTCTAGGTAATCATAACGTTAACATAGATTCAGATTTCTTTAAAATTGGAGGAGACTCCATTAAGGCATTAAAGTTTATTTCTAAGGCAAAAGAGAAAAATATTGTTTTAAAAATTAACCACATCTTTAATTATAGAAGTATTCGAAAAATAGCTTTGAAAGCTAGTAAAGAAATTGACATTCATAAAGAATGGCAAGAATTAAGTTCTAAGAAGATTCCACTAGCTCCGATGCAAAAATGGTTCTTCAAACAGTCGTTTAAGCATGCACACTATTGGAACTTATTAATGTCAGTAGAATTACCTGAGAAAGTGGATGTAGTTGCTTTAGAAAAGTCTTTCAAATCAATCATTTCAGTAAATGAAAGCTTGTTGACTTGGTTTGATGTTAAAGATACAGAACCGAAGGCTTTTGTTGAACCGAAATTAGCAAACACATTTAAGCTAATAGTGAAAGATTTAAAATTAATACCTCCAAGTATGTTAAAAGAAGAAATTGAAAAGATTCAATTCCAATTACAAGATAGCTTTGATTTTGGCAAGGTATTACCAATAGGTGCAGTAGTATTCCTGACATCTAAGAAGCCTATCTTGACATTCTTTATTCACCATCTAGTCGTTGATGGAGTTTCATGGAGAGTCTTAATAGAAGAATTAGAAAATAATTATTTGGCGATAGTAAATGGTAAAGATAAGTTCAGTTTCCCTATGACGCAATTTTCAGATTGGATAGAAGAATTGTATAAAGAGGAACTACGCATTAATCAATCTTATTGGGAAACTATTGACGTAAATAATGTACATCCATTATGTATTCAGCCTGTCAGAAAAGATTATTTATTTAAGAATCGATATCACGTAACGAAACTTCTAAGTGAGGAAAGTACAAATCAATTTTTAAATGCAAGAAAGCAATCAGAACTTTACAAACCTGATGCACTCATTGCAGTAACGTTTGCTCAAGCGTTTAGTCAAGTATTCGGTCAAAAAGATGTGTTATTTAACTTTGAAGGGCATGGACGCGATAGTCGCCAATTATCATTAGATCTTAGTAGGACGATAGGTTGGTTTACGACGATGTATCCGCTACATGTGTCATTAAATACTATAGATGAAATGCTTTACTCAGTTGGTAAATCGTTGAGCGAAATTGGTAGTGGATTGGACTTTATGGTATCAAGATGGATCAGAGAAAATAACAACATGACATGTATTCAACCATCTTTATTGGTCAATTACTTAGGAGATTTTGATAACGATATTAGTACTTCAACAAATAGTAAAAATGGAGACAATGGAGTGTTACAATATTCTCCAAATCTTACTCAGGCTCCTGCTATTCATCCTGACAATGAGCTTTCTAATATTTTGGAAATGAACATATTTATTTTGGATGGGAAACTTAATATTAGCTTAGAGGTAGATAGACAAATTATAAGTAATGAAAAAGCTCATCATCTCTTATCTAAATTTGAAGAAATATTGGTTGAATGTAGTGGAAATGCAAAGGAGCCCCAAAGTACATGATAACTTATTTTAGCAAACTAACGAGCAGCGGATTTTCAATCTTTCTAATGGTTGTAGCTACTCATTTTATTTCTTTATTAGGTTCTTCTGTTGCAAGGTTTGGACTTGGTGTCTGGGCTTATCAGAGTACAGGACAAGTATCTAGTTTTGCAATAGTACTGGTTGCAGGATTTCTCCCAGCAATTTTGTTATCACCTTTTGTAGGAATCTGGATAGATAGAAAGGGTCCTAGATTATTAATTTTACTAGGAGATATTATTGGGCTCATTATTTCCTCAATAATTTTCTCCTCCCTTATATTAGGGAATATAAGTATGGTCCATGTCATTGCAGGTGCTATATCGCTTTCTATAGTAAGCTCTATGCAAACGCCAGCATTACAAACACTAGTACCTCTATTGGTACCGAAAGAAAAGTTATCTAGAGCTAATGGTGTATTTTCAATGGCAACATCAACTAGTGATGTGCTAGGTCCTGTTATTGGTGGTGTAATAATGGGATTTGGAAGCATTGTTTATATCATTGGTGCGGAGCTAGTTACTTACTGTATTGCGATTCCTATTCTATTAATACTTTGGACAAAATTAAGTGTCAAAGAGAACAGTGATAATGAAGATAAAAATGTAAATTCATCTATTTTTGATGATTTGAAGGAGGGTTTTAATTATTTAATTAAGCATAAGTCTCTTCTTACTTTAGTGCTTTTGTTTACGGTTTTGAACTTTGCATTAGGGTTTAATCAAGTAGTTGGACAGCCATATATATTGAGCTTTGGTACTGTTGAACAGTTCGGGTTATTAAGCTCTATATATGGAGGAGGAATGGTATTAGGGGGATTGCTAATGTCATTTATTAAATTAAAGACCCACATTATATGGTTAGTATTGATTTCGAATTTTGGTATTGGTGTTTTTATAACGTTAACAGGGTTATTCAATAATATTTTCTTAATTGCCGTTTTTTGGGCTGGATTGGGGTTATTACTACCAGTGGTTAATACAGGTACACTTACTTTAATTCAACTTCATACGGAGCCAAATTTATTAGGAAGAGTTTTTTCGATTTCTAGAACATTAGCTTGGATTTCTTTACCATTAGCTTATATTTTAGGAGGGGTACTTGCTGATAGATTAGTTGCTTCCAACGCAAATATTATCCCTTATTTAGGTAGCGGGGAACGAGGAGTTTATGGAACGCTGCTTCTCTTAGCTGGAGGCCTAATTATAGTAACTGTCGCAATTTTCGCTCAGCTGAAATTCATTAAAGACTTTGATAGGAGAGAGGAAAATGAAGTACAACACACTGTCTAAAAAAATATTAAGTTTAGTAGAAGAAAATAAGTTAGATACACATTTAGCATTAAATATATTAGATGAAATTGAAAAGGATACAAGTGAACCGCTTGCAATTGTTGGCATGTCTTTGAGATTTCCTGAAGTCTCAAATTTAGATGATTTATGGTCAGGTCTTGTGAACAAAAAGGATTTTGTTACTGAATTTTCAAAAGAGCGTTTTGATTTAATTGTCAACTCTAATCCTAAATTACATGAACTGTATAGCCATTTGAAAAATAAAATAACGAATGATCCAAGGTCATATGGCTCATGGCTTCATAATATTGAACAGTTTGATCCTGAAAAATTTGGATTAAATGAGCATGAAGCCCAATTTATGGGACCAGCAGAGCGCCTGTTTTTACAGGTTGCATTAGAGTCATTATACATGGCAGGCTACCAGGAAAATCACCTAAAGGATTCAAATACTGGAGTATTTATAGCACATACTCCTCATCCTGCATTTGATTATTTAAATTTATTCGAAGAAAGAGATGAGCGGGCTTTCATATCAAATATACCTGCAAATCTGGGGTATCATTTATCGTATGCATTAGATTTAAAAGGGCCAGTTATGACAATAAATACTAGTTGTTCCTCTTCTTTAGCCGCTGTTCATGTTGCTAAGAATGCGCTTAAGCAGGGAGATTGTAACTTAGCGGTAGTTGCTGGGGTGAATTTAAATTTATTCCCTTATTGGGAAGAGGAAGCACCTGATTATGTTGTAAGAAGTACAAAATATAGATGTTCACCATTTGATAAAAGCGGAGATGGGATTATCGGAGGTGAAGGGGTTGCTGCTATTGTTATAAAGAGATTATCTGATGCAATAAATGACAACAACCATATCCATGCTGTTCTAAAGGGTTCTAGTATAAGTAGCGATGGAGCATCAAACGGAATGCAAGTTCCTAATCCTGATGCCCAATCTAAAGCTATAATGGATGCTCTTGATGAAGCAAAATTATCATTCAATGAAATTGATTTTGTTGAGGCGCACGGAGCGGGAACTCAAGTTGGTGATTTAATCGAAGTAGAGGGTCTTAAAAAAGCATATTTAGAAAAATCAAATAAGACTAGTGAATGTCAATTAGGTTCGATTAAGTCTAATTTTGGCCATATGGGGGATGCAGCAGGCATTGCAGGTTTAATGAAAGCAGTGCTTTCAATAGAAAAAAGAGAAGTTCCAGGTCTTAATCATTTTGAAGTAGAAAATCCTAAAATCGGCTTTAAAGACTCACCATTCAAAGTCAGCTCAGAAAATAAAAAGTATGATGGAAATAGAATTTTAAGAGCGGGAGTTAACTCAATAGGTATAAGCGGTACGAATGTTCATGTCGTATTAGAGGGATATCAATCTAATAAAACGGAACAGTTTAGTAGCACGTTAACACCACTGTTTATTTCAAGTAAAACTCGAAGAGCACTTTGGGATCAAATAAAACTCTTAGCTATTCATCTTAAAAATAATCAAAATTACAGCATTCAAGATTTAGCCTACACTTTAAATAATAGAAGAAGTCATGAACGGTCTAGAATGTGTATTTTTGCAAGTAATTGCAATGAACTACATCAAAAAATCGAAAGATTATTAAATGTTAGAACATTTGAAAAGGTACCGAAGAATTTTTATACACAAGGTATATTTTTAGCTGATGAACATGAAACACAAGTTGAAAGTATTAAAAATCTCGATGAATTTAACGTCTCAACAACATATAAAGATTTAATGCAACAATATTTAGAAGGTAACAATGTTGAGAATGAGTGTCGAGAATTATTTAAAGATGGGAAGTTGCTTCCGTTGCCAGTAAGTATTTTTAATACTAGAAGAATATGGCCATCAAGTAAAGACGCATTCCTAAACCAGACAAAAGAACTTTTCTTTGAGAAGAAATGGATAAATTATCCGTACAACAATACGAATACACATGAAGAATTAAAAGCTGGATCAACTTGGATTTTCTTTATGAATAAAGATGATGAAGATATGGTTGAGCTAAAGAACAAGATGGCTCATATAGGTATAAGAGTAATCGAAGTTCATAAATCAGAAACATTTGTTAAACATACAGATGAACAATATAGTATTGACATTAATTCTGATACAGATATGTATAAGTTGTTTGAAAATATCGGATTACATGAATTAAAGAATTTAAAAGGAATTATTCATTCCTACACATTCAAGCATTTAGATGAAACAATGGAATCGAAAGAAAATATGGAAAAATCCCAAGAGGAAGGTATTTTCTCACTATTCAATATAACAAAAATGTTATTAGAGTTTGATGTTACACATCCAATTCAATTAAATGTCATGTCGTCATTAACAGAACAAATTAAGGATAACGAAAAAATAATCCCTGCCAGAGTAACAATTTTTGGATTAGCAAAAGTTATCTCACAGGAACAACCTACTATTTCATCCTATTCCATTGATCATGACTTGGACGGAGGTTCCCAAGAAATTGCTACACATCTATTTAAAGAGTTACAACAAGACAAAGATACTCGTCCAGAATTAGTCGCATTTAGAAAATCAGAAAGATACACAAAAGTAATTGAAAGACAGAGTGATAACTTTAATGGAAATGAACTCTTAGTAAGGGAGAATGGAAATTATGTTATTGCAGGTGGTACAGGTTACTTAGGTGTTCAATTAGGGAAATTCTTAAGTGAAAAGGAAACTGTCAATATTATTTTATTAGCTAGAAATCTATTGCCAGATCGAATGGAATGGACAAAAATCATTGAGAATAATCAAGCAGAAGACGAAATGTTGATTTATAAATTAACATTAATTATGGAGATTGAAAGTCGAGGTTCTACAGTTACAATCATGCAGTGCGATGTTACAGAAGAACACTCTGTTAAAGAAACGTTTGCGAAAATTAGACAAGATTTTGGCGAAATCAATGGTGCGTTTATGTTAGTAAAACAACTTTATCATTTATGGATAAAAGAATTAAAGCTTGGTCAATTTAAAAAAGGTATTCATAACAGAGTCATCGGTACTTATTTAGTTGAAAAAGAATTAAATCCTGAGCCACTAGATTTCTTTATACTATTTTCTTCAATTTCTTCTTTAATGGGTACGAAATCTGCAAGTGAATGCTGCGCTGTGAATCAATATTTGGACTCAATGGCTGGATATTTGAATCAAAAAGGAATAAACGGTAAAACGATGAACTTTACGTTAATTTTAGATGATAAAAAAGATTTCGGAAGTGATACTGCCATTCCTCCAATTGATTTTATGGATTTCCAAAATTCATTGAACTTATTCTTCAATAAGGGCTATGAATGGAGTCTGATTTCACGTTTTGACTTAGAACAAGTCCATTACCTTAAACCAGTTATTAAAATTCCGTTTGGCGAAAGTTTTTGGAGCGAAGTAGAGTGCTTTAATCATTCTAAAGATGATCAAGATGAAAGTATTCCAATGGAAGATGAAGCTGTGAAAAGTGAGTTTACATTGTCAGAGATTGAAGCCGGTATACGTGAAATTTGGAGAACAGTTCTAGGAGTTACAACTATTAAAGAAATTGATAATTTCTTTAGCTTAGGAGGAAGTTCTTTAAGTGCTTTAAGGTTTGTTCATTTATTTAAAAACAAATTCGTTGGATTAAAGTTTGAGATCTCAGATTTATATAGTAATCCTACATTCCAAGACCAAATTTTATTTTGTGATCAATTTTATAATGCTAAAGATGAATTAAACGATATTCTTGATGCATTTGAGAGTGACGATATTTCTTCAGAAGAGGCACTTTCTCTATTATTGAATAAGCATTGAGTTGAAAAGGATAATTACTTTTAACATGGGGAGGGAAATAGTTTGAACACTGCAATTGTTTTTCCAGGACAAGGTTCACAATACAATTCAATGGGGCAAGATTTATACAATAATTACCAAATAGCTCGTGATTTATATAATGAGGCTAGTGATATATTAGGCTATGATTTATTGAAAGCATGTGAAAATAAAAATGAAGAACTTAGTAATACGGTAATAGTTCAGCCTGCAATACTAGTTTATAGTATTGCTTGCTGGAAGATATTTGAAAAAAATAATGATGTAAAAAACCTCTATTTAACCGGGCATAGCTTAGGTGAACTGTCGGCAGTAGTAGCTGCCGACGGAATTCCCTTTTCGAAGTCAGTTGAATTAGTGAAGCTTCGTGCTTCTTCTATGAATGAATGTACTCAAGATGGCGGTATGATTGTTTGTTTTGGACTTAGCGGAGAAGAGGTGGAGGCTATATGTCAGGAAATAGATACTGACAATAATCATGTAACTGTTGCAAACTTTAACTCTAAAAATCAAATCGTACTAAGTGGTCATAAACATGCATTGGAGCAGGCATCCATTCGGCTACAGAAAAAGGGAGCTGTTACAAAGACATTACATGTTAGTGTTCCTGCTCATAGTAGGCTTATGAAACCTGCGGAAAAAATATTTCAATCAGCTCTACAACAAACACAGATGAATGACTGTAAATATCCTATATTTTCATGCGCTACAGGTGAACCATACAGTAGGGCTAACGAAATAGCGAATCAATTAAGTAGACAACTCACGGAAAGTGTTAGATGGCCAAAGGTTATGGATGTTCTCATTAATAGAGAAGTTAGCACATTTATTGAGATGGGTCCCAAAACAGTTTTAACGGATATTATTAAGATGGAATATCCTGAATATCGAGCTATCCCAGTTAACGAGAAAAATGGCATCCATTCTATTTTAAATAATCTTGATGGAAATACATTAAAAGTAGAAGAAACTATACACTTTTTACAGGCGTGTTTGAGAATTATTATTGGTACACCTTTTAAATCGAAAATTGATAAGCAAGACTTCGAGAGAGAAGTCCATTCTCCCTATAACAAGATTAAACAGGAATTAAAAGAAATGAAAGAAAGTAACCAAATTGCGGTGGAGTCTCATAGAGTGGCAAGTTTATCTCAGCAATTTTTTTCTATTTTAATGCATAAGGGATTTCATAAAAATGAAACACTCGAGTTACTAAAATTATCAATCGCAAATCCAAATTTATATTCTAAAATATCTAAAAATTAATGCTTTTCAATAATTTGTTAGATTGGGGTAATAGAATGTCAAACTTCTTCGAAAGAATTTTTAATGAACAAATCGATTACTATGACGAACAAAGCTTATGGTTCAATCAAAACAAGTACAGTTTAAAACAATTAGCTAATAAAGCGTTTAAACTAGCAACAGTAATGCAAGAGAAGGGAATGAAACAAGGCGCTGAACAAAAAGTCTTGATTGTTCTTAGAAGGTCACCTGCTCTTCTTGTTGCGCATTTATCAACATTTATTGCTGGTGGGGTTATTGTTTGTATCGATCCAGAGACACCGAAGGACAGATTAGACAACATCATTGAAGATATAAACCCTAGCTTAATTATTACACATCAGGATATTTATGAGGCAAATGCTTTTCAAGATCAGATAACTTTTAAGCTTGATGATGTTCTTGAGCATTTTAATTTGGATCATAAAGAAATGAAAGTAAATACGCATTTTTCTTTGAAATCAGCTGCTTATATTGTTTTTACATCAGGTACGACAGGCAAACCTAAAGGTGTAGTCATTGAATGGAAATCTTTAAATCGGTTAATAGATTGGCATACAAATACTTTTAATGTTACAAAAAATTCAATAGTATCTTTAACATCTTCACCTGGATTTGATGCTTCCATATGGGAGATTTGGGGTGCTATTGCTTCCAGAGCGTCAATTTATATTACGACAAATCATGAAAGACTTAACCCGGAGCTATTAAAAAATACTTGGATAGAGCACCAAGTCACGCATTCGTTTGTATCTACCCCAATTGCAGAGCGACTAATGGAGCTGAACTGGGAAAACAGTCATACAGCACTAAAATATCTTTTAGTAGGTGGAGATAAACTAACGAAGCACCCTTCAAAAGATTTACCTTTTTATTTAGTAAACAATTATGGCCCAAGTGAAGGAACTGTTGTAAGTACTTCTGGAATTGTAGAGAGAGATGATGGCAAGGCGAAAAAGCTACCTCATATAGGATCTGCTTTACCTTATGTGAAGTGTTTTATTTTAGATCGAAATTTACAAATCATTAATGATGTAGAGAGAAAAGGAACATTATGGATATCCGGCGATGGATTAGCAAGAGAATATATAAATTTGCCTCGTGAAACAGATGAAAAATTTACAGAGCTAGAAATTGACGGTGAAAATGTAAGAGTCTATAACACTGGAGACGTTGTAAGTTTAGATAATCATGGAAATTTCAATTTCCATGGTAGAAAAGATTTTCAATTAAGCATCAATGGTGTAAGAATAGAATTAGGAGATATAGAGAGTACTCTTCAAAAACATAATAGAGTAAGCCAAGCTATAGCATTACCAATACATATAGCTTCAAATACGCTATTAACCGCATCCATTGTATTAGAAGAGGAATTTTCTGTTTCGGAATTTGAAATATTCAGCTATTTAAAAGAGAAATTGCCAAAAAATATGATTCCAGTTCAAATTATTTTCCATAAACGCCTACCTTTAACTAAAAACGGGAAGGTAGATCGAGATTTATTGAACAAACAACATATTGAATATTTCAAACGAAAACAATTAAGTGAATCTCCAACTAGCAAAATAAGTGATTCTTTGCAAAAAATTATTGATATTTATTCTTCCATATTAGATTTAAAATGTTCTTCACAAACAGATTTGTTTGAAGTTGGGGGAAATTCCTTAGATGCGGCAGAAATTGCTATGAAAGTGTCGAAAACATTTAATGTTGATTGTTTACCATGGCAAGTACAAAAACAGAGAAAACCATGTAACCTAGTGGATATTCTTAATACTTTACCAGCTTTATCAACAAATAATGAATCTACTATATATAACAAAAATGAGTGGTTTCCTGCCACTAGTATGCAAAAAGGGCTTTGGTATTTGTGGAAAACAAATGAAAGGAATCCATTTTATAATGTAGGTGCAACTTTTCATATCAACGGTCAGTTCGATGAACATACACTCTATCAAGCCTTAGTTAATAGCTTTATGAAAAATGCTGCATTTTTTGTGAATTTTAGAGAAAATTCCTCCTATGGGATTGAACAAAAAATTAGAAATACAGATGATTTAGAAGAGAACGTGAATCATCACATTCAAATCTTTAATGTGAAAACTCTTGAGGATGCGCGCGCTCTTGCAAAAACAATTTATAATAAACCATTCTTGTTAGAAAGTGATTTATTGTTTAGAGGAGCAGTAATTCATACAGAGAATTCGGGGTCCATTTTTGTACTTGTATCCCATCATATAGTATGTGATGGATTATCTTTAAAAAATATTCTTCAAGATATATCTAAAGTCTATAATGATGAAATCACTGTAGACGACATGAAATCAAGTAGTGCCGAAAAATTATACAACAATATAAATAGATTAAGCAATAAATCAAAGGATCAAAATCTGAAGGATTTTTGGGTTGAGCAATCTAAGACATTTAGACTCGCTGAATTACCTATTAAAGAGAAATCAGAAGAATATTTAAGAATTGGTAAAATTTTAGAGATAGAGAGTAACATAGGGTTAGGTGGAAAAATAAATCGATTTTCACAGGAGATGAAATTAAGTAAGTTTACAATATTACTAACTGCATGGGCTCTAAATTTAGCAAAATATTGTATGCAGGATACAATAACTATTGGAATTCCTTATCATGGTAGGTCAAATGAAAACTTAGATGATGTAGGTATGTTTGTTAATTTAGTTCCTTTAACGCTTACATTAAATAAAAATGCTTCCTTTAAAGAGCTTCTGCAAGAAATAAGTAATATTGTACATGAAAATATTGCTCATGGTGATTTCTCAATAGTTGATATTGCGGCCAACATTGAAAAAAGAGAGTATTTTGATGTAGTAAATAATACATTCAGTCTTAAAGTGAATCTCGAAATGGATTTAAAAAATACCAACACTAGTTTTATTGAGCAAGATACCGGTGGAGCAAGATTTCCTTTAAGCAGCTTTTTCTATGTAGAAGATGAGGAAGTGAAAGGTCATATAGAATATTCATTTGCTAATTTCACAGAAGCAGAGATTCAATTGTTGGCGGAGAATTATTTTAAATTGCTCGCTTCTTTAATGACTAATCCAAATAATTTATGGAGTTCTGCATTTGCTAAAGGCTCCGTTATATCCTCCAATGATAAGGGGGGACTACTACAAAAAGCTAAGCCACTGCATTGCCAATTTGAAGATGCAGCAATAAAATACAAAGATTATATTGCCATCCAAGAGCTCGATAGAACTTTAACATATGAACAACTAAATCAAGAAGCTGAAAAATATTCTTCGTTACTTCTATCAATGGGTATTGAAAAAGGAGATTATATACCTATTTATATGAGTAGGGGAATTGATGTAATTGCGGTAATACTTGGTGTTCTAAAAGTAGGAGCAGTATATGTTCCTTTAGATACTGAACATCCTATAGCAAGAACACAGAAATTATTGGCCAGATTAAATCCAAAGATTTTAATTGTAAATACAGAAGAAGAGATACCGTATGGAGAATGGGAAGTAATAAATACACTTGAAAAAAATAAATTTGAAAATAATGTCATAACACAAGCAAAGAGAAGTGTTTCTATTGATGATCCGGCCTATCTCATGTTTACCTCCGGATCAACTGGTGAACCAAAAGGTGTATTATGTCCACATTTAGGGGCTTCTTTACGTATATTATGGCAAAAAAATCAAAAAATACTTAAACCTGGTAATAAAACGCTATTTAAAACGCCATATACATTCGATGTATCTGTTTGGGAGATATTTTATACCATCTGTACGGGGGCTACATTAGTTGTTGCTCCTAAGGATTTGCATCGTAATCCTTTAGGTTTATTGAATTTCATTAATGATGAGTCAATTGACTTGTGTCATTTTGTCCCTTCAGTGTTGCAATTAGTGCTCAATGAAATGAACTATCATAAAGGTTACGAATTACCATTAAAATATCTTCATTTAAGTGGTGAAGCCCTGCCTGCTCCATTAGCCAAAAAAATAAGTGAATTATTACCACACGTTAAAGCATTCAATTTATACGGTCCAACCGAGGCAGGTATAGAAGTTACAGTTCAACAAGTGACAAAAGAAAATTATAATATTGGTTTTCCATTACCGTATGTAGAGATGGAAGTGATTGATGAAACTGGTCTACCAGTTCCAAAAGGTTTTCCAGGAGAATTAATGATTGGAGGCCCCTCTCTAGCGAAGGGTTACTTCAAAGATAAAATTGAAACGAGAAAAGTTTTTGTAGAGCGAAATGGAAAAATCTTTTACAAGTCTGGTGATTTGGTTCGGATTTCGGAGGATGGTAGTTTAGATTTTATAGGAAGAAAGGATTCACAAGTTAAGGTAAACGGTGTAAGGATTGAAATAGAAGAAATTGAAGCATGTGTTGTACAACAACCACAAGTCAATGGTGCAACGGTAGTATTAGGGAATGATCAGAATGAGAAACCTTGTTTAGTCTGTTTCTACACTTTAAATTTAAAAGAAAGCTTAAGTAGAGACGATTTGAAAAAAGCTGTCTCTAAAGACTTGCCGGCAACTTATATTCCGTCGATGTTCGTTGAATTAGATAAATTACCATTAACATCTAGTGGAAAAAGAGATCGAAAATTACTTAGCGAAGAGGCTTCACAATATCTCGCAGATGGTGCACAAAATAATTTTAAGAAACCGACAACTAAACTGGAAAAATCAATTGTAGAGGTATGGGCTGAAGTTCTCAAGAAAAACGAAATAGGTATTGATGATAACTTTTTTGAAATCGGTGGAGATTCCATTAAATCTCTTCAAATAGTATCCAAATTACGTACCAATGGTATAGAAATTACTCCGAAAGACTTTTTGAAACACCCAACAATATCAGAAATGTCTCTCATACTTAAATAATTTTGAAGGAGGGTTGATAGATGGTGAAAAATGACAAAAAATTGCCGTTAACACCATTGCAAATGGTTATGTTAATGGAAACATTAAAGGACCCATTATCAGATGCATATTGGCAAATTCTATCTTATGAAATTCCAAATACGTTTTCATTTGAAGAAATTCATTACGCTTGGTTGAATACTGTAAAGGCAAATCCAGCATTAAGAACAAAGTTCGAATGGGATTATGAGTCAGAACCTATCCAAATTATTCAAAATAATGTGGAGGAAGTTAGTGTATTAGAGGTTAACTTTCTTACAATTAAAGACGAATTTTTAAATATAGAGAATTGGTTTAAAAGTAAGATTGCTAGGCTACAACATTCTATGTTGGATAAATCTCAGCAATTTTACATCGTTCATAACTGGAAACCAACTAAAAACTTATTAGTATGGGTGCATCATCATATCATAATGGATGGCTGGTCAATTGCCCAAACGTTTGAAGATTTCTTTAAGTTATTAAACAAGGATGTAACTTCATTAGAAAGTCGTCCGGATATAGAACCTTATTTAAACTATATTAGTGATTCAGCGTACAAAAAAGAACTAGAAGAGTATTGGAAAAATGTTTTAAGTGATTTAACTCAAGCAGAGACACTGGCTATAGAAAAATCACAACATGTTGATCAAAAGCCATTATTCATGTATGTAGATAAAGAGTTAAGTAAGAAAGCGGCAGAGAACCTTCATGCCTACAGTATAAAAAATAGGGTTACAACTTCAAGTGTAGCTTTAACAATATGGGGAGTGTTGATAAATCGTTATCAACAAACAAATAAACTATATGTAGGTTCAACCTTTGCTTTAAGACCATATCAATTGATAGAGTCGAATGATATGAACGGGATGCTCATAAACACCTTACCAGTCAAAATAGATATTGAAGATGAACTGACATTAAAAGAAGTGTGTTTGCAGACAATGGATTATCTACAAGATGTTTCAGAAAACAGCGGGGTTCCATACTCTAAATTGTTGCAATTTGGAGGGGTATCTGGAGATTCAGAAATCTTTAAAACGTCTGTTATCTTTCAAAACTTTAAAGGAAGTTTAAATAAAAAAAAGAATGGTGATTTAGTTCACCAATATGGAACGAGCTCTGATCCTTTATCGATAACATTTGATATTACCCAAAATTCATTATTTTTAAGATTAGGTTGGGATCAGCATCGTTATGAGAAAATGGAGCTTATGAGAATACTCGATTCCCTTGAGTATATATTTGAAAATATAGAAACCTATAATAATATGCTAGTGAAAAATATGAACTTAACGAAAGTTGAAGAGTTATATCTAAATAATGTATTAAATACAAAACAACCTGAAAATTTTGGAAATTTCTCTATTCAATCCATGTTAGAAGGTCACAAGGAAGATTCTTTAGCTATATCAGACGGTCAAAGAAATTTAAGTTATCGAGATGTAAAAAAATGTATTAATGTTGTGGCAAATCAATTACTTGAAGAAGGAGTACAGAGTGGGGATACGGTTGCATTAGTTGGGAAGAAAAGTATTGAAACAGCAATCGGCATTTTTGCTACTTGGACAATAGGTGCTGCGTGGTGTGCAATTGATATGAATACACCAGATGCTAGAAATAAACGTACTTTTGAAATATTGCAGCCAAAAACGTCTTTATTTCTAGATAACATTTCAAAAATTATCGAGTGTAGTGCTAATGAAAAAGAAATTATGAGCGAGGCTCACAGGTTTAACTCAGAAGATTTTGCATATTATATTTCTACTTCTGGTAGTACAGGAGAACCTAAAATAGTTTCATTAAAAGCGGAAGGTTTGTCTCAACTAACGCAAAGCTGGAAGCAATTTTATAATTTCTCTCGCGAACAAAATGTTCTACAACTAGGGAGTTGGACCTCCGATGTTTTTTTAGGTGATTTATTGAAGGCATGGTCTACTAGTGGATGCTTATTCATTTGCGAGGAAGATAAAAGAATTGACATGGCATATTTAGCGGAAATAGCAGATAAATATAATATATCATTTCTAGAATCAACACCTGTTTTAGTAAGAGAATTTATCCACTTTTTAAATGCAGAAAAGATTGTTTTAAAGGATTTAAAAACGGTAGTGGTAGGTTCTGATACGTTCAGACTCGAGGAAAAGAATGAAATTTGTAACATGCTTTGGGAAGGTGTGAATTTCTATAATGGTTATGGTCTAAGTGAATGTACAATTGAGTCGTTAGTTTATAAATGTAATAACTATGACGATAGTTCTAAATCAGGGCTATGCCCAATAGGTGAACCATTACCAGGAACGATTGTGAGAATTGTTGATAAAAAAGGTAACTTAGTAGCCCCTGGCATGATAGGTGAACTACACATTGGCGGAAATCAAGTTACAAAAGGATACGTAACCGAGGATGGCTTAGCTACTTCAAATATATATGCTTTAGATGGTGTTAGATACTTCCGTACAGGTGATTTAGTTAGGCTAAACGCTAATGGGGTAATTGAATTTTATGGACGCTGTGATCAACAAGTAAAAATTCGAGGCTACCGATTGGAGTTAGGAGAAGTGGAGAACGCGTTGTTATCACTTCAATCAGGTATGGAATGTTTTGTCACATGTCTTCTAAATACTAATGGTGAAAATCAATTAATTGCCTTTATAAGTGGAACAAACCAAAGTGTTGAGACAATTACTAGTATCATTTCAGGGATACTACCTGATTTTGCTATTCCGAATTTAATTATTTCATTAGAAAAGTTGCCTCGAAATACGAATGGTAAAATCGATAGAGTTTCACTAAAGAAACAAGCTGAAGCACTTCTAAAACAATCAACTGAAGCTACAAATATTTCAATATCAGGAGATATAGTTGATATTGTTAGAGAGATGTGGGAAGTAGTTTTAGGGAAAAAAGTTCAACTAAATCGAAGCCTATTCGATCAAGGCGGCCATTCTTTAATTGCTCTAAAATTATATAACTTACTTAGAAAAGTATTGCCTGAGCATGAGTTTGTGGTTGGAGACCTTTTCAGATATCCAACGATCAACCGATTTGTTGAAGAAATTTCGGCTAGAAAAGAGGATAAGCCTACTCAAGAAAGTGTGACTCCATCTTACAGCAAAATAGAAGTACTAGAAAAAGTGAAACAAGGCGAGCTTACAGTAGATGAAGCAATGAAATTAATAGGTGGTAATAGATTGTGAAGATGAAACAAGAAAAAGGCTATCTAATATATAACCCGAATCAAAATGCAAAATTAAAATTGTTATGTTTTCATCATGCTGGAGGTTCGGCACTTTCAATGGTTCCTTTAGTAAGAAACTTATCTTCAGAAGTAGAAGTTTGTTTATTTGAACTACCTGGTAGAGGAATGACCAATGATTTGCCTTTTCAAGCTACATTTTGTGAAGCAAAAGAATATCTTCTAAAAAACGTAGCTCCTTATATTGATCGTCCATCAGTTTTATTTGGTCATAGCTTAGGCGGATTATTTGTATATGCTTTATCAAGTTTACTTGATGATAAAAGTCAATATATTAAAAAATTAATTATTTCAGCTGCTAGGTCGCCAATAACTGTATCTAATAATGCAACGTATCCTGAGACTCCTTTTACGAGGCGAACGAGAGAAAGTGTTATATCAGATATTAGAAGGCTGGGTGGAGTTCCTAGTGAGCTTGAGTCTGACTTGAACCTGTTCAATTCAATAGTTGATGTTACAGGAAGAGATTTTCATTTACTTGATACATTTAGGTTTGATGATAAGGCATTCATCAAATATCCAATGGAGCTTTGGTTAGGTGAACAAGATTTGGCAGTTCCTGAAGAGGAAGTAGAACTGTGGGAGAAAATGACGCTGAATGAATATAAGTGTAAGTATTTCAAAGGTGGTCATTTCTACTTGAATGAGAACGAGGACCCTGCGAAAGAATTGAGTCGTGAATTAATGGGAATATATGCTAACATTAAAGGAGGGGTGATTTATGCAGACTAAACTTAAACCAGGAGAAAGAAGACATTATCGGGAAATTGAACTTTGGAAAGATGTTACCCAAGAGCAGTGGGATGATTGGCATTGGCAATTAACGAATACTATTAAAACTTTAGATGATTTAAAGAAGGTTGTAAACTTGACTGCTGAAGAAGAAGAAGGAGTAAAAATTTCTCTACAAACGATTCCTTTGAATATAACTCCTTACTATGCATCTTTAATGAACCCAGATGATGTACGTTGTCCAATACGTATGCAGTCTGTACCCTTATCTGCTGAAATTATTAAGAGTCACTATGATTTAGAAGATCCATTGGATGAAGATGAAGATTCGCCAGTACCAGGTATAACACATAGATACCCAGATAGAGTATTATTCTTAGTTACCAATCAATGCTCCATGTATTGTAGATATTGTACAAGAAGAAGGTTTTCTGGACAGGTGGGAATGGCGGTACCTAAAAAGCAACTTGATACAGCTCTTGATTACATTAGGAATAATGAAGAAATTAGAGACGTTCTATTATCAGGAGGGGATGCCTTATTAATTAACGACAAAATACTTGAGTATATTATAAGTAATTTAAGAGAAATATCGCATGTAGAAATAATTAGAATTGGCACTAGAGCACCAGTAGTATTTCCTCAAAGAATAACTGATGAATTGTGTGATATTTTTAAAAAATATCATCCTGTATGGCTAAATACACACTTCAATACTTCATTGGAATTAACTGAAGAAGCAAAAGAAGCATGTGAAAAATTAGTGGATGCTGGAGTTCCAGTTGGGAATCAGTCTGTTATTCTTACGGGCATTAACGATAGTGTTCCGATAATGAAAAAATTAGTACATGATTTAGTCAAAACCCGGGTTAGACCATACTATATTTATCAATGTGATCTATCAGAAGGTATTAGTCATTTTAGAGCGCCTATTTCTAAAGGATTGGAAATAATTGAATCTTTGAGAGGGCATACTTCCGGCTATGCTGTTCCTACATTCGTAGTAGATGCCCCAGACGGTGGTGGGAAGATTGCTTTACAACCAAATTATATAATTTCTCAGAGTCCTGAGAAATTTGTTTTAAGAAATTTTGAAGGCGTTATTTCTTCTTATCCAGAAATAAAGAACTATGAGCCAGGTACTGCAGATAGTTATTTTTCTGAAGTTTATGATTTAAAATCATATGAATCCACAGGTGTTTCTAAGCTTCTAGCGCCTGAGCCTTCTAAAAGTCTAATTCCAAAAAATCTTCGCCGATATAAATTAAGGGAAAGATATAAAAAAGAGGGAGCGGAGACTTTGAAGGATAAAAGAGAAAATAGGGATCTTTTAAAACAAAAGAAATTACTACAAGCACAGAAAATAAAAAAATTTTAGTTAGGAGAATAGAGATGATTAGTTTTTACGGAAGGTTATCCACAGAAGTATACGATATAGATAAATATATTGGTAAATCATTTGGTGATGTAGAGTATTATCTAAAAAGGTTAGAAGGTGTTAAGGGAAGAATATTAGAGCCTGCTGTTGGTAATGGACGTATCTTAATACCTCTACTGCAAAAAGGGCTAAACATTGAAGGTTTTGATCTTTCCGATGACATGTTAAGTTTATGTAAAAAGAATTGTGCGGAAAGAGAGCTTTCACCAAATCTATATTCATTAAATATGTGCAATTTTACATTGGAACAAAAATATGAAGCAATTATTATTCCGACTGGATCATTCCTATTAATGCATCAAAGAGAAGATTCTTTAAATGCTTTAAAGTGCTTTTACGATCACTTAGAGGATGGAGGCCGTTTAATAGTGGATACTTTCCTTCCCGAGTCGTTTGAGAAAGGTTATCTTGCGACTAGAGTATTAAAGAATCAAGACGGTGACTCTATAACTTTGGAAGAAGTATTAGTGGATGTGGATTACATTAATCAATTTACTACTACGCATAATAAATATCAGAAATGGCAAAATACTAAACTAATTGACACTGAGTTAGAAATCTTCCCATTAAAGTGGTATGGAGTAGAAGAGTTTCGAGCTATTTTACAAGATATTGGATTTAAAGATGTTACGATTTCTTCAGATTACGAATATAATAAATATCCAACGAATGATTCTGAGGTATTTACTTATGAAGCAGTAAAAAAATAGCATTTAACTAAATAGCGAATATAAATAATATAACTATTCATCTCTCAGTAGGGGTGCCTCAAAAATGAAACATTTGACTTAGAACCATATAATAAAAAGCAGTGAAAAGTTCGATTCAATCGAACTTTTCACTGCTTAAATTAAATTTCGGACTTTTTCAGTGCCCTCGATTTTTATGATGGGTGTTTAGATTGTTTTTTTAATGTTACACAACAAAAGGAGTACATACAGCAAAGCCTTTGGGGTTCACCTGAACAGGCAGCAAAGGAAATTCAAAATGCTAATTTATTCTCAATTTCGCATTCCGTCTGCGGTTGGCATGGGACCAAACATGTTGATGGCTAAACTAGCATTAGATCTCGATGCTTGTTTCTACTTTTTTATTTTTAAAATCTATTGCTCAGACAAAAGACTAGTCAAAAATAGCTTTCATCGCATAGTAATAGTAGTGTAAAGCTAATCTAGCCTTACAAAAAAACTCTCCTGTTTTGGGTCACTTTCTAAATGGAAGTGGCCTTTTTAAAATTGTTGAATTATGGATAATTAAGGGCGAAATAGCAGATGACAGTTTAAGTATAGTGAGCGTTAGATACGGTGAATCACAGTACCGTGAACTAACAGTATTATAGTATACTAGTAGTTTGCGGTGCTTTTTTGAACGTAAGAGAAGGCCCTGTCTTGTACTATTAACAAAGGAGAAAGACACCATGAGCAGATTTTATGATGCAGTAACTTTTACAAATAATAAGATATACGAACCAAATAACCTAATGATCAGCAATATTCAAGAAGAACAACAAAATTCAGAATATGGAGCAGGGAAATTCACTTTAAATTTGAAAACAATTCGCTTTAGGGTTGCCAAAATAACGCCAACCAAAATCGGACAATTTGTCGCTTTTTGGGAGAAGGATGACTGCAATAAAAATCAAGCATATCATTATAAAGACTTCCCAGACTTACTAGTTATCACTACCTTTAAAAATAAAAAGGTCGGTCAATTTGTTTTCCCAAAAGAACTTCTGATGAAAAAAGGTATTCTAAAAACAAAAGATAAAAAGGGCAAGATGGCAATCAGAGTCTATCCAAGTTGGGATGAACCAACCAATATGCAAGCAGTAACTACTCAAAAATGGCAATTACCATATTTCATTGATTTAGCAGATAATAATATGCTGATGAATGAACAAATAATGAAACTATATTCTTAAGCATTAAAGTCTACTGATCGGTCATTTAATGTAGCGAATGGGCTTTTATCCCTGTATATTCGTTACTTTGTTGAAATCGAGCATCATTGGTAATCATATAAGTTTAACCTTATATTCAAACGTAATCTACTTGCTCAACTACTTTTTTCCTTTCAACTGATTAATAAGATTTTTATTCGTTTTCTTTTTTTGTTTTTTGAGAAGGAAAAACTATTTAGTTAATTTCCTTTTTATTGAAAGTTTGTTATACTTTATATTGAAAATAGCTTTAAGAGGTGATTTTATGGAAAAAGATACGTCATTCGATTATCAATATCCCAAACACCAGAGACGACGCCATAATGAAGAACGTAAAGAGTTATATGTAATTAAAATTACAAAGGAACAAGTAGACCGCTTAATTGAGGATATTGATAACACATTAAAGACGTCTAAGTGATGTCTTTTTTTGTATGTCAACACAAACGAATAAGGTAAAAGATGTCGTGATTGATATAGGCATGCAGTAGATGTAATAATAACTCAGAAGGAGTGACGAATTGAGACATACAGGCTGCAGACATCCGATGTGAAACGATTCAAAAAAGACCAAATACTTGAGATTTAACACAAGTATTCGATCTTTTTATAGTTATTCTTTGATTGTTTCAGAAAATGTTTTTCGTCCAGGATTAACTTTATTTACATGAATGTCTAGTTTACTAATTGAATCTTCGGTTAATGGTATTTTGCCATCATTCTCCAGGGTTTTCCATACTTTAATGTTTTTTCGATATAAATATTCGGATAAACGATAAATGTCTACATCTAATTTTAATCCTGCTTCATAGGCTGTTATTATATTTTTTTTAACCTCCGCTATAATATTTTTTCTTATCTCATCGGAAGTAACTTTTCCTTTAAAGCCATTAAGCGTGGCATTAAAAGTTACATCTATTTCAAACTTAACCTGATTGTTTTTTACAATTGGTTCAACCTCTAGGCTTATTTTTTCTAAATCTACTGTTAAGTAATCGTTTTCACCATTTTCTAACTTAAAGGTTACCTCTCCTTGGCTCTTTTTTTCCTGCATCCATTGCAAACCTTTTGCAGCTTCATCTTTAATAAAGCCTTTAAAACCATCTTTTGAAAGTATGCCGACACCTGTCAATGCAGTTTCTTCGGATGACTGGTCTGAAGTCTGCCAATTTTTATTAATTGTCACTAATGGAATACTAATTTCATGGCTTGGTTCATTTAACCCAATAATTGACTTTCGTAAATTGATGGGTTCAACGAATGACTCTTGTGCACCTGAAGTGAGTGGATTACTCAGTTTAGATGCTGTAAGCGATTTATTTATGATGGGTGTTACTAAGAGAATTTCTTCAATGGGTTCCTGTGTGCAATAAGCCCAAATTTGATATCTTGTTTCTCGATGACGTAAAAAACTATCGATAATGGGTACAGCATGCTCACTTTTCATTGCCTCCTCAGATAAAATAAGATAGGTCATATGTCCCCAAAATACTTTTTGATCGATGGAACGATATAATTTAAAAAAAGCCTCCTCCATCGTTTTCCCTTTAGCACGTCCAATTTCAGCCTGTGTTGCTTCTGGATTCGGTTGCTCAGATTTGGCTATATTTGTAAAGTCAATAATTTGCATAAATATTTCATATTGATCGTCCTTGAAATCAATACCGACGCCATGAACATAATACATCCTTTGGGGTTCCGATACATCCCAACAGCCAGAAAGCAGAAGTGTTGCTATTAAGCTTACTATTAATATAATTTTTTTCTTCATTTTATCCCTACTTTAGAAGTTCGTTGTACCCTTTAGGTGCCAAGAGCTTTAATTGATACATATAAGCTTGGACAAAAAAAGCGCGGATTTGAGTAATTAAGAACATCTCTTAAAAAAGGGGTGAAGTGACTTATGAAATAAGAAAATAGCCATAACTCAAGTTGAATGTTAGATACCTGAATCATTAGAAAAGATTGAGGAAATCTAAAAAGCTCCAAAGTTGATTCTTACCTGCTTTCTATCTTTGAAATGAAAAGTGATGCCATTATAAAAATTGATTTAACTACAGGATAACAGAACAACATTATGTGACAAAATTGTCATGTTGTATCGTTTTTGGTCATGTAAAACGATGGTTTCGGTATTATTTGCTTGTTATATTAAACGATGTTGTAAGAAATTTTTTTCTTGTAACCAGCAATACTTAGTTGAAACGTGTAAATCCAAAGGAGAAACTAAAATGAAATCATCATTAAAAATGTTTATGTTTATGCTTGCTATGATTCTAATATTTAATGGATTATTACCAAAAATAGCGTACGCGGACTCGAAAGAAAAAATTCAAAAGATTGAACAATTTGTTGAAGAGCAAAGAGCCATTAGTAAAATTCCAGGATTATCATTAGTTATTGTAGAGAAGGGGAAAACGGTCTATCAAAAAGGCTTCGGATACGCTGATGTAAAGGAAAAAACACCCGTCACTTCTAATACATTGTTTGAAATAGGATCCACGACGAAAGCATTTACAGGGCTAGCCATTCTGCAATTGGAAAAGGAAGGTTTGTTAACACGAACTGACGATGTCCGAAAGTATATTCCTTGGTTAGAGCTAAAATATAATGGGGATGTGCAGACGGTTACTATCAATCAGTTACTTTACCATACGAGTGGGATAGCTTCTAACACTATAGCTCGTATCCCTAAAAGTACAGCGGATAACGCTATTGAGTTGACTGTGAAAACATTACTAAATCAACAATTAAATCGTAAACCTGGCAGTTCATTTGAATACGCAACAATTAATTACGATGTATTGGGTCTTGTTATTGAGAAAATAACAAAACAGCCCTATGAAATGTATATAAAACAGCAGATTTTAGAGCCAGTCGATATGAATGATTCCTTTGTTGGGCTTCAACAAGTGAATTCAACAGAAATGGCAACCGGTTATAAAAGAGGGTTTATGCGGGAGCAAACATACACGCCACCGATTTATCGTGGAAATGTACCAGCTGGGTATATTGTCAGCAATACGAATGATATCGCAAAATGGCTGAACTTACAGTTAGGAATCAGCCAAATTTATCCTATTGGCAAAAAAATCATTCAAGAATCGCATATCCCTGATCAATCAGTAGAGCCTTTCGATAAGGATACATACTATGCTAGTGGCTGGGGCGTTATGGAAAAAGACGAAAAACAATATATCCTCCATGCCGGAGAAAATCCAACATTTACCTCGTATTTCATCATGCAGCCTGATGAACAATTAGGCGTAGCCATACTGTCCAATATGAATACGAGCTTTACAACAGCTATAGGTCAAGGCGTGATGGATTTATGGGAAGGGGGAAATGTTAACAATAATCATTCCGACAGCTATCAAAAATTGGATAAAATCGTGACCATCATTTGTATTACGATCTTTGGTTTCGGTGCATTTTTCAGCATTTTTTCGCTAAGAATCGCGAGAAAATTTTATAGAAAGCAACGCATTAGAGTATCTTTAAGCGCAAAGAGGATTTTTCTACTTTCCATACATTCGTTAATTGTAGCTGCCATTTTGACACTCTTGATACTGTTCCCAAAGATTTTATTCGACGGATTGCCTTGGGAATTTATTAAAGTATGGGGGCCGACTTCAATCTCTGTGTTATTTTATAGTGTCATAGTGACAAGTGTTATTTATTATCTGTTTGGATTATTGCTTATTTTTACTAAAAAAAATGAGCTAAAGATGAAATAAGAGAAGTATCTATATGAAGCCGTTGATTTCCGTTACGGCGGACGCTTTTCGCGGGCACGGCTTCAGTCTCCTCGTCGCTAAGCTCTTGCGGGGCTTCAGCTCATGCTATTCCCGCAGAAGTCGCCGCCTGTGCTCCAACCAACTCGTGTACGTCTATAAATGATTGAGGTGATGGATAAGGATGATGAAAAATAGTAATAATGAACGACATCAATTAGAAATGCTGCTATCGGAAAATCATTGGACGTCCTATTTGGTCGCATCATGTGGAATCTTTTACGTCATCAATGTGACATGAAACAGATCTATGCACTTCTAAAAGAAACGATTGAACGTATATGTGCGGATGCGAAAGAAAAGCATGGTATGCGTTGGACAACCTTAATTGTCCATGACTGCCATGAATTTAAAGAAGCTAGCTAATTCATGGTAAAGTTTAAAAACGGCAGAAAATAGTTGCTCGTAGCTAACTACTGTCGTTAATAGCGGTTATTTGTCACTACTATTTCTGATAACATTTCAAAAGGTATTCGGCATAATCACGTTCCGAATACCTTTTGGCGTCAATCTAAAGGGTCACTCGGTTAAAAGTGACTCTAAACAAAACTACGGGATTATTTGAATTTTTCGGGTTTGGCTACTTTGGTTGAAGCTGCTTCACCACATTTTTTGCAAAATGTTAAAATAAGTGGGGACCCAGCAGCAATTATAGAACCTATAGGTCTAACGTTACCTTCACTAGTTATACTGCCAATTTGACCAGTTGCAAAGGAATCGTTACCACAAGCCTTACAAATTAATTTATCATTCTCCATAAAATCACCTCAATATGTATTTTATGTGAATTGTAACATAAAAAAAGCCGCAACGAGGGAAGTGGCTGCGGCCTCAAATCAGTGGAGAAAATCTCATGGCAATAATTATTCTGTACACAATTTGTTAATTTATACATCAAAAAGAAGCTGCAGCGTGATCAAACGCTACAGCCTAGAATTGGCTCATGACCTTTTACGGTTAGTCAGTAACAGTGTTATTGTTAAGAGATAATAAAGTTGTTTAAAAATAAAATAGTTGTTTAAATATATGTGTAATTTGCATCTGTTTGCTTATAAATGAAATAAGCGAACGGATGTTTTTTGTTTGGGAGGAAATGATGGCGAATGCTAAACAGAGACTTACTAAAAGAAGAAAAGAATTAAATTAAATTCAAAATTTAATAGATAACGCATCTAATTTGTGAATTATTCACTTTTCATGTGAGAGTTTCTATGACATTAAAGATGGAAGACACCTAGAATGACATCGATAGCTGTTAAATATTTTAATACTGGACAAACTGAAACTTTTTCTATTGATGCCATTGACATTTATCCAAATAAATCGTTGCGTTTTTTCCATTGTTTCCTCTTTTCGCACAAGCTATAATAATGCCGTAAATGATAATCATTTTCAATTAAAGGCAAGAAGGAAAGGGGCAACAAGTGTGAAGAAACATCGTGGAAAGCAAATTATACTATGGGCAGGGAGCTTTCTCCTGTTGGTGATATTATCAGCATGCAGTACTTCTAATGTTAATAGCAACGTGTCTGATGAACAGAAAGAGGAAAGCGAGAAAACAATACAGTATACAACGATTAAAGGTGAACAAGTTAAAATACCTGCACATCCCAAACGGGTCGTTTATATTGGTCCGACGCTTGGCGATTTCTTGGTGATGGATATTCCAATCGTTGGTAGTAATCTTATCCATGCTAATCATAGTTACTATGAAGGCAAAACGGAAGGAATAGTTGATGTTGGACATCCAGGTGACTTAGAGATGATTCTAACTTTAAAACCGGATCTGATTATTAATAGTTATTACAATGCTGATGCAGAGCAAAATGAGGCATTGTCGAAAATTGCTCCTACTATCCCCTTCAACCCAGCTCTTCCTTATGCAGAACGTATAAAGGAAATGGGAAATATCTTTGGCCAACAGAAAGAGGCAGCTCAATTGATTGCTAAGTTTGAAACACAGTCGCAAGAAATGTTTGATAAGCTTCAATTAGCAGAAGGGGAGTCAGCAACAGTTTTCTACCAGTTAGGTAAAACGCTTTATGTTATGGGTAATCGTTCACTTGGTGCCATTATTTATGGAGAGAACGGCTTTGCCATCCCGCCAGCAGTACAGAAAAATATTATTGATCAAAAAGGGGTATCTTTCGTTGAGGTTTCAGAGGAGGTGATTCCAGAGTTTGCTGGTGATCATTTGTTTGTACTTGTACAAGATAATGATGAAAGTAAAACAGAATCTGACCAACTGCTACAAAGAAGCCCGCTATGGGGAACTCTGCCTGCAGTCCAAAAGGGAAATGTTTACGTTGCTTCTGCTGAATGGAATACAGATGGCTTGTTAGCTTTGGAGCAATTGTTTAAAGAGCTGCCACAATGGATGCAACGGCCGTAAGAAATTGTATCTGCCCACTCAGTTCTTTAAACCGTTAGTTTTCTAAAATAGCACATACTCGAACTAATAAAGCTGAGCTATAGTTGAAAGCGGGTCATTATATGTTATATTAATGATAATGATAATCACTTTCAATAGTTGGGGAGTTGCTTATGAATCTAGCATCCTTGTATATTAGGCTACAACACTGTGATAGGTTTCAAGTTGACCAGACGATCTCAGCGATTAGCCATAATGAGGGAATAAATAACAATGAAACAAATTTATGCACATTATTGATAGCACTTAGTCCTGGCATACGGCTGTACATAGATAAAATTGCAATCGATCTGCGACAAGGGAGCTGCATTCTAGTTTTACCAGTACAACGCTACACGGTGGAATCAAGCAACGGCGAGGGAGAGCTTGTGCGCTTTACCTTTGAAACCTTTGAAGTAGAAGGAATGAATATGAATCCGGTTGCTCATCCACCCTTGCTTTGTGGTTATCCCTATAGTCTGTTATTTTCTCGAGTCAAGCAAATATTAGGAAATGAAGCAGAGATGAGGAATCCGTTCCGTTCCTCTCTGTCCGCATCAGAAATGGCAATGATGCAAAGTAGACTTCAGTTTATTCTAAGTATGATGGTCCAGTTAGATGAGCAAGCTGCCCATTTGCAGAACGAAGAAAAGATAAAAATGATACAACATACTGTACATTATATGGAAAAGCATTATGATGAAGACTTGACAGTAGAACAACTAGCTAACATGGCTGGAATGGTCAGATGGCAATATAGTCAACAGTTTAAAACATTGACTGGTCAAAAGCCAACTGATTATTTGGTCCATTTACGTATCAAGCACGCAAAGAAACTACTTTGCAATTCCACTGAGCCATTGAGCAAAATATCTCGACAAATTGGGTTCAAGGATGAATACTATTTCAGCCGATGCTTTCGTAAATTAACTGGAAACACTCCGCGTGAATATGCCAATATCCATCTACATACTCAGCAAAGAACAGTTATCGATTCACTTGGTAGAAAAGTTCTTGTTCCTAGAAATGCAACGCGTATTGTGACTGATGGCAAATATACACTTGGAGAATTACTAGTTCTAGGCATATCTCCTATAGGAGCGGCCATCTCTATGAAAGATAATGTAATTTATTACAATAAGTTACAAAATATTCAAAATATTGGACATTGGGCAGATCCCGATAAAATAGCACAGCTGCAGCCTGAGTTAGTGTTGCTTAGCTATCATCATCATGCACAAGATTTACAAGTACTAGATGCGATTGCTCCTACTGTTGTGTTGGACAATAAGTTTAGACTATTTGAACGATTACGGTATATCGCTAAACTATTTGAACGTAGTAAAGCGGCGGAGAAGTGGATTACTACATATGAGGACAAAGTAAGACTGGTACGTAGACAATTAGCAGATGCTTATATTGCTGGGGAGACGGCTACTGTTTATCTTAAGCTAGGTACAAAATTTTATATTATGGGCCAAAACGGATTGGCTGCCTCCTTGTATGAATCACTTGGCTTTCGTCCATCTGCCCAAGTGATGCACCTAATCGAGCAAGGGCAAGCATGGATAGAAATTCAGCAGCATCAAATGAAACACTATGCTGGAGAACGCAATTTCATCTTGGCTTCTCGCAAAGAATTGCAAACAGTTGCTCACTGTCCACAAATCGCGGCTATAGTCGAGTTAACTCCCGGTAAGATTCATTTTATGGATGCTACATGGAATTATGAAGATCCCATCACACGTGAACGGTTGTTAGAGGTGCTACCGTATATTTTTAAGAAGAAAACTATGTGATTAGGGGTGTAGCATCAAAAAAGGTACTTATTTATAAATTAAATGACTTTATTATCTGTATAAATTCGAGCTATAGAATATTAAATAGATTTTAAAACGATTTTAAAACCACCTATCAAATTTAGGCGATAGGTGGTTATTGCATTTGAATGGTCAAAATTAAACAACTTTATTATCTGTTAACAATTATACCGCAACTTAGGAGATCAAACCTAATGGGCAAACAAGGGCTAGTATTAACATTTACACAAAACAACTAGACGCAATGATTACGGACTAACACTGGGTGATTAACGCTTAAAGAAATACGAGCAGTTGGGCAAAGACAACTCAATACGGTATCGAGGCTATATTATCAAAGGTTGTAGGAAGTGTAGGCGATCACTAGATGCTTGACGGGCGATCTAAGCGATGAATAAGGTACAAAATATGGGTTTTAAGTCATACACACATTAAAACATCAAGGACAGTATCGTAGAGAACATGATAGGGTAACAGGTAGAGAGCCTGATTGCCCCCTTTTACTTATGCATCAATTGTTTCAATATAAAATTCAGTTACCTCATTTTTTTCAGCATTTGTTTTAGCTTCGCAAAAAAGTATTATCGGGATTTCTTCATCATCAAACCATAGATACCTTACTTCTGCACAAAAGCCACTGTTATCATTGTATTAGTATACATCTATGTCCATTTCTTCATCACTAGGTGGCAAAGTAAGTGTTCCTTGCATTAGTATAACGTCTTTTAAAAACTTCTCAGTTTCATCGTTAATTTTATTCTCTTCTTTAAGTTTTTCGTAACGAAGGTTTACTAGATCAACGAGTGTTTCTTTAGTTAATTGCACTATTTTTTCTTCTAATGTCATTATAATAATTGCCTTCTAAACTATGAAATACTTAACTAATCTCATATTATCATTAATAATCTATACATTACTATAGTTGCCATACTTTCAATATTAGGTGATAGGGAAGTACGAGATGTAAACTGAATTGGAGGTCGGACAGATAAAGATTTCTCGCTTGGAATTTACAAAATCCTAACTATTAGGAAAAGACCGACCGATGACCGAAAAGCGTCCCATATTAGGTATCTAAATAATTTCAGAGCTATAAATTGGGATTTATATCCATACTTTCTGTTTTGTTGTATAATAAAATAAGAATAATTTAAAAGAGGAGAGGAAAGTTTTGCTGAAAATTTTACAAATTGTTTTTTCCATCATAGTAATATCACTCTCAGCTTACGGACTTATCACACGGGATTATCAGCTGAATTTTTTAATGATATTCTTTTTAGGATTATTTATGTTGATTTTAGGAATTAGAGAATTTCAGAGAGAGAGAAATGTTTATGGATGGCTACTAATCGTTGTATTTTTATTTTCAGTATTTGTATCAATTCAAAGTTTCGTATTGCTCTAAATAAAGGAGTGGTTATCATGTTGAATTTTTACATTTCTCAAAAGATGATTCTGAACATACAAGTGAAGAAACAACTCGGGATGAATCAATAGAAGTCGATAAAGCAGTAGAACAAGTAAAAGTAACAGAAGAAACTTCTGAAGAGTCGAACTCATCGTCAATCAAATTAGGTGAAGTGGTCATTGTTGATGATTTTGTAGAATTTTTGTTAAAAAGCAATACTTTCACTAGGAAAGTTCATCCATCTAATTCAGCGACAGACCATGTTTTTCATTTAGAAGATACATATCAAATATTACTTGATTTGATACTGTGATTTCATTGAAAAGTATCGACATCAGGCAAACTGGGAGATAAATTTATTTCAGATATTAAATACATATATGATAACAAGTATGAGTATGTACCCGAAGTTGTAATGAAGTAAATAATGGAAAAGAATTTGAAATAGCACAAAATTGGGTGATATGTATTTTATTGGAATTTATTACTTATTTACGGTATGGGGTGACGATTATGTGGTGGAAACTAAAAAAAATTATTGATGATGACAAGCAAATTGTTTACAGATATAGCCGTGAAAGTGATGAGTTGGATGGTGAAATTGCATTTGATAGAGAAACCAAAACGTTTCGTTGTATCGAATTAGCAAGTGGAGATACTGAAAGAGGAGTAGAATGGTTCTACCCGCATTTATGGAGAACTATTGATATAGAAAACGCACCTGACGAACACTTTATAGCGATTGGTTAAAAGCATATTTACTGCAAATTATTATGTGAAGAAAAAAGGTAAGCGTAGGGGCTGTAACGAGATATAAATAACCATCTTTACTAGATTAGTATAAGTGATTCAAGCCACTCCTTTTAAATGCAACGATTTTCATTGTGGTGGTGGGGAAGGTACTCGCAATCTTTAATAACTTCATGTTGAAATGTGCTACAGCAAAAATGAATGGTGGCGCTCGTTATACTGCTGCTGAAAAAATAATGCTTGAATATAGTACGTAAGGAAATTAGAAAGCGTTGGACAAGTTTAGTGAATCAGCAGGACCATCTCAGTTGCAAAGGTTGTCCGAAACGAAGAACTTATGATCCTACTAAAAATGCAGAGGGTGCAAGACGTATAAGTGGCAAAGAAGTATTGGGAAAGAACTGGAGCAGATTAGTAATTTGCTCAGGTGGAACAAGTGAATTTTTGCAAGATATTGTTTAGTAAAAAAATTGTGAACCAAATATTCACAAGGAAGAATGGTAATATGCATGGGATAATTATCACTCAGCAAATCAATTTTAGAAGAAGAAACAAAAAGAATCTACTTTGAAATAAGTTCAATCAAAATAGATTCAATAACTATTGGATACACATGAAGTCTTAAAAAGTTTAATCTTTTGTTTGTTTTGTTGAACTACATTTGTGGTGCTTCCATACCAAACTTTGCCCATTCTTCTTTTGAAGGACCATAAATGCCTGGAACAACTAATCCTGCCTGTCGCATAAGAACGGTCATTTGTCCTCTGTGGTGGCTTTGATGTTGAATCAAAAACATTAATAGTGAACCTTTAGGCATTTGTTGACCGATAAATTCAATACACTCACTCATTGTATGGTCAGTCCATTGGGTTTTTAATGCCTGTACAAATGCATTACTAGCTTGGTGATAGCTGTCTGCAATAAATTGAGCCGAACAAGGAACGGGATAATCTTTAGTTGGTGCTTCAAACTTCAAGTTTGTATTTGAAGTAATAATTCGTATAGCAGAAACGGTATGCCAAGCAATGCGTCCTAAAGTCCAATTTTGTGATGTTATTTCCTGTTTAAGTGATTCATCAGTTAAATTATTGAGTAGATTCTGTGTAGCATCAGCTTCAAACTCCCAAGATTTCAAAAAATGATCTAAGGTCTGGAACATAAAAATCCTCCTAAAAATTAGTTTTCTTTCTATGCATCTATATTTTAAGTATACGCTCCGTTAAGCGGAATAAGGTTATAATTTTGAAAAACAGTTAAATTTTTCTAAAGGGTTCACTTTACTATCCATGAACATTACTTCAGTAACTGCTATTTTACTGAATAATATGAATAAAAAACAATAAAAAAAGGGTCACCAGGCTGGGGGCGACCCTTTGGTCATAACAGGAGTGTATAAAGCTGCTAGATTAGCATTACACTACTATTATGATAGTTTGCAGAAGGGGTTATGGAGATTATTGATAGTTGCCAATAATGAAGGCGCTAACCTTCTATTCAACTCGTTACACTTAGAAAATTGGAAATGTTAATATGGCTTATGCATGAAAGATGCGCCGACAATAATTAGAAGAATGAATAGGACAACGATTAGAACGAATGATGAACCGCCATAGCTACTGCCGCTGTCATAGCCTCCGTAATAACAATTGTTGTTGTAATTACCTACATTACCTACATTTCCTGAGTATCCCATAAAAATCCCTCCTTTCTACAATCTATAATATGTTAGTTGTAGAAAGGAGAGGAGGTTTTTATCTAATCAATATTTTCTTTTGAAGAATTGAAAATCCTGTTACGTATTTTGTGGGACAATAAAAAAGGGTCACTGCTGGTCCTCTGCGGAGATAGGCGAAAATTAAATGCCTTTACACAATATAAATATGCCTTAGACGAAGATAATGCATAGTGATTTGCCTATAGATCAATCTAATAAAAAAAGCCGCAGCGTCTTCACACGATACAGCCTAGAATGGGTTCGAACCCTTTGAGTTTTGAACAATATGTTTATAAAAGGTTCCATAAACAAATTTAATTTTTTATACATTTCAAAATATCACTTGCTAACTTTGTAGATCTTGCATACCGAATCTGGGGAGGGGCCAGTGTTTTTTTGTTTGAAACCTCCAAGCTCCAAGGACACAGGATTATGAAATCAACTCGTTTATATAAAAAGTTAATCTTTTATTGGCAGATTGTCCCGGTTTTTATACCAGTAGGACCGTTAAATCCTGGGATTGTAGCAACGACCATATTGGTTGCTATTTTTATGACAGACACAGTATTGTCAGCTTGATTTGTGACATATGCAAATGTTCCATCAGGCAAGATAGTTACTTGGTCAGGAGATAATCCTACTGGGATGGTAGCAATCACCGTATTAGTTGCTGTATTGATAACAGATACAGTATTACTACCTTTATTTACAATGTAAATAAGTGTTCCGTCAGGTGTAATGGAGTTTCCTACAGGTCCTGTTCCTACAGGGATTGTAACTACTACTGTATTAGTTGCTGCATTAATGACAGATACGGTGTTACTATTTTCGTTTGTAACGTAAGCAAATTGTCCGCTCGGTATGAAAACGATTGATCTTGGGCGAATTCCCACAAGGATTGTAGCAACCACGGTATTAGTAGCTGTATTTATGACTGATACTGTACCTGAATTTTCGTTTGCCACGTAAGCAAACGCACCATTCGGAGTAAAAGCTATGCCTTGAGGTTGGAGCCCTACTGGAATAGTAGCTGTTACGGTATTAGTAGCTGTATTTATGACAGATACAGTGTTAGATCCATGATTGGATACATAAGCAAGTGTTCCATTTGGTGAAATGGCTACACCAAGGGGATTAACTCCTACCGGAATGGTAGCGATTGGCGTGTTTGTTTCAGTACTAAAAACCGTTACATTATTCGAGAAGAAAGCAGGAACGTAACCAAATGCTCCATTTGGTGTAATCGCTACTTCTAGAGGAGCAGATCCTACTGGAATGGTAGCGACTATAGTATTTGTCGCTGTATCAATCACTGATACTCTATTATCAGGAGTTGCTAGCTGACCAGCGTCTGTAACATATACGAGATAGTTACAACTTGGTGGTAAAGGTAAAAATGGTGGCATAGGACAACGACAAGGACAACAAAAACAACAACAATGACAATGGCAACTTGGATTTGATTTAAACTTGAACTTTTTAAAAGATTTATGTTCTTTCTCCACAATGGACTTCCTTTCTGTCATATATTGATACTTTATGTGTAAAGAATTAGGCTTCTTGTACGTTTACCTAAACCAAATACTCCTCCACTGGGAGGAACCACAAGTGCCAAATACACTAACATCAACAGCTAAACAAGATTTAAAGGGATTGTTAAAAGAGACACATAAACGCAGAATTTTAAAGGTGGATCATGGTGATAAAGTGGATTGCATGACAGATGGTGAAGCGTTAGGATTACTGATTTCGGTTGTTAAACGAACTATTTAAAACAAACAAGATTACGGAGATTATTCGTTTTTTACGTAGAAGGGCTTTGGTGGAATTGACTCAATTGAAAAAGTTCTTATACAATTTTTTAAAATTGCTGTCCTTTTGACATCTAGCTGACACATTTCGCTGATAAATTGTAGATACAGCTTAGTAAAAATCTAAGCTAGAGGAAAAAACCTCGTTTACACTAATTCAAGGAGTGAATAAGAATGAAAAGAAAAAGTAAGATTGCAACTTATGCTATGACAGGAGCTTTATCATTAGGGATAATTGGAGGTACAACTATTCCAACCTATGCTGCTACGGTTCAAAAAGAAACAGTGAATGTAGAAAAATACACAAATTTGGATGCTGAAACACAACAAAAAGTTGATGAAATTTTAAATAACTTAAGCGACGAACTAGCTAACCTAGGGGTATATTCAAAATACAATGGAAAAGCTGATAAATTCGCCAATTTAGATGATGAAACGAACACACAGGTACAAGAAATAATGCAACAAGTTAAAGACGGTTCTTTAACTCAAGAGGAAGCCAATACGCAACTCAAAGAACTTGGTGTATCTCATACTTCTATCGGAAAAGCTGATAAATTCGCAAATTTAGATGATGAAACGAACATACAGGTACAAGAAATTATGAAACAAGTTAAAGACGGTTCTTTAACTCAAGAGGAAGCTAATACGCAACTCAAAGAACTTGGTGTATCTCTTACTCATGCTATCATCGGAAAAGCTGATAAATTCGCCAATTTAGATGATGAGACGAACACACAGGTACAAGAAATAATGCAACAAGTTAAAGACGGTTCCTTAACTCAAGAGGAAGCCAATACGCAACTCAAAGAACTTGGTGTATCTTTTACTCATGCTTTCATCGGAAAAGCTGATAAATTCGCAAATTTAGATGATGAAACGAACACACAGGTACAAGAAATAATGCAACAAGTTAAAGACGGTTCTTTAACTCAAGAGGAAGCCAATACGCAACTCAAAGAACTTGGTGTATCTCTTAATCATACTTCTTTCGGAAAAGGTGATAAATTCGCAAATTTAGATGATGAAACGAAAATAAAAGTTACAAAGTTAATTGAAAAAGCAAAAGTGCAAATGGAAGAACTAGGAGTAGATTTCCCTACAGAAAAGTTTAATCAATTTATCAATTATACAAAGAAGATTAATTTATAATGTTCTTAGTATAAACCTCACTTAGAATAGTTAAAGAACCATAAGTACAAATATGACTATTAAAATGAGGGAATATTTTAGAATAATTAAAAAGTCACTCATTCGAAAAATAATGAGTGACTTTTCTTTATATATATGTACGTACCTGCCCGGTGCTTAATCTTTTTATTTTTTTGTATTTGGTGGACCCCAATAGTTGTTCTAAACAGAATTCGATGCACCTAAGAACGTACATGATTAGTACCCCACGGTACCCCAGAAAGTACCCCAATTAAAAGAGTTAATATGTTAAGTTATTCATATCAAAAATCAATTTTTAAATAAAATACTAAAAAGAGCACCTCTTCATTTTTCAACGTTCATCACTCCTAGAGCAAAATCCCCGCCAATTCAATATTTTTACGCTATAATGATACTCGAGGTGAAGAAAATGTTTGTAAGTGAAAAACAGATTGAGATTCGATATGCCGAAACGGATCAGATGGGCGTTGTGTACCACGCAAACTATATCATATGGATGGAGATTGGACGTTCACAACTAGTGAGTGATGCGGGGTTTGAATATGCCGCATTGGAAAAAGAAGGCTATGTATCACCAGTGATGGATTTATCTATTTCATATAAGGCAGCTATGCATTACGGCCAGGTAGCAACGGTGCGCACTTGGGTGGAAAAACACGACCGTTTACGCACAACATATGGCTATGAGATTTTACATGAGGATGGAACAGTTGCTGCTACTGCTCAGTCAGTACATATTTTAGCTCATAAAGACACGCTAAGACCTGTTTCGCTAAGTAAAATCGATGCAGTTTGGGATGCGAAATATAAAGAAATTGCTGTTGAGCAAAGATAGGTGAGTAGCATATGGGAATTTTACTAGGTTTAGGCGCTATTATGGCTGCTCTTGGGGTGGCACTTGGTGCATTCGGAGCACATGCATTAAAGGATAAATTTTCAACCCCTCGATATGCGGCGATTTGGGAAACGGCTGTGCAATATCATATGTATCATTCACTCGGTCTACTCGTGCTTGGGATTTTATCAAGTGATGCACTTTTAGGAACATCCAGTATACTTTCTTGGGCAGGTTATTTAATGTTCGCAGGCATTATTTTCTTTTCAGGCAGTTTATATGTACTTGCGGTTACAGGGGTTAAAAAGCTAGGGGCCATTACCCCAATTGGCGGTATGTTATTTATTATTGCTTGGATTCTTGTAGCAATGAATGCTTTTGCTTAAGAGGAGGTGCTGTACACTTTGTGCAGCATCTTTTTTGATTTCATCGAGAGGCTGGTGAAAGGAAAGTACAAGTTGTTTCGGTTGATTGCAAATGATGAAACAAATTGTCTTTTCTTACGTAATACAGTAGTGAGCAAATTATATTTAATGATAAAATGGGCTTAAGTATATGTTGAAGGTGGGAATAATATGGGTTTATTAAAAGCAGGCGTTGGTGCATTAGCAGGCGTATTAGAAGATCAATGGCGTGAGTATTTCTATTGTGAGTCTCTGACAGCAGACGTACTCGTAACGAAGAGTGTAAAGCGTACTTCAAAACGTGGCTCGAATAAAGGGCATGATAATATTATTAGTAATGGCTCCATCATTGCAATTAATGAAGGTCAATGTATGATGATTGTCGAGCAAGGGAAAGTGGTAGAGTTTTCTTCGGAGTCTGGCGAATATGTATATGATACATCAACAGAGCCATCAATTATGTATGGCAATGATCTTTCTTCGAACATTATAGAAACATTCAAGCAAATAGGAAAGCGATTTACATTTGGCGGTGAAATAGCGAAGGATCAACGCGTGTATTACTTCAATAAAAAAGAAATAATCGGCAATAAGTATGGTACACCAGCTCCTATTCCTTTCCGTGTCATTGATAGAAACATTGGTTTAGATATTGATATTGCCATTCGTTGTCATGGGGAGTATTCGTATAAAATAGTGGATCCATTATTATTTTACACTAATGTATGTGGGAATGTGGAACGTGAATTCACACGTGATGCGATCGATAGCCAATTAAAAACAGAACTCATGACAGCTTTACAACCGGCATTTGCACAAATTTCTGCAAGTGGTGTGCGTTACAGTGAAATACCCGCACATACAATCGCCCTAGCAGACGCATTAAACAAGGTGTTATCGGAAAAATGGCTAGCAACACGTGGCCTGGCAGTCGTGTCATTAGGGATAAGTTCTTTAAAAGCGTCTGAAGAAGATGAAGCCATGCTGAAACAATTGCAACGTAATGCGGTGATGCGTGACCCTGGCATGGCAGCTGCTCATTTAACAGGGGCACAGGCTGAGGCAATGATTGCAGCTGCTAAAAATGAAGGTGGGGCAATGGCTGGCTTCATGGGCTTGAACATGGCGACACAAGCAGGCGGTGTCAATGCAGGGCAGCTATTCCAAATGAACGAGCAACATAAACAAGCGCAAATGGCACAGGCATCAATGCAAGCACAAACAGTGGCTACTCCGGATGCATGGAAATGTGCTTGTGGACATGAAAATACAGGGAAGTTCTGTTCGAATTGTGGGGCATCAAAACCAATGACAGAAGGCTGGTCATGTACATGCGGTACGGTCAATAAAGGAAAGTTCTGTAGCGAATGTGGTTCTAAAAAACCAGTTGGCGCAATGCAATATGCTTGCGATAAATGTGGATGGGAACCAGAAAATGTGACAAATCCACCAAAATTCTGTCCAGAGTGTGGCGATGTTTTCGATGAAAATGATAGTAAGTAAGGAGATGACTAATGATGACGACACAAGAAGCACAAAACGTCAAAGAGGCCAAGCTTGAATTTGACGCTGAATGTCCATCATGTAGTGCATCAATTGAATTTAACCCAGCAACAGGAAAATTATCTTGCCCTTATTGTGGCTTTGAGACAGCCATTGCAACCCCAGAAAAAGAAGAAGAAAAAGTTGCACAGGAAATGGATTTTGCACTAGCTGAGGAACGTGGGAATTTTAATTGGGGTGTGGAGAAAAAAACTGTTATTTGTAAAGCTTGCGCGGCAGAAACGATTTACGATGCATTACAAGTCGCCGACAGTTGCCCTTATTGTGGTTCTAACCAAGTAATGGAGGCAAGTGCAGAAAACACACTTGCACCAAATGGTGTTTGTGCATTCGAGGTCACAGACAAGCAAGCGGGAGATCATTTTCAAAAATGGATTAAAGGAAGATGGTTTACCCCAAAAGCTGCGAAAATGGGTGCAAAGCCTGATTCCTTTAAGGGTGTCTACCTACCCTATTGGACGTTTGATACGAAAACAAGCGCACGATACTCAGCTAGCTATGGTAAACATCGAACAGTAACAGATAAAGACGGCAATACGCGTACTGAAACCGATTGGTATGCGACAAGTGGATTTTATCAAGAGTTTATTGACGATCATTTGATAAGTGCTACGACACGATATGATCGAGATATGATGCGAAAAATCGAACCTTTTAATTTGCTGAATAATAAATCCTATAAGCCTGAATACGTCACTGGTTTTTTGTCAGAACGATATAGCATCGGTTTGCAGGATGGATGGCATCAGGCGAAGAGAGAAATTCAAGATCACTTACATGCGCAAATAACGACGAAAATCCGTCTAGAAAAACATGCAGATGTTGTGTCGAATTTGCGTTTCTCTACAACCCATGATGACATTACATATAAATATTTAATGTTACCAATTTGGCTATCATCCTTCCGCTACAAGGATAAAATTTACCGCTTTATGGTGAATGGTCAAACAGGTCGTGTAGGTGGCGATGCACCGATTTCACCGTTACGGGTAACATTTGCAGTTCTCTTATCATTAATTGTTATTTCCTGTATCTGGTATTTTTTTATGTCTGAATAGTCACGACAGTATTCCAAAAGTATGGTTAACCTACTGAGGGAATACTGTTTTTTTTATAGAGAAAATTGTCGAAATGATGTCGAATCGTGTAAATAAATTTAGTGAGCATGATAAATGTCACTATTCATCACGGCACTATCTATGTATAGTTGCATAAGCTATATAGATAATAATATTTCACGATAGACGAGGAGCACAGCATTTAATGAAAAAGAAAATTGCATGGGTTACAGATACAGCAGCATTGTTAGATGAAAAATACATACAGGACAATCATATTCACGTATTGCCACTGAATATTGTATTTGAAGAAGGGGCATTACGTGAAACGGTTGATATGACACATGACGAGTTTTACGATAAATTACGCAGTGCTAAAACACATCCAAAGACGTCGCAACCTGCCATTGGTGAAGTGGTGGAATTATATCAATCATTAAAGCAACAAGGTTATGCCTGTGCAATTGCTATTCATACATCGCAGCATTTATCGGGCACTTATTTAAGCGCTTTCACAGCAGCCGAGCAAGCACAATTTGAAGTGCATCCAGTCGATTCAAAAATTGGCTCTTTTCCAATGATGAAGATGATTGAGCTTGGGCAGCAGTTGGCAAGAGAGGGCTTCGAACCAGCCGCTATCGTTGAAAGAATTAATGAGCTTGCCGACCTGAGTAAGTTATCTTTTATCCCATCGAGTTTATCGCAATTGCATAAAAGTGGGCGAGTTACAGGTACACAGGCTTTTTTAAGCAACCTTTTGAACATTAAAGTCGTTATTTCCTTTGATAATGGAAAAGTTGTGATGAAAGAAAAAATACGCACAGCAACAAAAGCAAAAGCATATGTAGAAAACCTTTTAACTATAGATTTAGAATCCAGTATGATTCCCGAGGTGGCTGTCATCCACTGTAACAATGAAGAAGGTGCTAGATGTTGGCAAGCATCTCTTGAAAAAGCGTACCCTCTAATCACTTTTCATGTTCTACCATTGAGTGCATGTGTGGGGGTTCATGCAGGGGAAGGTACACTTGGATTGAGCTGGGTATGTCAACCAGAGCTAGCAGCGTACAAGCAACTGGAAAAAGAATTAGTAACACTATAAAAAGGATGTTTTCTTAAATAACGGCATGTGAAGTTGCGAATTTCCTATAAACAAATTATTATACAGTCAGAGAGCTTTTTCATTTAATCAACTGTGAATGTAATGTTATTTTTGAATAACGATAGGCAGGTTATTCAAGTATGGGGGTTTCGACAATGGATGCAATTGAAGTGTTAACAAATTTAGATCAAATACATGGGTATTTTCAACCTATATTTAGCGCAGACGCGCATACGGTGATTGCCTACGAAATTTCCGGACATTTACAAATTGAAGGTCAACAAATTAATTTAAAAGATTTTGTGAATAATGAAGATATTCCAGAAGAATATCGAATTGATATGGAACATAAAATTTTGCACGCGGCTTTAGCAAAAATTGAGGAAGTAGCGAATGACATTGATATTTATATTCCAAGTAACCCTAATTTGTTGATGCAAGATTTCGGTGAAAGCCATTTTAGTATTATTCAACAATATTTACGAGAAGAAGATTTACATCGTATTGTATTGGTTGTGTCTGAACATCGCTTTTTAGGTGATATCAATAAATTACATCATGCTCTGCGTTACTTTACAACGTACGGTGTGAAAATTGCTGTACAGGAAGTAGGAGCTGAAAGTCATTTAGAGCACATTGCTTTACTTTCTCCACAGATTTTAAAAGTGGATATTCGTGAATTGAATTATGATTCATGGTCAGCCCAATCAGATATGATTTCAGCAATTGGAAGTTTAGCATATAAAATTGGTGCAAACTTATTATTTGAAGGTATCGGGACTGTTTATCAATTGCAATTTGCCTGGAAAAATGGGGGACGCTTCTATCAAGGACCCTACTTGGCAAATGCGGCAATAAATTTTGTGGAAAAAGATGTACTGAAGGAAAGATTTAAACAGGAATGTCAACGATTCATTACCTCAGAAAAGAAAATGCTTGAGGCGCAGTATTTTGAACTAAAGAAGTTGCAGGAGGAGCTAGAGGCGATTGTCCACCGTGTCAAACCTACTAGTGAAAACATTGCCCAGTTAGAACATTTAGCACAGCTGTTAGATGGCTATTCTTTCCGATTATATATTTGTAATGAGGATGGATTTCAGCTAACGCCAAACGTGATGCGTGTAGAAGGACAGTGGGAATTACAACCAAGTGCGATCAATAAAAACTGGAGTTGGCGTCCCTATTTCCTCCAAACGATTATAAAAATGCGTAATGATCAAAGTGGGGAAATTTCTGAACTGTATCGAGATATTGAAACCGGAGAGATTACACGCACATTTTCAATAGCGATTAATGAACATGAATATTTGTTTGTCGATCTTTCCTATGATTTTCTCTATGAACATAATATATTTAGATAGTCTATAAATGCTTATATATCAGGGTTTGTGGGGTGCAAATATACTTTGTACCCCGTTTTTTTGTTTGAGAAGCACTCAAATTTAAGCAATGATGATAAAATTTTTGTTGCTTTTAATTCTTCATCAACTAGTGAATGAGCGTATGCCTTCATCACCATTTCTGGTGTGTCCCCGATAATTTTTGCTACTGTTGTTACTGCTGCACCCTCAGCAATTAAAATACTCACATAAGTGTGTCTTAGAATATGAGCTGATAATCGTTCAATTTGATGCTTTGTTTTAATGCATGGAACATTTTCACAATATAACCACTACTGATTGGTACTAAATTAGCGGTATAAATACATAATCGGTTTCTTCCAGCTCAGAACCATATAGTTTTTTTGTCTCGACACCGAGAGTGCGCATGTCTCATAGAAAGTTAGACGGGCAGAAAGCTGAGAAAGATGGATATTTCCATTATGGAACTTGGATATCTAAAGCGCCATGGTTTATGGGGTCTCGCTTCAATGGACATTCAGTGTAGATGCACAACAATATTCATGGTAAACGGTAAATTACCTGAGTATAGGCGTGGTGGAGATTACATGGATAATAAGTACCAACAAAAGCTAGCCGCTCGAATCGATGCTTATATGAGCGACTTAGGATTAACTTATAAACAAGCTTTTAATAAAGCTTATAAAGAGGTAAAGCCGCCAAGTGTTGTGGTGCCATTTATAAGCTATGAAGAATGGAGAAAACAATAAAGTGGAGAGGCGTAAAAAGCAAAAGGTACTATTCCTTTTGCTTTATTTCTAAAAATAATGCGTAATTAATTGCAATAAACATTACTATAGAAAAAATAATTGAAGGAGTGGATTTATAGAAGATTGATGTAATCAATAAAACAAGAGAACTAATGATAATGAATACAAGTAATAAAATATTCGTTTTTTTACTAGGTTTAAAAAAATCGTGAAGTATACCAAGTAAAGAACAAAATCCTACAAATATAAGATACTCATAAAGAAGTATTGGTTCTAAATAATCTGGACTGAAATTAATTAAATTAATTATTGAAATGAGCAAAAGAATATATTTTGCATATTTATAAATGCCTGACAAAGTATCACCTCCATTTAATAATAAGTTAACTAAATATTGTAAGTCCAGATGAATTTAGGAATAAATTGGTCCGAGTCACTTTTTAGGTGGCTTTTTTTATTTTTGTCTTTCATCTCGCAAGCGCTATAAAGAACGAGAACTAAACACTTTTGAACAGTTTAGGCATTCATAAGAGTAAACGTACATTTCAGTTAGTCTCTTGGGCCAGATAATTGTGCTCAGTACAGATATGGACATAACATCAAAGCATTAAGTCGCATGGTCGATACAACGGAATTACGTCCCAAAATTACAGCAACGGGCAAAGAGGATTTAACGATCACATACACATCTCCTAATCATACGATTTGGGGAATACGTGAAGCTGATCCAATAAGTGATGTTATATTCATGGCTTTTTTGAAGATAAATTAAAATAACTTTGTTTAACAATACTTATCTTAATTTTCCTCTAGGAGATGAAATAATTAGCGGAAAATTAACTTAAATACAAAATACTCTTTGATTCGACTCAATTACGCTCATCTTTTTGGAGAGGTTTCGTTATGTTGATGTGGAGAAAATACACGGATGTATTAGTTGATTACAAATATTCTATTAAAAGGAGGCTTATTGGATGAATCAAGCACCTCTGGCAACGAAACAGGATATTCAATTAGTGAAGGATTATGTTCTACATACACGGCTACTATTATGAATATAGATAGTAGTAAAAAGGGGCAAAAATAATACATATAAATAATACTTCGCAAAAGTGAATTACCACAATTATTTTTTGTGAAATTTAGTGACAATTGATATTAAATTTTGCTATTTTTTGCATCTATTCACCCTAAATTCAGAATAAATAATATATTCAGAGCTTATATTGTTAAAAAATACAATAAAACCAATCCGTATTGCTTTATTAGGGATTGTTTTACACTCATTTTGTAAAAATTAGTGACATTAGATACAGTAGTGACATTAGATATTAGAATCTAATAAAAAATTTACTAATAGGAGGGTTTCATAATGAAAAAGAAAATAATATTGTATGGTGTAGTAGCTAGTACTTTATTAGGAGGCGGTACTTTTACTAATATTGCAAGTGCTGCTGAAAATCAAGAAATTACGGGTAGTAATATTGGAGTTGTTCCAAGCAACGTTCAAGCGGCTGAACAAAGTCAAAATAAGAATAGTGCCTATCAAGATATTGATGAAAGAGTGAAAAAAATGTTGATCAGTGCTGCTAGTCCAGGTACAGTATTTAGAAATCATGATATAAAAGATGCCGAATTAAATGGTAGTAATATAGAAGGTTCTATAATTGAGAACTCTCAACTTTTGACAGTTGGAGAAAACATATTAGAAAATACCCTAGGTCATGAGGTAACATTATATACTAGTGGGTACGAACATGGATTTAAAGAAACGACTAGTACGACTAATACTTCCGGTTGGACATTTGGTTATAATTATAATGCAAGCCTTTCTGTTATGATGCTGACAGCTTCACATAGTTTTAGTGTTGATTATAATATGTCCACTTCAAACACTACAGAAAAATCAGAAGATAGAAAGTTTATTATTCCTCCACAAGGTTTTTCTGTTCCAGCTGGTAAAAAATATAAAGTAGAATATGTGTTTGAAAAAATAACAATTTCGGGTAAGAATAAAATTAATGCAGATTTATATGGGGATGCTACTTATACTTTTAATAATCAACCGATGTCCCCTCAACTTTTATATTCTGCACTGAATTTCGCCTCAGATAAACAGGGATTCGAGCAAGTCATCAGAAATAACGCAGTAGGGAATGATAGATTTGGAATTAGAGCTACGGGCGTAGGACAGTTTAGCACAGAATTTGGAACACGATTATATGCTAAAATAACTGATATTACAAATTCAAAAAAACAAGTAATGCTAGAAACAAAAACAATCCCTGTTGAATTTGAAACTCTTTCTGTGGATACTAAAATAATTGAATAAGAATAACAGCACGCATTTCTCCACCAAAATATCGATTTGGTGGGGTAATTGCGTCCTTTTTTTATTTATAAAATAATCGTTCCTCAAGTTCTGAAATTGTGGTATGTCAGCACAACTGGAAGCCGATTCACTAGGGGCACGAAAGCTATTGGGTGAATGGGCAAAGGTATTAGGTTTATCATACGGAAAATTATATAGACGTATGTTTATTAGCGGAAGGGATATAGAAAAAGCTTTTGAGACTAGATAAATCTAGTCTCTTTTTAATTCAAAAAAGAAAAGGACAAGGTGATTATATATGACTGATTTAACAGCTTTTTTAGCGCAAAACGAATTGAAACAGGAACGAGAAGGTTCATGCAGGTGTGGATGAAGCAGTAGAAGAAGCAAAAAACTAATCGAGGACGCTGACTATGAAGCAAATGTGGCATATTCCTGCTTACACAAACTTCATAAATGGCTGTTCGAATTCGATAGTTTGCCTAAGAATGAAAAGGCAGAGAAAGAAGCAAAACGTGGTAGTAAAGGGAAAGGAAGTAAGTCATTTATCTCATATTTCCTATCGCCAATGTTCGACATGTTAGGAATATTTCTCTAGTATTTTCATAAAAGATATAGTAAAAACCCATCCTTTTATGTATATTTATGGAGGAGGGATATTATACTATGAAAAAATTGTTTGTATTACCATTAGTAATTCTACTAGGCATTGTTTTAGTAGCATGTAGTCAAGATCAAGAGAAGGATAGTAGTAAGAAAAAAGAAAGTGCTGAAAATGCAAGTGAAGAAACATCTCAGGATGAATCATTTAAAGTTGACAAAGGACTATTAAATGTTGATGTAACAATACCAGCTTCGTTTTTTGAGGGCCAGGACATTGATTCAGCGATTGCTGAGGCAAAAAAAGAAGGTATCAAAGAAGCCGTCAAGAACGATGATGGTTCTGTGACTTATAAAATGACTAAATCAAAGCATAAAGAAATGATGAAAGAGCTGGAAACCGGTATTTTAGAAACTGTAGAAGAAATTAAAACTAGCACCGATAACCCAACTTCTATAAAAGATGTGACTTACAACAAATCTTTTTCTGAATTCACATTAATGGTAAATAAAGAGGAGTTTGAAAATAGTTTTGACGCAATGGCATCATTTGGGCTTGCTATTACAGGTATGTATTATCAACTTTTCAGTGGTGTTGATCCTGAAAAATTTAAAGTTACAGTAATTTTTAAAGATGAATCAAATGGAGAAGTAATTAACACAATTGTTTATCCAGATGATTTGGATGACAATAATTAAGTTTTTATTATATTAGGTTCTCTTTTTCCTAAACCTAATTAATGTGGTAAAGGTAAGAGTAAGAAACGTAAGAGATAAGTGAATATACCAGAATGGTAAAGTGGAATCACTCCACATTATGGTTGGAAGGGGAAGGACGTGGATATCCTTTCCCAGAAGAATCATTTATGACTAGAGTAATTAAAGTGTGTCATTTTTACCATTTATCTACTCTGCAACAAATCAAATACACAACTAAACTACTGTATTTAAACCAAATGTTTCTGTGGTATAATTTCCTAAAAAAGGAGTGGTTTTTTTGAGGATTCAAAATTATTTTAAAGTAATAAAATTTCTAGTATGTTTATCTGTTAGTTTATGTATTATAACTTATCCGATTATTTCCTTTGCTGAACCACTTGATACTAATTTGCCTAGTGAAACGAGCAAATCTAATGACATTGATACTGGTATAGCAAACTTGAACTATAATAGTAGCGAAGTTTTAGCAGTGAATGGTGATAAAATTGATAGTTTTGTTCCAAAAGAAGGAATAAACTCAAATAATAAATTTATAGTGGTTGAACGTAACAAAAAATCACTTACAACTTCACCGGTGGATATTTCAATTATCGATTCTATTGCGAATCGTGCCTATCCAGGAGCCTTACAACTTGCAAACAAAGCTTTTGCAGACAATCAACCTAGTTTATTGGTGGCCAAAAGAAAACCGCTAAATATTAGCATAGATTTACCTGGCATGAAAAGAGAAAATACTATGACTGTAGATAATCCAACATATGGTAATGTGTCTGGGGCAGTAGATGAGTTAATATCTACTTGGAGTGAAAAATATTCAACAAGCCATACTTTACCTGCAAGACTACAATATTCAGAATCTATGGTATATAGCAAATCTCAAATAGCAAGCACTCTGAATGTTAACGCCAAAGTTCTTGACAATTCACTGGGAATTGACTTTAATGCGATTGCAAATGGAGAGAAAAAAGTGATGGTTGCGGCATATAAACAAATATTTTATACCGTAAGTGCAGAACTACCTAACAATCCATCAGAACTTTTTGATGATAGCGTTCTTTTTGAAGAGTTAACCCGTAAAGGGGTAAGTAATGAGGCCCCTCCAGTTATGGTGTCAAATGTAGCTTATGGCAGAACAATTTATGTGAAATTAGAAACAAGTTCTAAAAGCAAGGATGTACAAGCTGCTTTTAAAGCCTTACTGAATAATGTTAATACCAATGTAGAAACTAGTGCACAGTACAAAGATATTTTTGAAGAAAGTTCCTTTACTGCTGTAGTATTAGGCGGAGATTCACAACAGCATAACCAGGTTGTCTCAAAAGACTTTAATGATATTAGAAACATAATTAAAGATAATGCAGAATTTAGTCTTAAAAATCCAGCATACCCAATATCCTATACAAGTGTTTTCTTAAAGGATAATTCAATTGCCGCTGTTCATAACAGTACAGATTATATCGAGACGACATCTACAGAATATTCTAAAGGTAGCATCATCCTTGATCATTATGGTGCATATGTTGCTCAATTTGAAGTAGCCTGGGATGAATTTTCATATGATGAAAATGGAAAAGAAGTACTAACCCATAAAACTTGGGATGGAAACTGGAAAGACAAAACAGCTCATTTCTCTACAGTAATACCACTCCCGCCTAATTCAAAAAATATAAGAATTTATGCAAGAGAATGTACAGGTCTTGCATGGGATTGGTGGAGAACAATTATTGATGAACACAATGTTCCATTATCTAATGAAATAAAAGTTTCAATTGGAGGAACTACATTATACCCAACAGGTATTATTAATTAGGTATTAGTCATGAGAGGCACTTTTTCAAAGGCATACGAATGCAAACAGATATTCTTGTATGAAATAATGAAAAGAGAAGAAGCTTTATTGGATGTTGTGTTTAATTAATAACATTTCTTAAAATTCTTGAACCTTAATGATTCACATCACATTTATGAACATAATAGATATACAAATACTGATATATCAAGGTTTGAGGGGTGCAAATATACTTTGCACCTCGCTTTTTTGTTTGAAAAGCACTCAAATTTACAATGATGATAAAATCTTGGTTGCTTGTAATTCTTCATCGGGCAAGTGAATGAATATTTCTGGTGTATCCCCAATAATTTTTGCTACTGTTGCACCCTCCGCAATTAAAATACTCATATAAGTGTCCTGCCTTAGAATATGAGCAGAAAACTGTTCAATTTCATGCTTTGTTTTCAATGCATTTTTTTGAGGCGGTTTTGTCTGACTAAAATCTAAGTAAAGGCTACTATAAAGAACGAACGGTTGGTTGTGTACATTTTTTCACTCCATTTACATTTTTATCCTAATAATACTAATATAGTTCTCTTTTTGCTAAAAGAAAGGCAGACATGAACGTACTTACATTTGAAATACCATACCAGGTCCAGGTGGGATGATGGCGCAACAAAGATCACGAATAACGCGGAATTGCTCATTCGAACCAAAAGAATTAAAAGACGACAAATTATTCGTGAGATTAGAAGTTTCACAAGTGCACCAGAGGAACTTATTACCGAAGAAATCAGGTGAGCATCAATGTACATAAATCATTTTAAAAGGTGCATCAGCAAGCTGTTGAAGGCACGTTACGATTTACAACCAATCCGAAACATCGACAATCTAGCAAAAGGCATCAAGGACGGTCTAAGCAAGGTTTTATGTCAGGACGATAACTCAACAGAGGTGGTTGCTTGTAAGTTTTATTCAGATAATCTGAGAGCAGCGGTGACAATCGAATGGGCACAACAGTAGCGAGATGATGTATTCTGTTTACTGGCGATGCACATGACACGGTTAAGTTCGATTTTACAAAACATCAGATTGAGACGTTCATCACGCTTTGGAACTTAGGGCTACCGATTCAAAAAAACTCGCAGGATTAATGTAAGCAAGGTTAGCGTGGTATTGATTGCTATGGGTTGGGAGATGACAGGCAGGATTGAGCCAAGAACTGGTGGGGTGTTAGGTAAAGAGAAAGTGGTTCGTTGAGAATAAAAAAGAGGAAATAGACATAATCGTCTATTTCCTGTTCCATAGCTTTTAATTTAGCTTTATGTTTAGCTTTAGGAATTGCGTGATACTGCTCGTATCGACACATTCTACACGAACAATGAATTTTTCCTTTACTTAACGTACCGCGTATCGGCATGTATTCGTCTTCTCGTAAAAACACATTTTTTAAAATGCCCCATTTTTTTCGAATAGTTCGCTCTCTCTGATGACGAATATAGGCTTTTGAACGGTTTTTCATATAAAATATCAGCTCCCTTGAGAAACCCAAGCTTGCAGGGAGAGACAAGGGATTACACAGCACTCCCTACAAGCTTGGTATTGAGCTGATATACAGGATGAATTGATTCATAAACATCATTCCTTCGTTTTATACCTAAATTTCCACAATTACCTTATATCTTTTTATGAGAATATAACAAAAAAATAAAAAGCCGCAGCGCTTTCATAAGCTACAGCCTGAATTGGTTCATACCCTTTAATGTTGCACTCAACAGCATTATAGCACAACTTAGGAGGGCAAACCTAATTGGCAAACAAGGGCAAACACAATTAAATCGTTATTCATTTGGACAAGGCAATCAAGAAGTATTATGACAACATGTGTAAATATAAGAGAATGAAGGATGAATTAGATTCATTGACTGTTGCTGCATCCACAGCTGAATACGGAAATGCACTATAACACTAAAACACAATTCTTTTTCATTACAATAGTAAATAAGCAGGGGAATTCCAACCAACCCCTGCTTTTATTTGTTTGATTAAACTTTTGTTCCTTATTATTTTCCTTTTATCCTTAAAAAATGAAACTTTTGGATTTATAGTTCGTATAATTGGAAAATACTTATTTTTCAGGAGGTAAAAATGTTTAAGTTTAGAGGCTTCTTCCTTATATCTATATTCTTACTAACAGCCTGTACTCAGGATACAGTTGTTCCTAAAGAAAAAGAACAAGAAGAAAAAGATGATGAAAATATTGTTGTTACAGCAGATGGAAAAATAACCTTTGAGATTTTTAATGAAATAAAGGTTCCGCAAGAAAAAGTAGAATCAATAAAAGACGAACTCCTTAATGCCTATGATGAAATTCAGAATTCAATACATACTGGATATGTTCCATCCGAGAGAATAAATGTATATCTCAATGTAGGAAATGAACATTCATGGGGTTTGAGATCAGAACTCAAACTATATGGCATTCAGGAAAATCAATATCCACTTGTCCATGAACTGACACATTCCTTACTTGGTTATGGCAACAATTTTGATGCAAGCAGTGGCTATTTTACGCAAGAGGGTTTTGCTTCTTATATGGAAGATAAGTATGGAAAACAACAATCATATTCCCATAAGGTAATGAAGTATTTTATCGATTCAAACAAATTAATACCAATTAGCAAGTTGATAGATCCGAATCAAGATGATTCCTATTTTCGCCCAGCACTTACAGATCAAGAAGAGTACATCCTTCAGTGGATGAGCTATACGCATTCAGCTTCTTTTATTACTTATTTAATTGACACGTATGGATTAGAAAAGTTTGAACAGCTATACAACGAAGAGGACTTGGCTAAAAAAATAGAGGAGATATACGAAAAAAATATTAGTGAGATAGAAAATGATTGGGTAGTTTTTATTAAAAATAGTGAAACGTTAACTTACGAAGACAAAAATAAAATGGGATATTTTTATAATTCTTCTTTATTTATTGATAAAATTGATCCGAAATTTTTTACAAAGGAATAATTCTTTACATGAGAATGTGGGGTATTTAGTAATTTAAATGAATACTTTCCTATCGTGTCTAGCTCTATTTTGTGAGAACAAGAGCAATCCACAATCAAATATTTTACCGCCATAGACGGGCCTTATCTCTAGTACGGTAAGGCTTTTTTATTCTAGAAATAGATCATCTTATTTTTTGAGCTAAAATTAAAGTATCTATTTGAAATTTTAGATAAGCTAAATAAAATAAATTGAAATCAAAAGTTGAAGAAGCTTTTCGAAACGATGACTCGTTTTGGGAGGAGGACTAAATAATAAATAAGTTTTACAAGCATTCCCGTATGGAGTGCTTTTTATTTTGCTTTGAAAACTGCATTAGACAGCCATAATTTTTGTATGTCATACTTCTTGCGTACAACCTCGTCTTGCGATTTTATCCATCAGCTTTTCCTCAATTCAGCTTTGTCTCTATCATTTTTGGCAACATACTTTTCGTTAGCTTTTATAGGTGAATCGTACTACAAATTCGAGGGATCTGTTGCATGTAGGCAATACAAGAGTATAAACTAAGCCAAAAGGGACAATTTATTAATTGGAGGTGATAAATTTGACAAAAGAAAAGCGAAACAACAGTGAGTTGGACAGGGAAGAATATGGGACAGATTTAAGTCCTGACGATTTAGATGTGCGAGAAGAAAATGATCTAACAAATGAACAGATTCAGAATGCAACTAAAGAAAAACGACGCAACGAAAACAATTCCTCAACACGCGATAAATGAAAAAGATAAAGTGAACAATAGGGCTATTCACTTAACGAAAGTTAAGTCTTCTCCAAATTTCCTTGAGAAGTAATTAAAAGAATTTGGTTTCAATAAAAGTTTCGAGTGATGAAAAGCTTCAAGTAAATAAAATTAGCGACACTACTTTTGATAAGTGGTGTTTTTCTTTTTACTTAAACAAGCACTTAGCACATTCAGCTACTAAATCAAATGGTGAAACAATTTATAAGGATCTACATAATTCGTTGTATCAAGTAGAAAAATTTGCATAAACGTAATCTGCTATAGGATACATGTTAAGCACCGCTTAAAAACGGAATATTGGCGAAGGTCGTAAAAGAAGCATGCATAAAAATAAAAGCAAAATGTAACAACAAATGATATTACATTTGTTGTTACAGGAGAATGGAGATAATAAAAGTTACTGCTTCATCGGTTGCAGCGATAAAGCAATAGGAACAATGTACAAGTTGATTTTAGCACAGATGGATGTGGAATTTTTGTCAACATTTATATGAAATTAAGAATTTAGAGAAAATGCTTCATTGCTCCGTTTATTTTTATCGAAGTATGTAGCCGTATGGTATTTCCTAATGGCGAACATCGTACAAAGCACACGAAGATAGCGTCTAGAGTGTCCAATATGTAGCTATAAATTAAATACCATTTGCTTTTGGTAGCTCTACCACAATGTAAAAGTGAGTTGTCTAAATTTTTAGAGGGAAATAGCTGTTAGATTTCAGCAATTCGAGATAGCTCACAGCCTGTGCGGTTTTATTTTGCTGCTTGCTACCTCTAATGAATTATATGTGAATGGAAAGAGAGCCTTTGGACATTGTGGTAAAGAACGATGATATTGATGATCAAATCATCATACGAATTGAAGAAAAGACCACTGCAGAAAACCGATTTGATGAAAATATAAAGGTTCACTTCACAGCAGTAATTAGTCTTTTGTTCCGTAGAAAATATACATGCATTCATGTTAATAAATAAAGCATTTTTAAGATAAATCAACAAATAATAAGAACTAACAAAACGCTTTGGGAGGTGGAAATTTGAAGAAATTTTATCTATTTTTAATACCTATATGTATTTTAGTTGTTTCCGTATTTTATGTAAACGAAAGCTCATCAGCAGATAAAGGAAGAAAGTATTATGAAGAGGCAGGACAAATAGTGTGGGAAATACAAACCAAAGAAAAAATTGTCGCCTTGACTTTTGATGATGGTCCTCATAAAAAGTACACATCTGAGATTTTAGATTTATTAGCCAAATACGATGCAAAAGCAACATTTTTTGTTGTGGGTCAAAATGCAGAAAAAAACCCGGAGGTAGTTTTACGCATGTATGAAGAAGGGCACGAAATAGCGAATCATACCTATACACATCCATTAAAAACGAACGTGCCTAATTTAATGAAGGAAATAAAACAGACTCATGAAACAATTTATAGTATTAGCGGATATTCGCCCATTTTATTCAGGCCTGTAGAAGGGCAATATACGGATGCGATGATAGATGCCGTTGTAAAAGAGGGATATAAAGTAGTGATGTGGTCTTGGCATCTCGATACTTTGGATTGGAAAAATCCTGGTGTTAATAAAATTGTTGATACTGTGTTAAGAGGTGTTAAAGAAGGGAATGTAGTTCTTTTTCATGATGGTGGGGGAAATCGCCAACAAACTGTAAAAGCCATGGAAAAAATACTGCCAGAACTTGAAAAGCAAGGATATAAATTTGTAACAATTCCTGAACTACTTGAGGCGCAAAAAGAAAACATTAAATAAAAATGCTGTAGCGTCGTCACTCGCTACAGCATCTTGATTTAAACCCTTTTCAGGTTAGTCAGTAATAGCATTATAACACATGACGGACAAAACATGTTAAAAAGACTAATGAATAACTGATGATGAATCTGTATTAACCGATGTGAAAATTTTGAAGTTATTTTCATTAACTAATTTTTGTGCCATTTGGTATTTCTTGATCGGGAGTTAAAAGAATAACATCGCCCTCTGTAGGAACGCCACCAATTATTAGAACTTCGGATTTAAAACCTGCCACTCGACGAGGTGGAAAATTGACAATAGCTACTACTTGTTTGCCGATGATATCTGCCGGACTATATCGTTTCGTAATTTGTGCCGAGGATTGTTTCGTCCCTATTGTTTCGCCAAAATCAATTTTCATTTTAATTGCAGGAATCTTTGCTTTAGGAAGTTCTTCAGCTTGGATAACCGTACCGATTCTGATATCAAGCGATATAAAATCTTCAATTGTTGCCATAAATGATACCCCTTATAATAAAATAATTATACTAAATATAGCATTAAATTGAAAAATATTAAAAAAAATAGCATGTTTACAGGTTTAGGGATTCAGACTTATGAAAAAACAGATTAGAGGAGTAGGAATGCATATTGAAAAATCGGTAAGCGCATTACTTCACTATAAATGTAAAACTGTTGTGGAAATTACATGGGGAAATGCGCAACCAAGCTTGTACGAAATTGACACATTTTATGATTCGGATAATGGGTTAGAAATGGATGATGAAAATTATAAAGAATATCATCTTGCATTCATTAGTTATCGACCTTAGAAGTTATCAGTACTTAGAATTAGGTACGGGAGAAAATGGCCCGCTCCTTATAAAACTAAAGGATTCACATGAAATTATTTATAAAAAAACTGAATCCTAACGCTGATTCGCTTACATCCAATCGCATGCACAAGAAACTAGGAACACTTTAATTCGTGTGCCTAGTTCTATTTTTCTAACATCGTTTTACTAGTGGGGGAATTGTCCAATAGGTACCCATTCGCCATAGCCATTCAATCGGTCCAAATCTATAGAACTTCAACCAAACTTTACTAAATAGCAATTGGAAAATATAAATGCCTATGCAAATCCAAAGTGATGACATTAGGTTGATATGTGAAATTAATTGAAATGTAAGCCCAATTAATAAAATAAGTGCCGTTTGCCCTAAATAATTTGTTAAAGCCATGCGACCGTATTCTCTTAATGGGGATAATAACAATTGTACTAATGGATATTGAAGTAATAATACGAGTATCCCTACATAGAATGCCGAAACAAATGGACTAATTTGCATCCCGATTAATGAAAAGTTTTCAATATTAGCTATATACTCTTCTAATTTCTCCTTTGACATAGTATCAACAGAAGAGGGTGTTGCATCAGGTACATAACTCCATTGATAAAGCCATCCGCCTAAGCTTAGTAAAAACAGAATACTTGTCAAGACAATTAATTTCTTTTGATGAGCATTTATTTTTTCGAATAGCTGATACTGTCCTGCTGCTAATCCAAGTAAAATTAACGGGAACGGCATGGCAATTTTTATACCAAAATAAGCAGTAACAGCTAAAAGGATAAGCCCTATGGCTAGATTTAGTTCTTTCCGCATTTTATAAAATGGTAAAGCAATTAAACCAAATAGAGCATAGACTGTTAACGCTTCTCCCGGCTGAAAAAATACATGGACGATACCAAATAAAAATAACAGGGCAATTCTTCTTAAAAACAATAGATACGCCCTTTCATTTTTAGCAGTTGCCCGGGATATAAACATGAAAAAGCCTACGCCGAATAAAAATGAAAAGATTGTAAAAAATTTACCTTCAACAAATAGAGCTAAAAAATGGCTGTAAGCAATATCAACTGAAGTTGTTGGTGGCTCAATCCACAAGAGTGCGGGGATATTAACTAAAATGATTCCTAATAGCGCAAATCCCCTGAGATAATCCAAAGTATGAATTCGTTTGTTTAAATCGATTGGTTGCATATTGTTTTCCTCCTAACTGATACAAAGTATACGGAAATTCCTCAAGAAGTAGTAACGAATTATGTTACGCCAATCTTACAAAATCGTCAGATAGTCAATACAGACACAAAAAGACATGATAGAGATGGTTCCAAAAGCATGAAGACCAAAGCAATCAAAAATCAAGAAATCTGTGTATCATCAGGATACATCGTTAAAATCTCTTGTGCATGCGTACGTAAATTAGCTATTAATTCCTTTGGTTCTAAAACTCTTGCATGACTACCCAATCTGAAAAAGAGTGGGGTGATAAAACCAAGCTCCCCTTTGTCTATCATGGCATCAATGGAGCCAGTACCATCTTCTTTTATTACGACAAGCTCCTCAAAACTTGGCACACTTTTGCATTGGCGTACGCCTTCCATTGTTAATTGAACATGTAAGCGAATTGGGTTTTTTACTTCATAACTATCAAACCATTGCGCTAAATTCATAAAGCACTCTTCATCTTTGTCAGTTGCTATAATAGATAGAATACGATCCACACGATAGAGCAATACTTTTTGCTTACTAAAGTCATAGGCAGGCAAGTACCAGAGACCATCATGAGCGTATACTCCAATAGGGCGAATGTGTTTGGTTGTAGTACCAGATTTCGAGTCATATTGAATATGTAAATGACTACCTGCTATCGAAGCCTCTAAAACATCTTTTAACAGGGGTGTATGAATCATTCTTTTAGGATTCCAAAAAGCGATGTAAGAACGAATTTTGTCTACTTTTATTTTGGCATCATGTTGAAGTGAGTTATATAATTTATGACCGGCTGAGTGGATTTCAGCATCAAACGGCAGGTCACGATAGTAACTGAGAGATTGAAAGGCAAAGAAGATTGAAACAACTTCGTCTTCTGTAAATAAAATAGGTGGAAGTAGTCGATTTGATAAGACGGTATAGCCTCCGTTTCTGCCTTGTTCTGCGTAGATGGGTAAACCCATATCACTTAAATCTAGGGTGTATCTATGGACAGTACGGATGGATATATGAAATTCATCGGCTATTTCTTGTGCCGTAAATTTTCTTTTTGAATTCACAAACATTAAAATATCTAATAAACGCTTTGCTTTTGACATTTTTCCTCACCTTTTCTTTTTTAACATGCCACTACTTGTCATGTTTTATGTTTAGTATAGGTTTTGCTGATGATTTTATCAAAAAGCAATACCCTAAAGATAAAAGGAGAAAAACATATGACAAGAGAAGTAATTTTATTTATTGCTAGTAGTTTAGATGGCTTTATCGCAAAAGAAGATGATGACTTACAATGGTTATACGATGCAGAGGGGGAAGGGGACAATGGCTATACAGAGATGTATCAATCCATCGATACAATCATTATGGGCAAAAGAACGTATGATTACGTAATGGAACATACAGAGTCTTTTCCATATCCGGATAAAAAATGCTATGTATTCACTACCTCACAAGATGGGACAGATGACTATGTAGAATTCGTTAAGGAAGATGTTGCAGCGTTTACTAAAAAGTTAAAGGAACAACAAGGTTCTAAAATTTGGATGGTTGGTGGAGCAGGTATTCTCGATGCTTTCATGAAGGAAAACCTAATTGATGAATATATTATCACGGTCACACCCCATATTCTAGGTTCAGGTATTCCGTTATTTAAAGAAAAGAATCCGCAAATAGAATTAAAATTAATAAATACACAACGATTTGGTCAGATGGTACAGCTGCATTATAAAGTGAAAACAGTTTAATTTTATGAGCGTGTTTTGATGTCAAAACACGCTTTTTAGCTTTTTAGAGGAGGAGGGATTTATATATTTCGCCAATTAACCCTTCCATTTGGTGTACGCCTAAATCTGTATTGGTCATGATAACTAAGCCTTTTTCTCTATAAGGATAAGCAACAATCATACATTGAAATCCAACACCCCAACCAAGAGAAGACATCTCGATCTCTTGTTGTGCGCCTTCAATAAATACCCCTAAGCCCGTCCACTCCTTACACCCTTGTGGATGTATCAGTTCTTTTATGTGGCTTACAGAGATGCCCAAGTTACTTGTACCTTTTAAAGCATGCATTAATTCAAGAACTAGCTTCGCTAAATCAGCTGTGGTAGTCCATAAACCACAGGCTGCTAGGTATGGATAGATGGGGTATTTGCCGAGCACTAACTCACCATTTTTATGATGACCACAGGCAACATTTTTTGTTATGTCATGAATGTTTGTGGCAAATAGGCTGTTTTTCATATGTAACGGTGTAAAAATAAATTCATCCACCACGAGGTGAAATGGCTTTCCAGTTACGTCCTCTATCAATTGCTGGATGATGCAGAATCCAGCATCTGAATAGTGAAATTCACTCTCTGGCTCATAGCTCACCTCAATGGGGATAGAACAGTAGGGGGTTTGTCCATTTAAAATTTCGACCATTGTAGGTTGCTCTTGTAGTAATTGCAATGCCGAAAAGCTATCACGAGGATCTTTTATTCCCGCCTGATGGCATAGTAAATTGCGTAATGTCACTTTTTTTATCTTTGTGTAATGATTATCAGGTACTTTCCACGATAGTAACTGATTGTTAACATCCTCATCTAAATGTAAATAATTTTGTTCTACTAATCGCATCGCTAACAGGGCTGTTAGAAATTTACTTATGGAACAGGCATTAAAAAGAGTATGGGCATCCACTCTGTTATTAGAGCCGGATTCAAAGTATCCAAAGTGCCTAGATTCACTGATTTGACCATCTTCAATTAACGAAAAGCTTAATCCGGTAACATGATAATGTTGCATGCGTTGCTTGATGTCTATGTTTGTCATCTTTACATCCCCCCAATTTCTGTCTTAATTATAACAAAATATACAAATGTACGTTCTGTTTTTTGTAATTTATGTCATCGGGGATGCATAACAATATAGCTTGAATTAATTTCAGAAATCGTTTTTCTATAAAGAAACACGAGCATTTTTGGAAGGAGTGTAAGGTGGTGACTTCAGCGGGAAAAGCAAGCGAAACGAGAGCGTAACGAAGGAAGCGACTCGGTGCGTGCTTGTTGGAAAGCGTTCGCCTGTAGCGGAATTAACCTATGAACAATTACTTTATTTTCTTTTCATGATATTCGCCTTTATTGATATGAAAATGAATTAAGAAATTGATTCACATAACATTTTTTAAAAATTAACACAAAAAAATTCGCTTCTTCTACGTGGGCAGTTGGCTAGCCTCACAGAAGTATCGCGAATTTTTTATTTGTTATTATTTATTTGTAGCTTCTATGGTGCTGTTGAAAAGACCGTTAAGCATTTTTCTTCGTTTTTGTCGCTCTTTTTCGTGGGCTAGGTTTTTTTGTTTTATCTAACGACGCTTGAAGTGCTGACATCAAGTCCGTTACATTATCAGGTAATGGACGTTTGTCGTTCGCTGCTATTGTATTGGTTGCTTTCTTTTCTTCTATTAATTCCATTAGTGCGGTACGGTATTCGTCCGTATATTTTTCAGGATCAAATATAGTTGTTAGTTGCTCAACTAGCATGAGCGCCGTATCAAGCTCTTTCTTAACAACCGTTTGTTCACTTGGAATATTGGGAACATCACTCACACTTCTCACTTCGTCAGGGAAGTGGATAATCTCCATCACGAGGGCGTCTTGATAGACACGTACGATAGCCAGCTGCTCTTTTGAACGAATTGTAATTTTAGCTACGCCTATTTTACCAGATTCCTCTAGTGTTTTACGTAAAAGAGTATAGGCCTTACCGCCAGTCGTATCAGGAGATAAAAAATAAGTACGTTCAAAATAAATAGGATCAATTTCTTGTAATTTCACGAAATCAATAATCTCTACAGCCTTATCTGCATTTTCCTTGCGTAAGTTTTCTAACTCCTCTTCGTCAAGCACGACAAACTTATTTTTTGCATATTCATAGGCTTTCACAATCTCTTCTTCCTTCACTTCCTGATCACAGCCTTCACATACTTTTTTATAGCTTATCGGTGTATGACATTCTTTATGGAGCTGGCGTAATTTTATATCTTTATTTTCAGTAGCAGCATGGAGTTTAACAGGAATATTTACAAGTCCAAATGATATACTGCCTTTCCAGACTGTATGCATAGCGTCACCTCGTTTTTTATTACTATGTTATATTTTGATTATTTTTATGTATCTAATAAGAAAATAATCAAAAACTGAAAGAAAAGAATGAAAGTAGTTGTTAAAATGAAACCCATGCTATTGACGGATGTAAATGAAGCGCCTATAGGGGAAGAGTGGCTTTACGAAACGAAATATGACGGCTTTCGCTGCATTCTAGTGTGGGAAGAAGAAGAGCCTATTCTGAAAAGTAGAAACGACAATGTACTTAATCATTTATTTCCTGAGATTATAGAATTTTGTATGCGTATATATGATCGTATAAAACCATTATTACCATTAGTACTGGATGGAGAAGTGGTGTATTTAACAAATCATTTTAAAAGTAATTTTTCAATCGTACAAAAAAGAGGAAGAATGCAAAATAAAGACGTTATTGCTGAACATGCCAAGCATTTTCCATTCCATTATGTCGTATTTGATTTACTTAAATTAAAAGGTGAGGAACAAAGCAATCGGTATTTAAAGACCCGTAAACAACAATTAACTAAATTTTTTACTGCTGTAAAGCTACCAACCACTATCAATTATCAGGATGGACAGCTGCTCCAAGCGATCGAGAATTTTGAAGATAGTGAAATGCTGTTACAAACTATAAGGGCAAACAATGGAGAAGGTATAATTGCCAAGAAAAAGACCAGTAAATGGGTAAGTAATATACGGTCCACAGATTGGTTAAAATTAAAAAATTGGCGATATATCACCGTTATTGTCAACAAATATGATAAAGGAAATGGCTATTTTCATGGGGGCGTTTATCAACAGGGAACTTTTAATGAGGTTGTTATATTTAGGCATGGTATGACGGATGAAGAGCGGAAGACATTAGTTACTTTTTTTCAAAACAATGGGACAAAGCGACAGGAGACTTGGGAATTGGAGCCGTCAATCTGTGTGGATATAGCATGTATTGATTTTGATGGTAGTAAATTAAGAGAGCCAAGATTCCATGCATTTAGATTAGAAATAAATCCTGAAGCATGTACCTGGTTACAAATGCAACGTCAACTTTTACCGATTCCAAATAACGTTCAGATAACCCATCCCGATAAGCCAGTGTGGCCAGAAATAGGTATTACCAAGGATGGTTATTTGCACTATTTACAAATGATATCTTCCTATTTATTGCCTTTTCTCTATGACCGTCCGCTCACTTTAATCCGCTATCCACATGGCGCACCAGGGGAAAGCTTTTATCAGAAAAGTAGTCCGGAGAAGATCCCTGATTTTGTTACAACCGCAAGAATAGCCGACACTAATTTTATATTGTGCAATAATATCGAAACGCTACTATGGCTAGGCAATCAACTTGCACTCGAATTTCATATTCCTTTTCAAACGATTCGTACAGAGAAACCAACTGAGATTGTTTTTGACCTTGATCCGCCTTCTGTCGATGAATTTTCACTCGCTATGCAAGGTGCACGACAATTAAAGGAAATATGTGATTATTTTCATCTACAATCCTTCGTTAAAACTTCAGGAGGCAAAGGTTTGCAATTGTATATCCCCTTACCAGAGCATGCTTTTTCGTATGAGGAAGTTAGGATATTTACAGAATTTGTGTGTAAATTTTTATGTAAACAACAGCCTGACTTCTATACAATCGAACGTTTGAAGAAAAATAGGCAAAAAAAATTATACTTAGATTATGTTCAACATGCTGAGGGGAAGACAATCATTTCACCATATTCGACTCGGGGTAATAATAAAGGGTTAGTTGCAACGCCGTTAAATTGGGACGAGGTCAATGAACAATTGCGCCCAGAAAAATTTACTATTCCGACTGTTTTAGCGCGTATGAAAGACATAGGAAATCCTTTTAGGAATTTTCGCGAAATCGGGGAGAAGCAGGATTTTAAATCGGTGCTTCACCATTTAAGAAATTCATAATACGAACGTAAAAAACTGTCTCAAAGGGCATTGGCGGACATAGTTTTTTGTTCAAACGTTGTGAAGTGCCATAACGAGAGGAAAAAGCTGAGAAACACGAAGCTTAACGAAGGAGGAGGCTAGTTAATTCTTCCGCGGAAAGGGTTGTGAACCTCAAAAGTAAAATTTAAACAGAATGGATTTCTCCATTCTGTTTTTTCTTTTATGCAGCCAAACTTTCACAATAAGATCAATACTTGGTCGCCCAACTAGACGTAAACTAGTTGATTGGAGCGCAGGCGGCGACTTCTGTGGGAATAGCATGAGCAAAAGGCCCCGCAGGAGCGTAGCGACGAGGAGACTGAAGCCATCATAGCTGTCAACTTAACAAAAATGTGTACTCTTTCGAAAAAGATGGTATGGATAAATACAAATCTTTTTTGGAAGGAGTCATTTTTATGAAGACACCGAAAAATATACAGTTACTCCAAAAGTTATTTGAATGCATTCGCCCTGAGCGCATCGATGAAATCGCAAAGGAAACGGGTTTTATCAAAAGAAAGCGT
>NZ_JBMGUV010000007.1:0-194623 GCF_049058285.1 Lysinibacillus sp. UGB7
TAGCACGCTCCTGTAAATTGGTAGTCTAAGTGTACTAGCCCTTATTTTTTATGTCCAACTTAGTGTAGCCGATTCACATAAATGTTCCAATTGTTGCAGGAAGGACACTTCATACACTTCATAGTATCTATTAAAATATAATTTCGTATAATAACTCGTTTAGTTTAATCTATAAAATGACTTAAAGCCTTGTAGATATAGGGTTAGAAAGTTTATGGTTTATTATTTGGAAATTATATGGTTTATGTCAAAGCTATGTCAATGAAAAAAATGATTTCTCTTTATTCTAATACTTTTGTCATAGTTTTAAATTGGTGGATGGTTTATTTGAATTATATATACTTTGAAATATGCGGGATAAAAGAACCTCTATAAAGTACATATTATGGTATAATAAATGCTGTATTTTTATAATATAGAAATTTAAATTACTTTTTTAACGAATTGTATTAAAATGGTTTTGAATAAAAAGGAAATTTAGTTTGATAATAGCTCTTCACCAAAAGTTGTGGATGACATTTGTTAAAAAGCATGACGACTTCGTGAGGATCAGAGTGAAAGCGCACAGTCGGAACGGAAATAAACCACACGCTTATGGTGATGATCCCTGATAATAACATCATTTTAACAATTAATATGTTAGGGAAAATTAAGTTATAAAGGATGAAAATAATGCGTAATTTTTTTGTGGAGGATAATGGATTTGAAGTTAAGATGCAATCAGATTTACAACGAAAAATGAAAGAAATACAATTTCTTTCAAATGAAAAAAGGTGGTATACATTCGAAGAGATATCGAATGCCATAGAAGCTACAGATAAAACAATTAGAAAAGATTTGAATTATATAAAAGATGTAATACCTGAAAATTGGAGTATTGAAATAAAAAAAGGGTATGGTGTTCAATTAATAATGCCTATCCATGCATCAGTAAATGAAGTGATTACGTTATTTTTTAGAAAATCTTTAACATTTCAGATTTTAAATAAGTTAATAGTGAACAATGAAACAACGGTAGTGAATATAGCTGAAGAACTGTTTGTTCAACCATATGTCGTCTCTAAAGCTTTAAAAAAAGTTGAAAGAGACTTAGCTCATTTTGGTCTAAAACTTGAAAGGAAACCGATTAAGATAGTAGGTGATAACTGGAGAGTAATCCATATGTTTACGAAATTATATTCAAAAGCTTACATGAGTACAGATTGGCCATTTTCATTTGCCAAAGATGATATTTTTGATTTTTTAGAGAGAGTAGAAAATTCGATGGATATTGTTTTATATATAAGTTCTAGACGTAAATTTGCATATTTTTTAGCTATTTTACTATTAAGGAAACAACAAGGACATGAATTACAATGGATTAATGAATTTTCAAATCTTAATAGGGATACACCGCAGTACAATGAAATATCTTTACATTTAGATCAGTTTGAAAGAGATCATAATATATCATTTTCTGACGCAGAAAAAATTACTATAACGATTGTTTTTAAATGTTTCGATTATATATATAAGTATCCAGATAAAGAAAGAAAAAATGAAGTAAGCTTATTTTATGAAAGTAGTTTACCTGTGTATAATATCACAAGAGATTTTATATCTATGTTAGATAATAAATTCGGTAATTGTTATATTAAAGATGAGGAATTTATCTATTCAATTATTCTATACTTTAGGAAGAAAGTATATATTTTAAATTTGCTTTCTTATATTCCAGGTAATAAAAAAAACACTACATCTTCTTTGAAAAAACAACACTTTAAAACTTTTCTGAAAGTTAAGGACGTATATATAGATTGGGTACGAAAGCATAAAATAACTAATCATGTACCAGATGAAGAAATTATTAATATTGTAATGTACATAGAAGCTTCTCGAATTTCTAATGAATTTAGACCCAAAAAAACTCTTATCATTGCAGGAGAAGGAAGCGGCTGGGAAAAATATATTTCAGCGAAATTAAAGAATCAATTTGGAAATAAAATAGAATTTCCACCTCTTATTTCGACTAACTTAGCAGAAGAAAAAGAGTTGGAAGTAGATTATGATATAGATTTTATTATTTCTACTATACCGCTTAGAATAAAATCACATCTGGTCATACAAATCCAGCCTTTTGTAACAGAGCGGGATATTGATAATATAGGTAAATATATATATGAATAAGTGACATTACAACCATCGGATTATGCTTATGTTAGACATATAAACCTCAAATCTGTTCATCTGTTCTAGATGAGCGGATTTTTCATAACATTAACTTTTTAAATAGAAACTTGTTGTCATGTAAAAATTCGAAATTCCCTAACCAGTTCTCTTTAAGACCTTATTCCGTTAAATGGCCCTTTAACAGAACAACTTATTGTCACTCAACAGTTCGTTAATCGATCTTTCAATTCAGATGTTCTTTTCGTTTTCACTATAAAAATACCCTTTTAGATTACTAAACCAAAGGGGAAAACGGTCAAACCTTGTTTTAATCCACAATAACGTATTCGAACTTTTTTATAAACGTCGCGACTTTGTTTTAAACATCGCAACATTTTTATAAACTTCGTGACTTATTTCTAAGCTACAACCGAAATTTTAAATTTTTATTCAATGAGACTATACAAGGTCAGTCATGTATTAGAGTGTGATGATATAGAGAAAGATGTTGATAGTTTATTAAATATTCCGAAAGGTTGTTTTGTAAATGAATTTAAATAATGTGTATTATATTCTGTGGCAATTATGTTGTTGAGCTAAAAATGTTGATTACCTCATTGTCAGAATGAAATTTAAAATAATCCCTTTCCCAATGAGGTAACACCCTGAAGGTTTAACTGTCTGAATACTACCAAGGGGTGGCATAAATCATGTTCTTGAGTTGAATGAATATGGTGAATATCGTTGAATGTATTGGAAGTTGCATAAAATAATGATTAATGCCAGCAAACGTGTTAAAACTTTGCTGGGATTTTTTAGTTTCATTAAGCAGCTAGTTATCTAGTGCTTTTAAAATTTCATCGACCACTTTTAATACCATTTTTATTTCTGTTTCAGATCTGTTAATTAGTCTTCCGTTTAAAATTTTTAAAAGTTCGTCATTTCTAAAGTGTTGTTCTGGATTTGATATTTCATTGAATAATAAAATTGTATATGGTGACACTTCAAGACCAAGTGCTAATTTTTCAAGGGTTTGGAGTGTAATATTCTTTTCCCCTCGCTCAATACGAGCCAAATAAGATATTTCTAAATTGCATCTTTCAGCAAATTCTTCTCGTGTTAACCCTTTAAGATTTCGTAATTCTCTTACATTATCTCCTACTAATTTTACTATTCACTTCACATTATCACCTCAATTTTAGACTATGTGAGGCTTTGAAACTCATGAAGGGACATTAAACACCAAAATGTTTGATTTTAGTCTCCAAAGACTTAATATACTTTAATGTAATTTAACGAGGAATAATACAAGATGAATAATTCATTAAGTTCAAATATTGCTATTGAGAATGTTATACAATCAAAAACGAGAGGGCGTGTAACTTATCAAGGTGCTGTTTCGTCTCAAATCGCAGTCAATTTTGCATATTCAAAGCTATATAATGACCCGTCTGGCAAAGGATATCAGCGCCCCATTAGCAAAAAACGCTGCGCTGATTTTGCAAATTATCTTTCACAGGGAGAAAGCTCTTTATATACGCCGATACTTTTAAATGCGAGTGGAAACTGGGAATTTCAAGCTTATGATAGGTCGCGTCCTTCATTTGGCAGATTAATTTGTAGGAACAAGGCTACATTAATGGACGGACAGCATCGATTAGGGGGGATTAAGCAATATATTGAGGAGACAGGTACGACATTGAATGTCCCATTTTTAGCATTTCATTACTTTGATGAAGATGAGGAAATCCGACTTTTTGATGTGATAAACACGAAAGCAAAAGGAATTGGCACTTCATTAAGTCGTTATTTAAACCGGGAAAGTGATGATTTGAGTTGGGTGGCTACTAATTTAATATTAAAACCAGTAAGTCCATTCTTTACTAAAGGAACATTAATCGGGATTCGAAGTAAGGAACGAAATATTACTTTACAGAATTTGTATAATATTGTTTATTTGCTAACAAAGAAATGTGACTTAGCAAAGCTTTCTAAAGAAAAGAAGCTTAACTTGACGTTATTTTAATTTAATCAAGGAATTATTCCCGGACGAATGGGAAGACAATAAGCTTTATCGTATGACATATGTTACTTGTTTAAATGCTTTATCGATAGCAGGGAATATTATTATTAATGATAATTATTTAAATAAATCACAGTAACCTGATTCAGTAAAAATCGCAAATATGATGACGCATTTAAGTAATATTGATTGGCTTGCAATAGGGGATTTGAAATATCTGAAGGGAATTGGTGGATCAAAAATGCTAGCTGAAGATATTTTGAATTGTGTTAAATAATATATAATTTAAAAATGTCTGCTTGTAATGAAAAAAATTAGCTGTAACTAACATGAATTAATGTTAATGAACTTACTTGTTCTGAACATACTCATCTCCATCCTCCAAATGAAACGCCCTGTAAAAGTTAGACCACAAAATCTAACTTTTGCGGGGCGTTTTATGTCCAAATTTTTTCTGATGAAGATTGGCATTTACACGTATCTAATCCTTGTCATATTTTATTGTTTCGCTGTGCTCCTACTGTCCACCTGTCCAAACTGTTTATTTCGAAATTTAAAATAACTAATTTATTAAATATAATAAGTGTACTTTTTATTATATGTAAATATTTTAATGGTAAGTTGTTAACGGTATTTTTTAATATGTTCAGGATTCAATTTTTATAAGAAAATATACCTATAGAATATATAGGCAGGGAGAGATAGGATGGATTTTTTTCATGTAACACTTCAAAAAATTACGGACAATCGGTATTTAATTGCGATTCGTAATTCATTTACTATGTTAATCCCTTTGATATTAGTAGGTTCGATGGCTAGTTTAATAAATAACTTTCCAATTATGGGGATACAGAATTTAATTAATGAAACGTTTTTAGGACAGCTGTTAAAAAGTGTAAATTGGACCATTTGGAACGCTTCTATTTAGCTAATTACATAGATAATTTGTTAAATTTTTATTCGTTATTTTTATTCTTCAAAAGTTCAATCCACTTAGGATATACCTTTTGAAAAGTTTCTATTAAACTCGGATCGAATTGAGTACCTGCCCCTTCAATAATCCGTTTATAAGCTTCTTCTGCGGACAGTGCATTACGGTAAGACCTTGTAGATGTCATTGCATCAAACGCATCGGCAATAGAAACAATTCTTGCATTTAAAGGAATTTCATGACCTTTTAATCCGTCTGGATAACCACTTCCATCCCATTTCTCATGATGAGAACGTATTATAGACCGATGTTTATGAATAAAAGGAGGAGTAAATGAAAGATTATTCAATAATTTTGCGCCAAGAAGACTGTGTTTTTTAATAACACTATATTCTTCATTTGTAAGATGAGAATCTTTATTTAGAATTTCATCGGGTATTCCTATTTTCCCAACATCATGTAATAAACAAGCGAGATAGAAATTTTCCAAATCTTTTTTTGTATATATTCGGCTTTCTTCAGCAAGAATTGTTGCATATTCGGCAACTCGTTCACTATGACCTTTTGTATACGGATCCTTTAGCTCTAATATTTCCATCATTAATAAAATGTTATCCTTTATTCGTATTTCATATTCTGATTTAAATGTTCTAACTAAAAATTTTAGAGTGAACAAGATTAAAATAGAAACAAGTACAGCTGTATTAAATGCGAAAATTAACTCATCTAGATAATAAGCTGGGTAGAAATAAAATAGTATAAGATATTTTAGTAAAACAAAGAAAGAAAGAATACAAAGGAACGAGATACTTAAAAACATAGGTGAAAATATAATCATGAAGGAATCAATATAGGATGCGATGATGAACTTTTCAAAGTCATCAATAAGGACAATATCGTGTACGATCCTATAGATGATATAGAGTACAAGAAATACGTATTTTAAGTATTTTTGTTTTTTTATTAAGTATGTATTTATCAATAGGAAAGTCGAAAATAATAAGAGGAAAATTAGGAATTCTAGTATAGTTATTTTTAACGAGAGTATAGTAATAAAGATTATAAAATCATAGAAAATATGAGCTGATAAAAGTATATATAATACAATTATAAATAACGCACTTATCAATAATTTAGTTGATGCAATTTTATTAAAATTAATTTTTTTTGTCCTCATGATTATCACCTATTAAATCGAATATTTTATACCCATTACTATAAGATTATTCACTTCATCATTTTTTGATAGAAGTGTTATTAATTATTTTATATTTAAGTGGCTCGTGGTTTATTATTATTTTTCATGAGCTACTGTATAATTTATCATAAGAGTGAAAAGTTATACCTATTAAATTGTACCTAATAGTAGGTACAATTTAATAGGATGATTTTCGTATAATTCGATATAATTTTACTTAGAAGATTACCTATCTCCCGGTGAATGAATGAAGCCAGTTGGCTAGAAATTCTTGAGCAAGGCTTTGTTAACACTATTATCGTTTCAGGAATAGTAAAACAATAAAATATAAAATGAGGTGAAGGTTTGAATATGTCAAATCCTATTTTAGTAAATGTTACAGAAGAAATTGTGCGTGGTTTAGTGAGCTTTCTACTACAAGGACCGGAATATCAAACATTTTGTAGATGTGAAACCTGTGAACTTGCCGTAGTAGCACATACACTGAATGCATTGCCAAACACGTATGTTACATCTAATGAATCCCGAGATGCAGCGTTTAAAATGATGAAAACTCCTGAAAATCTGAAATTAATCAATAAAGAGATTATTCATGCATTACATGCGGAAAATAATCATCCTCAACCAATATCTTCATAATTGAAACATCTAGATCCCAAGAGAGCCAAAATTAGAAACGCCAAACAACCCGTCCATACTTAAGTAACGCTCTCCATTATCAGGCGCTATACAAAGAACTCGTTTACCACGACCTAACTCGCGAGCTTTTTGAATCGCTGTCCATACTGCTGCCCCTGAAGAAGGCCCCACTAAAATTCCTTCCAATCTTGCTAAATCACGCGTTGTCTGCAATGCATTTTCATCTGTTACTTGTACAATATCATCATAAACATCCGTATTTAAAATAGGGGGAATGAATCCTGGACTCGTGCCAACGAGTTTATGCTGGCCCGGTTGCCCGCCTGAGAGTACCGGGGAACCCTTTGGCTCAACAACAATCACTTCTAGATTAGGCAATTTTTCTTTTAAAACTTCACCCGTTCCAGTAATTGTACCGCCTGTTCCAGCAGTAGCAACAAAGACATCTAATCTACCCGCTGTTTGTTTTAGGATTTCTGGCGCAGTTGTAATTCGATGAATCGCTGGATTTGCTGGATTTTCGAACTGTTGCGGAACAAAACTGTTATCTATTTGGCTATGTAATTCAAGTGCTTTTTTTACAGCTCCCGGCATTTTTTCGACAGCAGGAGTCAAAATAACTTGCGCACCATAGGCCTTTAATATGGATATTCGTTCTCGCGTCATGTTATCAGGCATAACAAATATCGCTTTATATCCTTTAGCAGCAGCATTCATTGCTAGCCCAATACCTGTATTACCACTAGTCGGCTCAATAATCGTAGCCCCTTCTCCGATTAATCCTTGACGCTCAGCTTGTTGAATTAAAGAATAGGCTGCACGATCTTTTACGCTACCACTTGGGTTAAAATACTCTAATTTAACAAGGACTTCTGCACACGTTTCGTCTACAAGTTGATTTAATCGAACGATTGGCGTATTCCCAACCAAATCTAATATAGAATTATATAATATATTCTTCATCTAATCACTTCCAATTCATTATTTTACTTAACTTAATTACATCTCTTTCAAGTAAGGATAAAATTATTATTACTTGTTTACAAGGTATTAGAACATATTTGTTCGAAAATTACATCTATTTAAGTTGATTTCATAATTTCAATTCTATAGTATCAAGATTAAATACTTACCTGAAATATAAAATAACATTATTCGAATATGGTATTATTAGAAAAAATAACAGTTATTAAGGAGATTTTTTTAGTGGAAAATTTACAATCGATTGAGCAATTTGAAGAACTAAAAAAGGGTGAACATACGATATTTGTTTTTTCAGCAGATTGGTGTGTAGATTGTCGTGTCATTGATCCTATACTACCTGCAATAGAAGAAAATTATGCTGATTATCGTTTTGTTAAGATTGACCGCGATCAATTCATCGATCTATGTATCGAATTAGATGTATATGGTATTCCAAGTTTTCTTGCTTACGATAAAGGGTATGAAGTAGGCCGATTTGTTAGTAAGGACCGCAAAACACAACAAGAAATCGAAGCTTTTATTGATGGATTAAAAGCATGATTTACAGAGAAATCTAATCTCACCGAATATGGTAGCGAGCACTGAACAAATGAAATGCCAAAAAAGGCAATCTCACTATGTTATGAGTTGCCTATTTTTGCATGTAGGGTATGCCGGAGGTGCCCTTCTTATAATCATTCAACAATATTCATGTAAAAGAATAGCGTAGGGTGGTGGATAAGATGTGGTCACAAGTATATAGTGTTTTGATGCTAGTGGCTTCTTTAGTTATTGTTATGTCTAAAATAACCAAAGACAAAGAGCCACTAAACAAGATGTCGTGGATTCAAATTTCTGCGGTTGCCATTCTCTGCATTGTGGCCACTGGTTTAGCGGTAGGAATTATTTATGGTACGGTCAATTTGTAAAATAATTGAAACTTCATATAATAGTACGTTGGACCTTTTATCTCTTAACAATTATTGTCGCATTATTTCTAATTAGTTTGCTCGTTCAAAAGTTTCCTCCCAAACTAATTAAAAAATAACCGGCTATAAGGGAAAGCGCTCTTTCACTATGGAAACAGATTAGTGCACAACTACAATTTTGACAGGGCTTTTTTGCCTGTGCTAATGTGTACTTGAGGTGATAAAAAATGGCATATCAATCCCAAAATATCTTTATCAATTTACCTGTGAAAGACCTGAACAAGTCGACTACTTTCTTCAAGGAGCTAGGTTTTGAGTTCAACCTACAATTCACCACTGAGGACACAGCCAGTATGATTATCAGTGACAATATCTTTGCGTTGTTAATGCTGGAAGAACGTTTCAAAGAGTTTAGTAAGAAGAAAATTGTGGATACTGCTACTTCGGCACAAGCAATTTTCTGCTTATCAGCTGAAAGTCGAGATCAAGTGGATGCGTTGGTAAATAAGGCACTATCATCTGGTGGTAAATCTTCGAGTGACCCCCAAGATCATGGATTTATGTATGTTTGGGGTTTTCAGGACGTAGACGGTCATCTATGGGAAATCGCGTATATGGATGTAAGTGCAATGAATCAGGGATAAATGGTTTGAGCGTTTGTTGAATCAAATTTTATGTGCTACGGGATGATGTCTTAATAGATATCATCTTTTTTTACGTCTTATTCATGAGTAGACGGGAACAATATTTAACAAATTGAAAAATTTGGCAAGGGGCATCACATAATTGTTGCAGGACAACCGTTCCTTCGAATGCCTTTCACAGCATGCCACGCCAAAACCACTATCCAAAGCAAGTCTACTCTCAACGTAGGCACCACGGCAACGAGATAAACTTTGCTTGCACCCGTTTTTACCATGCCTGTGCAGCTTGATGGAAACCTGTGCCACCACGCGGTAAACTAACAGCTGAATTTTTGTCAACGGGCAGGTGTTTAAGGAAACTCTAGTGCATTTTATATTCAATCCGTTGTGTAAATAATTATAAACGGAGGCTTGTAACAAGTTGTTTCACAAGTGGTTTTCCTAGATCTTCCAATGTTACTTCATCTAACTGCAATCCCCAATAATAAATGGCTCCCATCAAACATTGTACAATCATCTGAAAAAACACTTTCGTGGACTCAACGTCTCTAATCGAGCTATCTTTTTTTCCTTCTTCAATAATTTGGCGCAGAATTACATATAATTTACGATTCTCATTTGTGAAAAAAGTATGCTCATTACTGATGATTGCTGCAGAGTAAATGACACGCATTAAATCTTTGCCCATCTCTTTTTCAATACAACGAAATACGGCAAGACAGAACGCTTCCAATCGTTCTATTGCTAAAGTATTTTCTAGCTTTATTTCCTCATAGATATGAACATATTTTTCATCCATTTCCATAAAACGCATCATGAAAATACTTGATTTAGAAGGAAAATGCTGATAAAAAGACCCCTTTGAAGTTTTACTCTCCTTGACAATTCGATCCACCGAAACGTTATCGTAGCCTAAGGTTTTGAATAAATCGAGTGCTACGGTCATGATATGAAGTTGTGTTTGAAGACCTTTTGTTGTTTTATTCTCTAAATCCATTCGTTTTTGCTCCTTAATGAAAAAATATTCTGAAAAATGTTTGACTATAACTTTACCTCATTATATCATCAGACTATAGTCTAGTCTAATGAGGAGGGGGATAAAAAATGGAAAAGCTGAAAAAAGCAGAAGAGCTAGCATTTTTGTTTAAAGATTCTATGCGTTTGTTAGTCGGAGGTTTTGGCATTTCAGGTACGCCGTTAACCTTATTAGATGCTGTTGCGCAGTTTGAGGCAGGAAATTATGAGGTTGTCAGCAATAATCTTGGGGATGACGGTAAAGGACTTCATAAAGTGTTCGAGGCAGGAAAAATCGAGAAAGCAATTGGTTCGTTTTTCACGATTAACAAAGAAGCGATTATGGCTTGGTCTCTGGGAAAGTTGAAAATTGATTTAATACCACAGGGGACTTTAGCAGAGGCGATTCGCTGTGGAGGTGCTGGCATTGGTGGTTTTTATACACCAACTGCTGTTGGGACACGACTAGCTGAAGGGAAGGAAGTCCGTGAAATTGATGGCGTTCGTTATTTATTTGAAAAAGCTATCAAAGGAGATATCGCCCTCATCAAAGCAGCGAAAGCCGATAAAGCAGGCAATCTGGTGTATCACACGACTGCAAGAAACTTTAACCCCATAATGGCCACTGCCGCTGAAGTAGTCATTGTGGAAGTTGATGAAATCGTTGAAATTGGGGAACTAAGCCCTGAAGAAATTGTCACACCACACATCTTTGTAGATTACGTAATTGAAAGTAAATACATCAAACAAGGGGGGACCTATGTTGAAGCCAAATAGTCGAGAAATAATTGCAAAGCGTATTGCACGTGAGCTAAAAGACGGCGATGTAGTAAATCTAGGTGTAGGAATTCCAACGCTTGTTTCGAAATATCTTGAAGATAAAAAGATATATTTACAAACTGAAAATGGCCTCATCGGCATGGGCCCCCCACCGAATGACAAGGAACAAGATATAGATTTAATCGATGCCAGCAAAGCGCCTGTGACAATAACGCCAGAAGCGGCATTTTTTGATAGCGCTTTCTCATTCGCGATGATTCGGGGGAAACACGTTGATGTAGCTGTTCTAGGAACACTTGAGGTTGACCGTTATGGTGAGATTGCGAACTGGTCTGTGCCAAATCAACCCATCTTAGGCGTCGGCGGCGCGATGGACCTAGTCGCTGGAGCGAAAAAAGTAATCGTAGCAAGTACTCTTTTTACAAAAGATGGTTCGTCTAAATTAGTGGATACGTTAACACTTGATTCTAGCGGTGAACGGCGTGTTAATCAATTTGTGACGGAGTATGCGAACTTTATATTCCAAGATGGTGAGATTTTCATCAAGGATATTTATGGTGATTTAACAGTTGAAGAATTAGAAGCACGCATTGGTTTACCGTTAAGACGAAACATAAATAACTAATTGAAGGAGGAAGCCTATGTGGAGTTTGATTACGATTACGATTTCATTAATTCTATTAATCGTATTAGCACTAAGAGGATTTAGTATTATTATCATCGCTCCTGTTGTAAGTTTATTCGTCATGGTGACGAATGGATTTCCAATTCTAGAGACGTTCCAAGAAACGTACATGACAGGATTTATCGGCTATGTTCGAAATTATTTCCTTATTTTTTTATTTGCAGCGATGTTCGGTAAGCTCATGGATGATAGTGGTGCGGCTCGTCAAATCGCCAATCTTTTACTTCGAATTATCGGAAAAGATAGTAAATATAAAGTGTTAGTAGCCATTATGGTTATTTGTGCGTTCTTAACGTACGGTGGAATAAGTTTATTTGTCGTAATTTTCGCAGTATTACCAATCGCGAAGCCATTATTCAAAGAGTTAGATATTCCGTGGCATCTATTCATGGCCGCGTTTTTTACAGGGATTGGGACCTTTACAATGACGATGTTACCAGGAACGCCTTCTGTCCAGAACATTATCCCAACGAAGTACCTTGGGACAACTGTTACAGCGGCTCCTTTACTAGGGATTATTGCAGCGGTGTTCGTCATTGCGATTAACTTATGGTACATGAAGTTTGCGTTAAAACGTTCAGAACAACGCAAGGAAACGTATGCAGGTATGACAAATCCAGATAAAGATGGTACAGAAGGCATCAAAGATATCTACGAGGGTCGTGCATTACCAAATGCGATTGTGAGTTTAATTCCGCCAGTTGCTTTGTTAATTGCATTGAATATCTTCAAGGTTGAAATCATATACACGCTGATGGGTGTTGTAGTATTAGCAAGCGTATTATTTTGGAAGTACATTGAAATCAAGAAAAATACATTGAACGAAGGGGCTGTATCAGCGGTACTGCCAATTATCAATACGAGCGCTGACGTTGGTTATGGCTCGGTCATTGCGATTACAACAGGTTTCGGCATTTTCAATGAAGCGATGGCGCAAATTCCAGGTAGTCCACTGATTTCACTGTTCTTAGCAACAACGGCACTTGCAGGAATCACAGGGTCTTCAAGTGGTGGACTAGGCATTGCGATGGAAGCACTATCATCTACTTACCTGAAAATGGGGTTAAATCCAGATGCTATGCACAGGGTAGCGGCCATTGCGTCGGGCGGTCTAGATTCACTACCACATAATGGTGCTGTTATTACGATTTTAGTAGCTTCAAAGTTAACACATAAAGATGCTTACAAGCATATCTTTGCAGTTTCCGTTGTTGCACCATTAATTGCAAGTATTCCAATGCTTATAGCAGCAGTTTTATTATACTAACACTTAAGGGGGAAGGTAGATGATTCGAAAAATTGGGGTTATTGGATCGGGAACAATGGGGTTTGGCATTGCGTTTCAATTTATCACGAAAGGACTGCCTGTGATTTTACAGGATATTAACGAAGAATCCCTACAATTAGCGCGCGAAAAACTGAAAACCTATCTGAAGATTTTCAGTGAGGAGGGGACAGTGTTTGAAGATTCAGATGAAATAATTATAGAACGGTTAACCTGTACTACAAATATAGAAGAGCTTGCTGATTGTGATTTGGTCATTGAATCTGCAACAGAAAATCTGGAGCTCAAGCAGAAAATCTTTCAGCAACTGGATGAGGTTTGCGCTGAACACACAATTTTAGCATCAAATACTTCCAGTTTAAAACTTTCAGAAATCGTACGTCATCTAGAAAAGCGTAAGGATAAAGTGCTGCTCACCCATTTTTTTAATCCAGCGCATATTGTACCGCTTGTGGAGCTGCTAAAAGGACCTGATACAAAGCAGGAGACATACGATGAAGTAGATGCATTGATGAAAAAAGTGGGAAAAGTGACGATTGAAGTTCGCCGTGAAGTGCCAGGGCTGGTAGCAAACCGTATGCAAGTAGCATTAGCGCGTGAAGCTTTAGCATTGTTAGAAGACGGCGTTGTGTCAGAGGAGGATATAGAAAGTGCGATATTCGCAGGTCCAGGCTTCCGATTTGCGTCGAGTGGTTTACTGAAGATTATTGATTTTGGTGGACTAGATATTTGGGGCATCGTATTGGATCAATTACAGCCAGTGATAGAATCAAAAGTTCGTTCGTTTAGCGTCATTAAAGATAAATCCGAACAAGGCAATCTAGGCGTCAAATCTTCTAAAGGTTTCTTTGAATATCCGGGGAAAGGCCTAGATGAATACGTAATCGAGCGTGATCGTTCGTTGATTCAACAGCTTAAAACATTTAGTAAAATTCAAAGGGGGCTTGAGCATGCGTAATATTCTAGTGACAGGTGCAGGCGGCGGTTTAGGAGCAGCGATGGTGGAGAAGTTTGTTGCACAAGGGGATTATGTATTCGCTGCAGATTTAAAGATGGAAGCAGCACAGGTAGTGGCAGACTTATATCCAGGGAAGGTTGAGGCGGTTGAGTTAGATGTTTCAAATGCAAATTCTGTCCAGCATGTCATAAATGGTATTTGTGAAAAACACGAACTTCATGTGCTTGTGAATAATGCGGGTCTTCAATACCGTGCTAAAATTGAAGATTTTCCAGAAGATAAGTGGGATTTACTGCAAAATGTCATGCTAAAAGGACCGTTCTTAATGACGAAATATGTGTTCCCGTATATGAAAAAGCAACAACATGGGTGTATCGTCAATATCTCATCGGTTCATGGTGAACTAGCAACTCCTGAAAAAGTAGCATATGTCGCAGCAAAGCACGGTGTAATTGGTTTAACACGTGTAGCAGCACTGGAAGGTGCATCACACGGAATTACGGTAAATGCCGTTCTACCAGGACCGGTAAAAACACCTTTACTTGTGAAACAATTAAATGATCTTGAAGAGAGCAGAGGCATGTCAGAGGCCGAGGCATTAAATGAAATTGTGTATCCGAAGCAAGCGATGCAACGTTTTATTACAGCTGAAGAAATTGCTGACAGTGTCTACTTCATTTCTTCGAAGCAAGCGACGGGTATTACTGGCGAAGCACTGAATGTTTCAGGTGGAATGTAAAAAAGGGGGATTTAACCATGTCGGCATATATTGTAAATGGTAGTAGAACAGCATTTGGTACATTTGGGGGCGCCTTTGCTAATACAACGGATATTGATCTTGGTGTGGTCGTTGTAAAAGAAGCATTACAGCGTTCAGGGGTGCAAGCAACTCAAATTGAAGAAATCGTCTTTGGTAATATCATTCAAACAACAAGTTCCGCGGCATACTTAGCACGTCATATCGGATTAAAAAGCGGATTACCGGAGGAAAGTACAGCACTTACGGTTAACCGTCTATGTGGTTCGGGCTTACAAGCGATTGTCTCCGCAGCACAGGAAATTGAACTTGGCAATGTGCAAGCCGCAATTGCTGGGGGGACTGAAAATATGAGCCAAGCACCTCAAGTTTTACGTGGTACACGCTTTGGATCACCCAATAAAGCACCAGTCGTAGAAGATATGTTGTGGGCGACTTTATACGATGAGGTTGCAGGCTGTGGTATGGGGGTGACGGCTGAGAACTTAGCGGAGAAATACGCAATATCACGAGAAGAACAGGATGAATTCTCCTACAATTCACATAAACGCGCAGCTGAGGCTCGTCGTTCAGGCCGTTTTGCCGAGGAAATTGCACCAGTTTTGGTGAAAACACGTAAAGGTATGGTGGAAATATCGGAGGATGAGCATATCCGTGAAGAAATTTCGTTGGAAGCCCTAGCAAAACTAAAACCGGCATTTAAAAAAGATGGGTCGGTATCAGCGGGGAACGCGAGTGGTATTAATGACGGCGCCGCAGCAATTGTGCTTGTATCAGAAGCTTTCTTACAGGAGCATCAGTTACAGCCATTAGCAAAAATCGTCGCTTCTGCAACGGCCGGTGTCGATCCAACGATCATGGGAATTGGCCCAGCTCCGGCGATTCGTAAAGTATTGAAAAAAGTAAATTTAACAGTAGAGGATATCGGATTATTTGAACTAAATGAAGCATTTGCAGCACAGTCATTAGCCGTTTTAAAGGAATTAGGTATTAATCAAGAGAAGGTGAATGTCAATGGCGGGGCAGTAGCACTGGGGCATCCAGTTGGGGCAAGTGGTGCGCGTATTACTTACTCGCTGGCATTAGAGATGCAAAAACGAGGCGTTCAATACGGCGTAGCGAGCTTATGCATCGGTGGCGGTCAAGGGATTGCTATTTTACTAGAAAATCCAGTCTTGTAGTCAGGCTCATGTGGATTAACACCGTTTAGGTTTATCTAGCAAAAAAATGATATACGGCGCGTAATGCGTCTAATCGGCTATTAAAGAATAAATACATTCTCATATGGATATAGAGTAGGGAGCAAATATTACAGTTGCTCTCTTTTTGATTATTACATTGTTTATACCTAGATTTTGAAGGTTAAAGATTATCCGAATGGAGGAGTAGGCTGGATCTCACGGCATAATAGGATAGAGATTAAGATGGCTGGACGTTGCAAGATAAATTGAGGATACCATTTTTTAAGATATTCAAGATAGGTAATTATATAAAATAATAGGAAAATCAAACTTGCCGAAGGAGCCTTCATCCACTCCGACCAAGGAGGCCATTCCAATGGAATTTAAAGCTCAGTACAGAAATCATCTTCTTAAAGCAGCTTAGCCTTATAAAAGGGTACAGTTTCTGCCCCCCTCACCTTATAAATTACCGAGAGACACCAACTTTCTAAAAACTACATTCATGAAATGGGATATTTCAGCTTTGTTTCGTTAATAATTAAGTATATGAAAAAGGAGGATATTATGCCTATTATGCCAGATAGTCCAAGTGTTGGTCCATATATGAAGGCCGTGTCAGCGTTTACTGAATTGGTTTTTAAGTTGTCCGGTATATATGGTGCGGGGGAGAACAATATAAACGGACAAGATCACATACCCCTTATTGCTCAGATAACATCAGAAATGGACAAATTACTAACCAATAAACTATACGATATTTTTTATACACAGTATAAAGGTACTCTTAGCGGGTTAAATATCCGTTACAAGGAATAAATAGAGATAAAGAAGTAAAGGATATGCTTCAAGAATGCAAGGAAAAACTAGATATCGTAATCGAAAGAGCCCAACGGATATATAACAACAAGAAAATCATAGCAGATAATTGCAAAGATCCTGACCCATCACCGGGCACTATATTTCTTCCTGTTTGTTCCTTATTAAGAGACAATGCTAATCAGGTGACGAAAATAATTTTAAATTTAGAAACGCAAAGAACAAGTATACAAACATCTATTTCAGTTGTACTTCTATAAGTACATATAGCTATATCACAGAAATGTATTTGTAGTGTAAATAAGAAAAAGGAGGGGTTTTCCCTCCTTAGATTGAACGACTTGAGAATGCCACTGCTTTTTTGAATGTCGTAGATTCTTACTGAATCCTTTATCATGTTACTGCTCGTTGAAGATAACAAAGCTGCTATTCCAGCTGAGCAGTTTATATATTCAATATTTTCAGCGATTGGTAAATCTATCTCGCATAGAATGAGTTTTTAATGATTCTGAATACAGGTAAGCTCCTGCTCTTTTAAGTAGTAGTATCCTGTATTAATTGTTGGGTGCCAGTTCTTGCTTGGGTCTTTACCCTTTAGTTGCTAGTATTCTATTCACAAGTACTAATTCATTTCTTTTGGATTTATAAGTATTCGACGAGCATAGATTTGTTTCATGTCACTTTGAAAGAGTAAATGATCGGCGTCTTCCACATGATGCGCCCAATTATGACGTTTAATGATTTTCCGGTGTCAGCATTTCTAATTGAGGTCGTTCATTATTTATATGTTTCGTCATCCTATCCATCACCACAATCATTGATAGACGACCACTAGTTGATTGGAGCGCAGGCGGCGACTTCTGCGGGAATAGCATGAGTTGAAGGCCCCACAGGAGCGTAGCGACGAGGAGACTGAAGCCATGGCCGCGAAAAGCGTCCGCTGTAGCGGAAATCAACGGAACGTAATCAAACTCAATTTTTGAGTTTGATTACAGTTATGGAACTTTTACCAATTTTACCCGTCAAAATTTATAATCTAGAAAGTTTATGGAGGAAATAAACAAGATGGTAGGTAAGAAAATGTGGAAAAAGCTTATATTCCCGATGATCTATGTAGTCGAGTGGGTTTTATTCTATTATGTTCTTCTCTGTGTCTTTGTTTTCCATTTGACTAATTTCTCTAACATTATTTTTATTGATATGCCTTGGGAAGAGCCGATCACCTTAACATCTTCTTTCATAAAGTCATTGCTTATAATAGTAGGGATAGGTTTGGTTTGCTTTTTTTATATTAGGTATTTAACAGGTAGTAGGGCCTATAAAAGATTTAAGGCTATCATTTGGGGACTTTTTTTCGGCTTAAACTCGTTAAGTTGTGTGATTTGCTTGAGTATTATTTATGGATTTCATTTGAATAATGAGGAAAGGATATTAATACTAATCGTTACTTTAATTAGTATCGCTCTGACAATGCAAATTATAACGAAACATGATTATGAAATGAAATAAAAAATCTTTCTTCAACCCGCCACAGCGCTTTACTTGAAGCTTATGAGCGGTTTAGATAACTCTTATTTTTCTTCAATTAAAGGAGCAGCATTGCTGAACAAGAAAGAAAACACAAAGTGGATTAAGATATGATTAGTTTGCTTAATATTGGAAGTCTCGTACTTGGACTAATTGCTTGGATTATTCCTGTTGTAAATCTTATGCGATATGAAAAGCATGGTCATAGCAAATGGGGCGGTCTTGCCATTTTGAGCATCAGTGCTTGTGCTATTTCGCTATGTTTCCAGATTTTCTATAACTATCATCTAGTAAAGATTGAGGATTGGTCTGCTCTTATGGACACAATGGGTGCTGTGGCTTTCGCAGCGGCAATTCTTGTCATCGTTACCATCCTATTAAATGCAATTACTTTGATTGTTTATCGTGACAGAACAGTAAAGTAGGTTGAATGATTTTTGGTTGAAGAGTAATAGTGGAATAATTTTATTTGCCTTATATTGTCAAAAAAGTAGAATGAGTATTGATTGCAAAATATAAGAGTTGAAAATATATATTTTCAACATACATTCTTTACAATATTATTCCTTTAGGTTTCTTACTGTTGCTTGTTTATATGTTTATAGATATATTTCTTGATTATTTTAGAAAAATAAATAGAAGTTATGTAAGAAGAGTCCTTTTATCCAGTTTCCTCTTTTATTTAATGAGTTTAATTCAAATAAAATTCGGTGGAATTACACTTCCTCCTCAAAATCCAACTGACATGGGTAGTACATTTATATCAACGAATGACTGGTTTGGCATATATGATACGATACAGTTCAAGATTTTAATGGGGGATCTTTGGCTGTATTTTATAACGTGTTACTATTCATTCCCCTGGGCATGTATGTAGCTCTGTTCAATTTACATAATATAAAGAAAGTAATTGCTATGGTTATTTTCAGTTGTATGACAATCGAAATTTCCCGACTTCTTTTTAGCGGGCTTGGATTAGTTGTGCCACGCCATACGGGTATGGAAATTGGCTACATGCTACTTAACATTCTTGGAGGAATTCTTGGATTTTTATTAGGGAAAGCAACGATAAAAATATTCAACTTACAAAAACAGACAATGGAAGCCGAAGCATCAAATACTATTTAACTCACGGGGACTTTGATTCAAGAAAGGGTCAACGTTCTTTTTGTTGAACGAAGGGAGTTTAAATGATGAATGATTACAAATATGAAGAATTTCTTGAAGATTTACATATGGGTAGAGAGATACATTTCATTTATAAAAAGGAAAATTACTATATAGGTCATGGAACAGGTCGGTATATGTTTTGGAAGTTCTATGATTCTGCAAGTGAAATCATAGGAGAAGATGTTGAAAATTTACTTCGAAAAGTAAACCTTGATGGCAAACGAATCAAGGAAGTTTGGGACTTGATGACGATTGATAGTATTTTCTGATAGAAAGAAGTTGCGAAACGGACGAAGCTTTACTAGTAGATCATTGAGCTGTTTACACTAAATGGGGGTAAGACTATTGAGGAAAGATACTATGTCCCTTGTGAATTTTGTCATTATTTGGGGCATACCAACATTTATGGTTGTTAGAGGTTATTTAAAAATGAATACGGACGATAGAAAATCAGCCATGCATGATTTTAGGTCCCGCCGTTTTATTTTTACAATTGGTTTTATCGTAATAGGATCTTTTTTTGCACATTTAGGAACTTTATTTGGAGTAAGCATCATGAAAATAATGGGTATTACTTTAATGTTTTTAGGCGGAATCTTGTCAATGTTAACTATATGGAAGAAAAGTAAAATCAGAAGTTTATTAATATTTGTTATATTAACAATAAGTATTTATATATATATTATGTAACTCAATTTTTTAGTGCCCTAATTTATAAGAAATGGGAATAATAGAGACTTGGTCAGGAAGACGCCCACCTCAAGTGGAAAGAGGAGGATGCGTAAACTGGTGATCGATCAACGCCGTAATAGCCCGATTAGTTCAACTAACAATCAGCGGGGGATGAAGAAAATCCCGCTGATTGCAGTTTCACTTTATAGTTCAAAGACTTTACGTAAACGTGCCGCAACTATTGATGACCATTTTCATTGCATGTGCATCTTAATCATCTGTTAAAAGAATTAGCTTTTTTCGTGAGTGCGACTTTTTCACTTAATTGACATCCAGTTTTTTCTTTACGGATGGGTCAGGAAGTCTCTCTGGTTAAGTCCAAAAAGGCTTCAATGGCGGGGGACATCCATTTCTCTTCATGCCAAAACATTTGGGTAGCAAAGGAGACGGCTGTCAAATCCCACGGCAGTGGAACCAACTCACCACGATTCAGCTCGCCCGTTACGGCCATTTCAGGCAATATGGCGATGCCCATCCCTATTTTTGCACATTGCTTAATTGCCTCAGCACTGTTAAATTCCAATTCCGTAATGCTTCCCATGGCCATTTGAGAAAGGCTTCGTTCAAAAAACATCCGATAGGAGCAGCCCTGTTCCGTCAACAGGAAGGTTTCGCCATTAAAGTCCTCAATCGTCAAATCGGTCTGTGAAGCTAACGGATGCTCCGGTGCGACTAATAGATAAAAGAGTTCGTCACGCACCTTTTCCCCGCAGATTCCCGCTCCTCCCTTCAGCTCATCTAGCATAAAAATAATGTCCGCACTCCCTTCGCGCAAGCTTTGCTTCAGGTTCGGCTTACTGAGAGGGCGAAACATCAACCGAACCCCCGGATAACGCAAACGAAATCGGCGAAGCACAGCCGGAAGTCGGTATGTACACAAGGTTTCATCCGCACTTATGGTCAGTGTACCGGTCATTTCGCCAGATTGCTTCACAGCATGCTGCGCTTCTTCCAGCTCACATAAGATATGATCCACATAGCCTAGAAAACTTCTGCCCGCATCGGTCAGAGCCACCTTTTTCCCAAGTCGGTCCACCAGCTTGACGCCGAGTTCCTCCTCCAATGATTTCATCTGCATAGTCACCGTTGAGGGAACATAGTTCTGTACTTCCGCTGCGCGGGTAAAGTTGAGTGTGGTAGCAAGGGTATGAAATGTTTTGAGTTGCCGCAATTCCATACTGCAAAACCTCCTTATATTCAAAAAAAATGAACGTTCAATTCAAAAACGTTTCTTTGACTTAACAATAGCATCCTCGTAAAGTTATGACAAGAAAGACAATAAGTCTTTGATGATAGGGAGGAGATTTTGATATGAAAGATTATGAACTGTATGAACTGGGGAATGTGGAGCTGCAATCCGGTGACACCCTACCCAATGCCGTGCTGGCGTATAAAACCTACGGTACGTTGAATGTGGCTAGAAATAATGTGATCGTTTATCCTACTTGGTTTGCAGGACTGCATACCGATAACGAATGGTTGAATGGACCTGGTAAGGCACTGGACCCAGAAAAGTATTTTATCATTGTCCCCAATATGCTTGGAAACGGGCTGTCCTCTTCACCAAGCAATACACCACCGCCTTATCACCAGGCACACTTTCCGCATGTTTCTATTTATGATAATGTGCGACTTCAGCATCAATTGGTTACGAAGAAATTTGGCATTACAAATATCGCGCTTGTTGTCGGTTGGTCACTTGGTGCTGTTCAGACCTTTCAGTGGGGGGCAAGTTATCCCAATATGGTCGAGCGCATCGCTCCATTTGGAGGAACCGCTAAAACCCGACCTCATGCAAAGGTTGTATTCGAGGGAATGATTGCCGCGCTTCAAGCCGATGCTGCCTGGAAGGATGGTTTTTACAACGAGCAACCGAAAGTTGGATTGGCGGCCATGGGACGGGTTTATGCGGCTTGGGGCTTCTCTCAGGCTTATTATCTGGAGCAGCTTTACCAGCAAGAGGGCTACCACACCCTGGAAGAATATCTCGTAGATTACTGGGATCAAGTGTTTTTCAGTTTTGATGCCAATAATTTGATCACCATGCTACGTACCGGCATCACCGGAGATATTAGCGCGAACTCGATTTATAACGGCAACTTCGAGCTTGCATTAAGTAGCATTACAGCAAGGGCGCTAGTCATGCCTGGAAGCACAGACCTATTCTTCCCTCCGCAGGACAACGAATATGAAACCCGACACATGCCAAACGCCATTTTCCTCCCGATTGAATCCAACTGGGGACATTGCGCGGGCATCGGACAGCATGAACAGGATTCGGAATGGATAGATGAACGTCTCAAGCGATTCTTACTCGAATGAAGGATAAAGCACGCTTTTTCCCTGTCAAGGAAACTGTATACGTCTATTAAGGAAAACAAACCGGGCAGGGGAATATACTTAAACCAATGGAGAAGGGACAATCTAAATTGAAAAACAACACTCTCATCTATATTTTGGCTCTTGCTGTTTTTTTGATAGGGACCATTGAATACATTATCACAGGTATCATTGAAATGATTGCCGTGGATTTGGGCGTATCTACTTCTAAAGCAGGACTATTGGTAACTGTATTTGCGCTTGCAGCAGCCATTGTCGCTCCGATTCTGATCGCCTTAACAATTAATGTGGATCGAAAGAAGCTATTAGTGATTACTCTCGGTATTTTTATAGGTAGCAACGGACTAATGTTTATAAGTCCTACTTACGAAACCGTACTATTAGTACGAATTGTTCAGGGAGCTAGCGGAGGAATCGCTACGGTGGTAGCCATGGCTGTAGCCACTCGACTGGTTGAAAAAGAAAGAAGGGGTCGTGCTATCGGCATTATTTTGATGGGGCTCAGTAGTTCACTTGTGCTGGGCGTTCCGATTGGTACGTTTTTTAGTGAGATTGTTGGCTGGAGAGTTTTGTTTATTTTGATAGGTCTAATAAGCATTTATCCATTACTCGTTATCCACAAAAAAGTTCCGGTAATTAAGGAAGAAGAAGCAGTTACCCTCGGGATGCAACTCTCCATTTTAAAAGATTCAAGGATTGTGTTAGCCCTGGCTATCACATTATTTTACATCGGTGGTTATTCGACGCTATTCACTTATATTACGCCTTTCTTGCAGGCCACATCCTCACTTTCCATAGCCGAAATTAGCGGCGTTCTATTTCTTTCAGGAATTTGTAGCTTTGTTGGTTCAAGAATAGGAGGACAATTAGCAGATACAAAAGGGTCAACATTTACAATTAGTCTCGGACTCCTATTACAAGGAGCAACGCTTATTTTATTCGCTCTTTCTTGTGACAATGTCTTGTTCTTAATAGTGGTCCTCATGATTTTCATGTTGGCAACCTGGAGTATCTCTCCTGCCCAACAACTATATCTGGTCACTTTGGTACCTCGGAATTCTGATATAGCGTTGAGTGTGAATACATCCTTCATACAATTTGGCTTCGCATTAGGATCTGGTGTGGGGGGGGTTGTCATCAGCCGTACATCCATTCTGTATATAAATTGGTTTGGCCTCGGCGCTGTGTGTATCGCTCTCCTTCTTGCCATCTCGCTATTCACAAAAATGAACAATACGATGGGTATTAAAGAAAAGTAAAATGGACTGAGACAGAGGAGAGATTAGAATTTGAGAGAGGCCTTGGCATACCAGAACAGTATGACCAATGCCAAACAGCTAATATTGGCTTTTCTACGGCTTAAATTCGTTAACTAGTCAAATTCTTTACTTTACCCAGAAAAGAATATATGATTTGCAGAAATTCTACCTGATGTGAAGATTAAACAAAGATACAGTAATGTCGTTGATTCTACTTAGTTACTTGCTTAATATGGACATGTAAAGTTCATCAATACGGAGATTGAATGTTACTTACATTTATACTTGGTTAGAATGAAATGAGTATAATAAATAGTTAAGCAGGAGATAAAAATGATTGGTCAAATATTAATTATTGAAGATGAAGATATTTTACGAGAGATTCTTAAAGATTATTTTCTGAATGCAGGTTATTCGGTATTAGAAGCTAAAGATGGGGAAGAGGCACTTAAGATATTTCAAGAAAATGAGCTTAGTTTAATTATATTAGATATTATGCTACCTAAATTGGATGGAGTATTTGCCGCCGAATTAGAAAAACTTCAAATATCTCGATTATTATGTTGACTGCTCGTACAGATGAAGATGATACATTATTAGGTTTTGAATTAGGGGCCGATGATTGTGTAACGAAACCTTACAACCCACTCGTTTTATTAGCACGTGCCAAAGAAGAATATTATATTTACATTGTTGCTTTTGTTTCTTTATTAATATTATTGGCATCTTATTACTATTCAATAAAAATTGCAAAGCCATTATTACGGATTAATCGTACAACGGAGAAAATAGCGAATTTAGATTTCTCTGAGACAATTGCTGTTCATTCAAATGATGAAATTGGAGACTTATCGAGGAATATCAACTTACTTGCGAACGGGTTAAGTATGTACATTGAACAGCTACAGCAAGATATTGAAAAGGAGAAAAAGCTAGAAAATACGCGGAAAGAGTTTATTTCCGGTGTATCACATGAATTGAAAACACCTTTAAGTATTATGAAAAGCTGTATAACGATATTGAGAGGGAATGTAGCAAATCATAAGAAAGAGTATTATTTCGATGCATTGGAAAAAGAAGTCGATAAGATGGATTTATTGATTATCGATATGCTGGAATTAGCAAAGTATGAATCGGGTACGTATAAAATGCAAATGGATTCTTTTTATATCGATTCACTGTTAGAAGAGATTTGCGAAAAACTAATGCCTGAAATACAACAAAAACAATTGCAAGTTGAAACCGATTTATCACCGATTGAAGTAGTAGCCAACCAACGCCGTATCGAACAGGTTCTTACAAATTTTTTGATGAATGCAATTCGATATTCGCCTTCCTAAGAAAAAATAATTTTGGCGATAGAGGTGAAAGGGGAACTGGTGAAAATAAGTGTGGAGAATAAAGGTGCTCATATTGAAGAAGCGCATCTAGAGAAAATTTGGGAGCGCTTTTATCGGATTGATGCTTCTAGAAAAAGGTTAGACGGTGGAACTGGTTTAGGACTGGCGATTTCCAAAAATATATTAATGCTACATGGGGTCGAATACGGTGTTTGCAATACAAAGAATGGCGTACAGTTTTATTTTTATTTACTAATAAAAGAGTGAAAAACAGCTCATACAAACGGTTTTATAAACCATTCGTATGAGCTGTTTTTTGTGGAGCTACCTATTTCATATTGATTTATTTTGCAAAGAATTTAATAATCCCATCAACGATAGAAATGGAAATTTTGCTTTGGAAATCTTTAGAAACCATTCGGATTTCATCTTCTTTATTTGACGTAAAGCCCAGCTCTAGTAATACTGCAGGAGCGGAATTATTCTTTAAAACATAAAAATCACTGTCTCTTACACCACGATTTTTGGCATTAATACTTTGCTTAAAGATAGATGCTTGCAGGATTTCAGCTAATTTTTCGCTCTTGTTTTGATGTGAACTGTAATGAACAGCTATTCCGTTAACACTAGGGTCGGTAAAAGCGTCATGATGAATACTAATATACAAATCAGCTGAAACATCATCGGCAATTTGAATCCTTTTTTGTAATGCTTCTCTTTGATTACGGCCTAAATCTATATCTTTATCACGTGTTAAGACGACTGTTGCGGCTGTTCTTTTTTCAAGCTCCCGCTTAATATTTTGTGCTACTGTAAGATTCACCTCTTTTTCGCTTGTTCCAAAGGTTAAGCCAGTTGTGCCAATATCAACGCCGCCATGGCCAGGATCAATCACAATGTTTTTTCCCTCTAATAAACCAATGGTATTACTTTCTATTGCATTATTGTCAATTTCAATTATCTCAGCACTATTACCTTGAGTAACATACATTAGACAAACGAAACTAGAACAAATAAATGATACTAAAAGATACTTCCAACTATTTTTCTTCATTTTTTTAAACACTCCTAATCTATTAAGTTCAGCTGATTAACATGAACCAATAGTAAGATGTCTAGATAAAGATAAAATGAAGAAAAGATAAATATGAAATAAAACTAATTCCTGACCGTGCTTTATGTTCAAAGATAAATCGTTGAACCGTTGAGAGAGTGAGCTGACCATACACATTTCAATTAAAAAGAAAAAGAGCAGAGTCAGCAATTTTCTTTAATTTAACTCGACACAATCTGCATTTTATCTTTATATTGTTCAATTAGACTAGCCTTTGTAAAGGAGAGGTTGAACAATATGAAAACATCACGAAAAACTATCAAGAAGAATGGGGTAATAGAAGGACTAAAAATAATCGGAATTGTTCTAACTACTATTATTCTAATGTTCTATATAAGAGAGAAATCCAATACACTACCTGTCAAAATAATTGCAGAGGAACAAAGTAAACAAATGGCACCACAGCAACAAAGTGAAGTCATAAAAGAGGAGCTTAAAATAGAGAATAAACCAATAAGTAGACCCTTAGGAAAAGTTGTATATCTAACATTTGATGATGGTCCTAGTCTTTTGACGGGACAATTTTTAGATGTATTAAAAGAACATGATGTAAAAGCAACTTTTTTTATGCAAGGAGCCAATTTGCAGAATGAAAATTTACAAAACAATGTAAAGCGAGCTACATCTGAAGGGCATTATGTAGGAGCACATAGCATGACACATAATAGTAAACATCTATACACGGACGGTCAGTTTGTACAAGAAATGAATGAAGCAATTGCTATAATTCATGATATTACAGGTACAAACCCTAAATTAGTTAGAGCGCCATATGGTTCAGTACCAGGCTTAGATAATGAACAACTTCGCAATCAAATTGTAGAAGCGAATATTAAAGTATGGGATTGGACAATTGATTCTTTAGACTGGAAATTGAAAAATAACCCTTATCAAATTGTAGAGAACATAAAAAATGGAACTTCAAGAGATGTAGAAGTTGTACTCATGCATGAAGTACATCAAACACTTCAAGTACTTCCAGACATTATTTCTTTTTATAAGGAAAGAGGGTATAAGTTTGGTGTTTATCATGACTTTGTTCATTTCCCTTTAAATTTTCGCAATGATAAACGGTTGTGAAAAATGGTGGTGGATGTATTAGGTTTATCAAGATCTATATATAGAACTTTTTAAAATAAAGGGTAATACATACTACACATGACTAATATGTATTACCCTTTTATTGTAGATTTGAAATTAAGTTAGATTATTTGTAACAAAGTCTGGTTATTGCTTTTTTAAAAATTGATTAAAAAGATGCTTCAAACGTTGATTTAATGAAAGAAGAGATTTTAAAAGCATGTCAAAAAAACGTTTATTTTACTTTTTTGTCATTTCTAAAAGAATAAATGAACCTTTTTAAAAATAGGGAGTATTATTTTTCATTTTTTTGGATGTAATTTCAGAATTGAAAATATTACATAATGTTATAATTCCATGTTGTAACTGTTGTTCATTCATATAAGAAAAGCTTAATCGCATATGGTGATTCTCTTGCTCCACAGGGTAACAAGCTGATCCCGGTAAAAATGTTACAAAATTTTTTTTGGCTTCCATGAGTAGCAGATTTGTATCTATCCAGGTTGGAAGACTAATCCATATGTTCAACCCTCCATTTGGTATAATCCATGAAATCTCTTCTGGCGCGTATTGTGATAATAAATCGAGAGTCAAATCTCGTCTTACTCTTAAGGCTGTTCTTAATTTTTTCATATGATCAATCATTTTTTTTGAAGTAATGAATGGTAATAATGACTTTTGTGTTAATAATGGACTTCCTAAATCAGCATTTGATTTAGCCGCTAATAGTCGATTGAATATAGAACCTGAAGCTGAAAGTATCCCAATTCTGCAACTTGGAGCTAATGTTTTACTCAGCCCTTTTAAATAGATCACATGACCATAATAATCTATACTTTTAATAGGAGCAGGAGGTTTTTTATCAAAATAAATCTCACCCCATGGGTCATCTTCTACAATAATACATTGAATACTTTTAGCTATCTCTAATATTTGCCTACGTCGCTTTAGGGACATAACCGCACCTGTAGGATTATGAAATGTAGGTATTGTATAAATAATTTTTGGTTTGTATTTATCACATAAATTTTGAAGTATATCCACTTTCATACCCTCTTTATCAACTGGAACTGTAAGTATCGTAGCGCCTCTCCCTCTAAAAATATCAATTGCCCCTGGATAAGTAGGACTTTCCATTACCACAACATCGCCTGGGCCAACAAATGTACGTGCGACAAGGTCTAATCCTTGCTGCGAACCATTTGTAATTAAAAGGTTATCAGGTGTAGTAGGAACTTCAAATTGTTTTAAATATTGAGTCATTGCTTCCCTCAGATTATAGTCTCCTTGGATTTCACTGTATTGTGATAAAATTCTTGGATTCTCCGAAAGCATTTTATGAATTTCTTGCTCTAAATATCGATTAGGAAGAAGCCCAGGGTCAATCATAGAAGAAGAAAGTTGAATTTCACCTGGAACGTGATGAAAGCGGGAAAACTGAGCTCTCGGAAGATAATCTTGTATAGGTAGTTGCCAACTAAATGGTAAATAATCGTTTTTTATTTCCTCTATTTCTGTTTCTTCAGTATTTACAAATGTACCTTTTCCTTGAATAGAAGTTATAAAATTTCCCTTTTCAAGTTCTTTATATGCCTTTACAACAGTAACAAAACTTACTTCTAACTCTTTAGATAATTCGCGGACAGAAGGTAACTGACTACCTTGTGGTATTAGACCTGATCGTATGTGATCAACAATTGATAGAAATATTTGTTTGGAAAGTGAAGTTTCAGAATTTCGTTGAATTTCAATATGCATGTTTACCCTCCATTAAGTGTTATACAAGTGCATTGAGTGTTATACATGGTTTCGGTATAAAATATAGGGGATTTCAAATGAACAAATTATAACACTGGGAAGGGTGTATTGCGATGTTAAAAAATTGAGAGAAGCTTGAACAGTTTAAGTAATACAAAAGAAAAGATAATATACAGGAGGTTTTTCAATATGAAATATTATGTAGTAGATGCTTTCGCTGAAAAATTATTTGAAGGTAATCCAGCTGGTGTTTGTATTATGGAAGATTGGTTACCTGAGGATTTGATGCAGAAAATTGCTAGCGAGAATAACCTTTCTGAAACAGCGTTTGCTGTAAAGGAAGGGGATAAAGACAATTATCATTTAAGATGGTTTACACCAGGAGGGGAAATTGACCTTTGCGGACATGCTACCTTAGCAACCGCATATGTAATCACTAACTATTATGAAAAACAACTAGAAAAAATCAGATTTCAAACAATGAGCGGGGAACTGATTGTTTTGAAAAATAATAATCTTTATGAATTGGATTTTCCGAGTATTAAAATTGAGGAATATATTCTGACAGAACAGATGGTGGAAGCACTTGGTATAACGCCTATTGAAACCTATATAGGGAGAGATTTGGTGTTTGTACTCGAAAAAGAAGATGATGTGCTTAATTTATCTCCTGACTTTGCTAAATTAGCACAATTTCCAGAAGGACTTGCAGTTTTTGTGACTGCAAAGGGAAAAGCAGTTGATTTTGTATCCAGAGCTTTTTGGCCAAAGTTACAGGTAAATGAAGATCCAGTTTGTGGCTCAGCACACTGTAGTTTAATTCCTTTTTGGGCAAAACGATTAGAAAAAAACGACATGATTGCTAGACAGCTCTCTAAACGTGGTGGAACACTATACTGTAAATACAAAGAGGATAGAGTAAAAATAAGTGGTTCCGCTGTTTTATATTCAATTGCAGATCTCCAATTAAATTTATAACAAAAAATGTACTTTTTTAAATGATATGTTTTAATCAATCGAAAATAAAAGTTTATAAAGAAAGTGAAAGATTGGATCATATGTACCAGGGTTAATGTACAATTACCATGCCACATATAATTTTTCTTTTTATCTTTCAATTATTATTTTGTTAATTGCCGCAATTCTTACATTGTCACTTCCTGAGCTTAATGTGAAAAAGGAAAGAACTCACTCTGTATAAACAAAATAAGTACTTAAAAGGGAGATTATAGTATGTTAAAACTAATATGATTGTATGTTTTAATGATGGTGATTTCTTTAGGACATGATGGTCCTAGACAAGTGGTTTGAACGATAGTTTCGGAATTTCTAATGGAGGGAGCTACTTATAAGAAAACAAAAATTACTTGTAATTGGTTTATTTATCATTGCTTTTATGTGGATCATGCATACATTATCGAAAAATTTTATGGTGGATCCCGATTTTGAAAAGTTCCTGAACAATAAGGATGAAATCATTTCTAATCCTACTGTATGGGCCGTCATGTTACGGATACATATTATTCTAGCTGTCATTGCTTTATTGACAGGCCCAGTAGGCATGATGAAAAGTTTACGGAATAAACGATTACCATTTCACCGTTTTAATGGTCGAATCTATATCTTTTCAATTGTATTAAACTTTATCCCCGGTGTATATGTTTCTCTATTTGCGACAGGTGGTTGGCTAAGTACATTCGGATTTCTTATTTTAAATACGCTCTGGCTGATAACAACAACTCTCGGTTATAAATCTATCAAAAGAAAAGATATTGTAAGACATAGTCAATGGATTACTCGGAGTTTCTTTCTCACTTTTGCCAATACAATCATTTATATTATTGTCGCAGTTACACATAATGGATTAAATCTTTCCTATGGGCTTTCCTATACTATTGCTGTGTGGCTATGCTGGATTATTAGTTTAGCTATAGCAGAAATTGTGATTAAGAAAAAAATTCTAGCATGATATTAAATAATTATAAGCCTTTTCAAATTAAATATTAAAAGTTTTTGGAAAAAATAGTGAAGTAATAAATGAGTAATACTCAATTTGAGGGTGTTATTATCGGGATTCGATTCTCGAAAAACAAGTTTATTTTTCAGCTTTATTTGTAAAATAACGATCTCAAATAAAATTAAACAACTTTAATACCCTTCCAATAAATTCAGTGTTGAAAGGGTATTGGTTTTATTAAGATAAAATAAAAAAAATTTATTATTTCCATATATTTTGATTATGACTGGTTGTTTATTGCATGAAAGATTCCTTCGTTGGAGTTCGGTACACTAAGTGCTGATAAGCCTTCACATATAGCAACTGGCAACAAAACTGCCGCTAAGTTTAAGTGTTTGTGATAAAATTGCATCTTTCAATTTATATATTTGATTATAGCCGTCTGTGTATGCCATTTTTAGTTGATTCCGCAATTGTTTGTTTTCTTCCTCCTTTTTCATGATTCTTCGCTTCAATGATTCAATAATTACATCTTTATTGCTATCACTCATCTCACGTTTACTCTGTTTTGGTGTAGGGGTTTGTGCTTGCTGCTGGCGTAGGGTCTCAATTCGTTCATGCAGTTCATATTTCTGTACGTCTAATTCGGAAAAGTCAATTGCTAAGTCCTTACATGGACTTCCATCGTGACACGTTAAACACGGTGGTGCTTCCATATGTGCACAATTACCCTTTAAATGAGCGTGACTTGTCCCATAAGGATTGTCCATCGCATTTAATTTGTGATCTTGCCATAAAGCATCCAAAATATCTGTATGAATATCTTCTTGTGGCATGACAGAATACATGTTTTGAAATTGTGTTGAAAATTTTCATTCTGAATTCATCTCATCTTGATTTTATCTTTACATTGTTCAGCAATAATAGTTTATGTAATACAAATAAATGAAAAGAGGGATTAAGATGAGTAAAAAGAATTTAATCATTGCATTTGGTATTTCAACAGCATTTATAGTAGGCGGCGGGCATACCTACGCTACACAAATTCAGAAAGATGAGTCAGTAAAACCCGTACAAATAGTTCACACACAAACGGATGAAACAACAAAACAAGAAAGTAAAGAGCTACCAACTCAAAAAAGTAAAGAACTACCAACTGAATTTAGTTTTACTGATGAGGCTTTGTTTACAACGAATGGTCAGCCTGATTACTTTGCAAATGCGTTTTTAAATAATCAGGACCTATTTTCTTTATTAAATATGAATGCAACAGAATTAAAACAACAATTGGCAACTGGTAAATCGGTTGTAGAAATTGCATCATCTAAGAATGTATCTAAACAAGAAGTGATTGAGGTCATTGCAAAAGCACAGAAAGAGGTGCAGTTTAAAGGGGGAGAAACGGAAGAAACGCTAGAAGAATATTCAAAAAGTATTGAAGTAAAAGTATTACATGTAATTGAGTACAAAAGTAATTGAGCACAAATATACGATAAAAAAATATTCTTACCACTTTAAAAACGTATACAATTAGGAAGAATACAGATTATACAAATGGTTTTGTTAACCATTCGTATGATCTGTTCTTTTTTATGGAGTTACTTGAGCATATGTAAGTTTTACTGATGACTATCCAATTGCAGTTTCAGCCGGAAAAACTTATAACATTAAGGCATACCCAATTTTTTTAGTTGAAAAATTTTGCAATCTAGAATGATCCTGTTATTGGTTGGGATACATTAAAAGGAAGCGGATATACTAATAAGCCAATTGATGTATGTTTCGCTGTTACCAAATAATTCAATAAATGCTGTCTGTCTCTTACATAAAAATTCTTCTAATAGTATGACAAGTCTTACCCCCTTCCTGTTATTTCAAATAAGAAGGGGGTATACATATGAAGTAAATTAACGAACAAAAAAATGAATCGATACCTCTAAGTTGGACATAAAAAAATAAGGGCAAGTAACCTCTTGCCAAGCAAGGGATTTTAGACAGACAATAAAAAAACCCGGAAAATAAATTCCGGGTTCGATTACCACTTACATTTATTCCTCCATGACACACTGCCTCGCTTCCGCATTGGATTCTAAGATTTACCTAAGAAAACCGTACTTTAGCTTTATCAGTATTGATGGTCCTTCAGAGCTATCGATCAACCTTACTCATCGGGTTAACCCTCCTAGTCATATAGGATTCAAAGTGAAATCTTTAATAGTATAGTCCAAAAATTATTTTTTATACGTATTAATTTTTGATTAAGCTATTTCCACGTAAAAGATGGTGATGGCTATTCTTTGTGCATAGAAATGAGCCACAAAAAATCAGCCTCTGGTATAATCTGAATATCGATGCCGTGGCTAATCAACTGCTCAGCTTTTAATTGTTTCGTACTTATACCACGACGTTTATCTCCAAGAATTAAGAAAGCTGTCTCCTGGGTAACGGCTCCTTGCATAATTCCTCCAAAAGCTCTTACTTTTTTTGCAGCCTCTGAACGTGTCATCGTGGAAAGGGCCCCTGTAAAGACGATTTGTTTTTTATCAAATGGATGCATCAGGCATTCCGATGGGTCACAAAAGAAGATGACTTCTGGGTTGTCTTTATGTTTGTACATGTTGGCTCTCCTTAATTGTTTAGAAAGATTGATGAATTACATCACAAAGTATTTTTTCTTCATGTGACATTTCATACAATTATCTTCAGAAAAAAATCTGTTACTACCTTTATTTCAATATAAAACATTCAAATGCAATTATCGATGAAATGTTATGTTTTAATTATATACTAGTTGAAACAGCACTCAAACTAGTCATGGAACTGAACCGGTTTTTACTAAATGTGTTAACATACACTTTTAACATTGAAATTACATGTGTTAAGCAAAATGAATTTATGGGCTATTGAAGACGACGTTCGGATAAAGCGGAATTTTGAGGTGAAAAATTATGGCTAAAATTGACAACATGATGGCGATTCTATGGATGTTGCATTCTGGCAGGAAAATGACTGCACAACAAATAGCTGAAAAGTTAGAGATGAATATCAGGACTGTTTACCGTTATATTGATGCACTTTCTGCCAGTGGTGTGCCGATTATCGCTGACTCTGGTCATAATGGGGGGTATACCCTGCTGAATAATTTTATTGAAAGTCCACTTCTTTTTGATGTAGAGGAGCAAACGGCATTACAACATGCTGCTACTTTTGCAAAAGAAGCTGGATATTTTTTAGGGGAGGCATTGGACAGAGCAACATCAAAGCTACAGATGTATGCCAATCAAGAGCAGGAAAGACTGATCAAGCAACATTTACAAGGACTTGAAGTACTCAGTCCAATCGGAAAAGCATCTCTGGAGCCAATATTGAAAAAATTGGAGCAAGGTATAGTACACGAATCGTCTGTAGAAATTGAATACCATACAAGTCGTGAACAGCAACCTAAACGTCGGATTGTTGATCCATATGGCATACTTTATTGGAATAACAATTGGTATGTCATAGCTTTTTGTCATCTAAGGAATGAAATCCGCAGTTTTAGAGTGGGGAGAATTGTTAGTATTAGTCAAACAGAAAGTACTTTCCATCGACCAACGTCTTTTTCGGCAGATGAATTTTTTATGAAAAACCTACTTCCAGAAGTAGAAGATAAGCAAGGGCTTATGCCTTTAGTTGTTGGTGGTAAGGCAAGTGCGTTAGATAACTTATGCCAGCATTGGTTTTTAGGACATCATTTCAAAGAACGGACTTCAAATACAGTGATATTTCTACTAGAAGAAGAAGCAATTCATACGTATGTACCGTATTTACTTTTACCCTATGGCAAATCTATTCAAGTAATTGAACCGGAAAGTTTGAAGCAAAAACTGATTGAAGTTCTCTATGAATTAATAAATTATTATCAAGTTTGAAAACTTTACTGACGGAGGATGTCAGTGAAGTTTTTTTATAATAGGGTATATCGACTAAAAGGAGTGTGTAGTATGTATACAAAAAAAGTTTATCTTTATGTATTTGATACGATGGCAGACTGGGAAGTAGGTTATTTAATTGCTGAACTGAACTCGGGCAGATATTTTAAAAAAGATTTAGCACCTTTAGAGGTGGTTGCGGTAGGCATTGATAAAAATTCTGTTACTACAATGGGCGGATTGACGATACTACCTAGTATTTCGATTGACGAATGTATGTTGGAAAGCAAGGATGTTTTAGTTCTTCCAGGTGGGAACACTTGGTTAGAGGCAATGCACGAACCTATATTGAAAAAAGCTGGTCAATCTTTACAAGAAGGTACTGTTGTTGCGGCGATTTGTGGGGCAACATTGGGGCTTGCAAAGGTAGGATTGCTAGACGCAAGAAGGCATACAAGCAACAATCTAGAATATCTAAAAATGATTTGTCCTCATTATATTGGAGAAAAATATTATGAAATGGAACCAGCAGTAACTGATGGGAATTTAGTTACGGCATCAGGAATAGCGCCGTTGGAATTTGCGATGCATGTATTGAAGGTGCTAGATGTATTTGCACTAGAGACATTACAATCATGGTTCAATCTAAATCAAACTCAAGAACCAAAATACTTCTTTGAATTAATGAATTCTGTTAAATAGCCGATTAGATGTAATGGTCGGAGGACATACATTATTAGCATGTGTTATTGGAAATTGGCATTATGGTCTAACACCAGCAGAATCGATGAAAGAGAAAGAATTTTATCAAATGTATTGGTCATTTGTGGATGAAACAAAGAATGAATTGAAAGATTAGTTAAATAATCGGGGGCTATGATTAATGGTTGCCTTTCAAATTTTACAGAAACAACTTTATGGTTCTAATTAGTTCAAGAAGGAATTGTCTAATAAACTATAAATTTTCCAAAATAAATAGCAATTGAAGTTTAAACAAAATAAAGCATGAGAAAAAATATCCTCATGCTTTATTAAAATTCTTTATCCCTTATTTCATTATCATACATAATATTTACATGTGCTTGTTCGACATTTAATTCATGTTGGAGATAATCAATAAAAGATTGAAACATTTCTTCGTTTATCTCTTTTTTTTGTTGTTTAAGCTAATATTAAGCGTAGGTGTACCCCCCAATGCATATGAAGGCGTAAATGCCATACCCTGTGGTTCTCCAAATGTTTCAGTTATATAACTGAAAACTTTCTGTCTTACTTGTTCGATGAAATTTGTTTCCTCTTGGATTGTTATATCATCTTCCTTTGTTCCGTATAACTGTTTTCGTAAACCATGAATGTATGTTGTGTTTCTATATTTAAAATCACTGCAGCATAATAAAAACTATCATATTGATTATCACGATCATAAAGGACATGAGTGATTTCGTATTCCATGGTTGGATATATCTCTCGTAAGTATTGTTCTGCTTGTGAAATTACTTTTGCTTCTTCTTTTTCATCTGGTATCAACGATGCCTTAAAATGAAGTATTAATAAGACAGTCCCTACAATTAGCAATACCACTATTCCTGCAATTGTAAAAATGTAGACTCTGTACCAACTTTTTTTATAAAAAGTAATTAAGTTATAATTTTATGCTTAGAAAAGATGCAGAGAACAATATTAACCTACTATTAGAAATAGGCTGGAACAGTGACCAGACAAAAATGGAAGCAGCGCGCTTTAATGTTTCAACTGGAGTATGCATTAAACCTAATTTGTAAGTTTCACCCCTTATTAAGCTAACCGGGGCTTTCGTGGAAGATTGTTGAGCTGTATAGACAGCCCTTTTTTCTTATTCAAGGAGATAGAAGCAGGGATTGAGAAAGGGACTAAGTACGTGAATGTGAATATTCTAGGGTACCCGGTGATTTTTTTGGTTAAAAAACCATTTCTTACAATATCATGAAACTATTCTTTGCTACATTCGTATAGTAATTAATTACGAAAAAGTAGGTGAGAAATTGAAGGTAGAACGTGTTGAACTGATGGACGCATTGAGGGGTTTTTCGCTAATCGGAATTTTAATAGCAAATATGCTTCATTTCCAATTTGGTGCATCAGGAGTAGAAATTATTGAATCGGCGAGCGGGCTTAATAAAGTAAGTTATTATTTTGTAAAAATTGTTGTAGAAGGGTCATTTTATCCGATTTTTGGTTTTGTATTTGGTTATGTTTTGATAAAAATGATTGAATCACGAGAGGCTTCGGGGTTAAAGTACAAAAATATTGTGTTTCGACGGGCAGTTGGCTTATCCGTATTAGGGGCGATGCATATTGCGCTTGTGTGGGAAGGCGACGTTTTATTGTCATATGGCTCGACTCTTTTCATTTTATTATTATTCTTCTTAAAGCGCCGTGTGAAAACGTATTTTGTGTGGGGCTTCATTTTAACAGCAATCCTAGGAGTGGGAACCTTTTTTGGCAGCAGTTTTATACAGCTCGTTAAGCCTTTAACGACAGCGGAAATCATGATTTATCAGGACGGTACATATGCAGAAATATTGACGCAACGATTAGGTGAATTTATTGTAGAGGGTGGCTTTACACTATTATTCATCCTACCAATTGGCTGGCTTTTATATGTTGCTATAAGCTTTCTTGCAGTAGGTCCATTTGTATTATTCGGAATGGGCCTGGCGAAAAGGGGCGCATTTTTACAGCTAGAAAAAAGCACTCAGACATATAAAAAAGTGGCGCTGTTCGTACCAGTCGGGCTATTGCTGAAGGGGATTATTATTTTTGACACGCCGTACAGCTTATTTATTTATTCGGCAGGGACATATGTGTTAGCGATTGGTTATATTGCCTTATTTGCATGGTTATTTAGCCGCTATCAAACGCAAATGAACGATTATTTTGCCCCAATCGGAAAACTATCGCTCACAAACTATTTAATGCAATCGCTCATTTGTACGATTATTTTTTATGGTTACGGTTTTGGGTTGTTTGGAAAATTGGGTATATTTGTTGGAATCCTTTTATCGGTCATCATTTATGGCATTCAGCTAAAAGCAAGTCAACTATATTTAAAGCGCTTTTCACTCGGTCCAGTAGAAATAATTTTAAGGTGGTTCGTTTATTTTAAAAATCCTCGGAAAGTGGATTAATATTGTGTATCGGGTGAAGCTGTGCTGCTAAAAGTAACCTGAAAAAACCTATTGAATTTTATACAAATCTTGGTTTAGAGTTTGACCACTGTGTTGAGGATAAATTAGCTTTTTTGTGGATTGAAAAAGATAAAAGTTGGTTGTGATTATGGGAAACCGATAAAGTAGAAATTGAATATCATCCTTCAATCAGACATATAGCTTTTCAAGTCTCGTTGGAAGGATTAAATAAATCAGTTAGTTGGCTTAAAAATAAGGGATATGAACCAAGAGAAGCATTTGGTTTTGAGCCTCTTGAACCTTTTGGAATGGCTCATAATGGTTATGCTCACGCCAAAATACATTTTAATGATCCAGATGGAATAGTTTAGAGTTTATTTGTAAACTTGAAAATCCTAAGAAAATTACAAAACGTATGTACTTAAGTGAGTGGGAGCAATTAAATTATGGATAGCTAGAAAAATATTTATTGAACTAAACGGGGTGCTTTAATTGAAGAGCTCTTAAGATAGATTAGATCGTTATTCCGTTAAAGGGCGCGATATGTACTTAAACAAACAGGTGCATTAGCAGAACAAGGCTGCCTTTAGGTTAGCTTTTTCTTTTTGAAAACTAAATAAACAGCAGGTTAGTTAAACTAAGGGCAGTTTGAAGGAGGATATGGAATGACTGATTTATTTTTATTTTATTATTTTTTACCGTTGTTATTTTCATTTTTATGGTTTATCAATTTAGTTCAGCTATTAGAAAAACTAAAACAAAATAGAGATATTAAAAATCAAAAAATACTGGGTTCCCTATGGAGTATTTGCTTAACTTTTTCGATTCTTTTATCGGTATCATTATTATAGGGACGATTATGAGCTATTCTCCTTTCGAAATCAAACGAATTAATTATCTCTGCTTAGATTATGTAGTTTTATTTGTTAGATTGTGAAGGAAAGTACTTACAGTAACGGGGTGCTTTACTTGAAGAACATTGAGTTGCATAGGCAACTCATTTTTTCTTTAAGCCTATATAACCCACTAGCACCCATGTGTTGCCAAATACACTCCGCACATTGTGAAGAGGTTGCCTAGTTGGAATTAAACTGAATAATTCGATATGAAATAGGGTTATTTTATTAATAACGATAAATTGATCCTTTTTGATTTGTCAATTTATTATTCATGAATGATTTTTGTAGTCTCACTATACTATTGATGTTCAGATTTAGGAATAAAAATAAAAGCAATGTCTCCTGTTGTCGCTAAACACACCGCCATTTCTTTTCATATTTAATATTAGTGTGTAAAGAATGGAAATCCATCATGTGGGAAATAATGTAGTTCTCTTTTGCAAATAACAATTCAAAATAAAACCAAATCAATACGGAGGTAAAAAAATGAATGTCCTTGATTGTATCATTATAGGTGGAGGTCCTTCTGGGTTAAGTGCTAGCTTAACTTTAGGAAGGGCTAGGAGAAACATTACATTATTTGACGATGGAACTAATAGGAATAGAGTGACACAAGCGTCACATGGATTTATTACTCGAGATGGGATAAAACCACAAGCGTTTAAAGAAATAGCGTTAAAAGAGTTGGAGAATTACCCGTCCGTATCATATTTTACTGCAACAGTTACTGAAATCATTAAGGATATAGGTAATGAGCGATTTACTGTCAAAACATCTACTAGTCAGGAATTTGTTTCAGAAAAAATAATACTCGCCACCGGTATTCAAGAAATATTTACTATACCAAGTATAAGAAAGTTTTATGGGAAAAGTCTATTTAGTTGTCCGTATTGTGATGGATGGGAGCAAAAAGATAAGCCATTAGTGGTTATTGCAGAAAAAGAAGAGCATGTACTGCATTTGACTAAGTTAATTTATAATTGGTCGCAGGATTTGGTTGTCTTAACGAATGGAGTTCAATTATCTAAAGAAGGTAAAATAGAGTTACAAAAACACAATATCAAAATTATATCGGAAAAGATAAAAGACTTAATAGGTAATGACGGTTACTTACAAAAAATAGAGTTTGAAACAGGAGCAACAATTATAAGATCGGGTGGATTTGTTGCCCCATCTTATTATCACCCAAATCAATTTGCTGAGAAGCTTGGCTGTGAAATTCATGAAAATGGAAAAGTTATAACAGATGGTGTTGGTAGAACAACCCAAAAAAACGTATATATTGCAGGGGAAACAGAAAGATCTAAACCATCCTCTTTAATGCTTTCAGCTGCTAAAGGTAATAAAGCTGCGGTTTCAGTAAATACTGATTTAACGATGGAACGCTTTTGATTAGAATTTACGAAGAACGGATTTTGATTTTAGAATTCGTTTTTTCTTGTTGTTTAAAAAGGATTGAAGTTTTTTTTGTTGAAGTTATTGAACTAACGGCACAGCTTAGTTTATAGACTTATTCAACAATCGGGCGCTTTTCTTCAATAAAATCCCTTACTTTTCCCGAATCCCCAATCTATTAAAGAGCCAAAAATTCAAAATTGGGTATTTATGTTAAAATGTAAATGGCTTCTTATTAATTGAGGAACATAAATGCGAATTTGCCTACAATATTAAAAAAGGTAAACTTTGGAGGCACACCACTGCAATAAGACTTATAACGAAATTAAGTTCTTGATATATCCCGTCAAGGACATATTATGAAACAGTGCTTTAATAAAGGAGTTGTATAAAATGGATGAAAAAAAAGATACAGAAATAAAACGCTCTTCAAAAGCAGAAAACATTTTACCTCAGATCAATAGTAAAAGTAAGCTAGGCGACTTACGAAAAATCGCGAAAGACATTAAAAAAGATCACGAACTAGCTATGGAACTTTGGTCAACCGAAGAGTTTTTGCCCAGACTATTAGCAATCTTAATTATGGACAAAAAACTTCTTTCACATGATGTGCTAAATAAGCTTGATAAGGATATGCAGACTCACACTTTTGATGAGCGAAATAACTTAATGGATTGGTTAATGGCTAATCAGCTCACCAAAGACAAGAAGAAGATTGCATTGATGAAGACATGGGAAAATAGTCCTTCTGCTCTTCAAAGGCGAGCTTTCTGGTATTATCAAGGGCGATTGAGATGGACTGGACAAACACCGCCTGATAACACCGCAGACTTGCTATCTGCATTAGAAGCTAATATTACGAAGGAAGAACCGGAAGTTCAATGGGCTATGAATTTCACCGCAGGCTGGATAGGCGTTTATGATGAAAAGAATCGTACACGTTGTATTAAACTTGGTGAGAAAACGGGTCTTTACAAAGATGAAATAGTAGCAAAAGGATGTACTCCCAGCTATTTGCCGGAGTTCATTACGATTGAAGTTAACAAACGACATAATAATTAGTTACCTCTGAAAAATTTAGTAGGGTTTAATGCAAAAAATAAAGGAATTCAAAGCCTCAATATGAAAATTGTAATAGACTTGGACCGAAAAATAAAGAAAACAACGCGTTATGGTAGCTAGTTAGTGAAATAATGCAAGGAAGATGTAAAGGATTAACCCACTATCTCTTTTTGATCTGTAGGGCGCTTAACTTTAAGAAGAACAACTTTCCAGCTGCGGAGTGCAAAAATGAGCTATAAAAAAGCACAGAATCTACTACCAGCTGAGTTGGTAGAGTTAATACAAAATTATGTTGATGGTGAATATATTTATATCCCGCGAAGAGAAGATAATAAAAAGAGTTGGGGATCAAGTACTGCTACGAGAAGAGAATTAGCTGTAAGAAATGCTAAGATTTTTAACGATTATCAAACAGGAATGACTATTACGTTGGCAGAAAAATATTATTTGTCATTAAAGAGTATACAAAGAATTGTACTACAAGAAAAAAGAAAAAGTACAAACTTTTGAAATAGGTCAATGTGGTTGAATACCACATTGGCTTATTTTCTTTTAGGAAAAAACGATGAGGTTTTTTCAAGGAATGTCAGTCGGCTATAATCAAATCAACTCTTAAGATAAAAGGAGAGATGAAAGATGAATTTTTCGATTACGCAAGAAATAAATAGACAGAAAATCGAGGAGGCGCTTTATCAATTTAATTTAAAGCATTTCCCAACAGATTTAAGAGGTAGATACGAAGAAATTAATTTATTCCTTAAAGATGACAACGGCATTGTCCTTGGCGGCATACTCGCAGAAGTATGTTGGAACTGGTTGGAAATTCATACGTTTATGATTGATGAAGAATTACGAAAATCGGGATTAGGAACGACATTATTAGTAGAGCTTGAGAACATCGCTGTAGAAAAAGACTGTGATTTCATAAAGGTGGATACGTTAAGTTTTCAAGCGTTAGGTTTTTATGAAAAACATGGCTATAAAGTGTTTGGCAGTTTAGATAATGTCGGTAGAGATTTTCAGCATTACTATTTAAAAAAAGATTTGAAGATTTTTTAATTTTATCGAGCTATAGGGGATGGAGAGATGAACAATTTATTTACAATAGACTGTGGTGAAATATTACTGAGAGAGTTTAGTATGGAAGATGTTGATGCTCTTTATGAACTGACTTCACAACCGGAAGTTTATGAATTTTTGCCGGATTGGCGTTCCACGAGAGCACGATTAGACGGGGTGACAAATTATGAGATACCTGAAAATAAAGAGTTTTTGTCTGCCGTCCCTCATATCAGTGGTCACAATTATTTGAGGTTGGGCATGATCTTAAAGGAAACGGGCGAATTCATAGGCTTCTGCAATACAGGTATAAAAGAAGAACTAAGGGAACCAAACCGGGAAATTGCCTATGCGATATCAAAGCATTACAGAAATCGTGGCTACACCACAAAAGCAATAAAAGGCTTGCTGCAATATTTGTTTGACCAGACAGATGTAGAACACCTTAATGCAGTGGTTGTGCCCCGCAATGTAAGTTCAAATAAAGTGATACAAAAATGCGGTTTTTATTTTAATGGAGAAATGGAGATCGACAACCAAACGCATTATCATTACACACTTAACAAAGCACAATGGAAAAGTGAAAATAATCACTAAGGCTATTGCAAGTGCTTTACTTCGATAAGAAGTAGAGCCTTTTTCACGTTCTACTTAAAGTCCGAACAAGCTGAGAACTGATTTATGTAAGAAACCTCAAAGTATATACCTTAGATTGTGATGTTGAAACTTTTTCTAGTGTAATTACGTATAAAGTAAAGTTCAAAAAATTTCAAAATTAAGAAGGTGTTAACAAATTAATAAAAGCAATAATAAGGTCGGAAAAATTAACAATTAAAGGGAAATTAAATGATGACAAGAAAATACTTTTCAATCGTTAAAATGATCGTAATCGCCATAGTCATGCTCATGACAAATGTTAACGGTATGGTATGGGCAAACGAAAATGAGTCTACAGCTAGTAATCTAGATATTTCTAAAATTGATGCGTTTATGTCACATGAAATAGAAAGATTGCACATTCCCGGTGCTTCATTGGCCATCGTAAAAGGAAATCAGGTGGAATACTTGCAAGGATATGGTGTTTCGAGCCCAGATGGAACAGCAATGACAGCGCAAACGCCAGTTGTTATTGGCTCGGTTAGTAAATCATTTACAGCGCTAGCCATTATGCAGCTAGTGGAACAAGGAAAAATCAATCTAGAAGATCCAGTACAATCAGTGATACCGTGGTTTCAATTAGCAGATAAAGAGGCATCAAAAAAAATCACCATACAGCACTTATTAAATCAAACAAGCGGACTTTCTACATTTGATGGTCAAGTAGCGATATCACAAGGAGATAGCACAGTAAAAGAACATATAGAAGGTTTGGCTAATACAGTATTGACATTCCCGGTTGGTAAGCAATATCAATATTCGAATTTAAATTACAGCATCCTAGGTGCAGTCATCGAAGAAGTTACACATAAATCGTATACAGCGTATATAAAGGAATACGTATTCAAACCACTTGCAATGAACAATAGCTATGCGGACCCTATAGATGATTTAAACAATACAATTGCGGTAGGCTATCAAACTGTCTTTGGATTTAAGATGCCAACTGAGCAATTAAACCACCAAGGAACTGTTGCTTCTGGTTACATTATTTCCAGTGTGGAAGATATGGCAAATTACATGATCGCACAATTGAATCAGGGACAGTTCAAAGGAAGAAGTATTTTATCAGCAAATGCCATGGATACAATGCATCATCCATCAGCACTCGTTGGCAATGATACTTACTATGCCATGGGATGGGAAGTGAATGATGTAATCGCCCATAATGGCTGGACAGAAAACACCTACTCAAAAGTCATGTTAGATGGGGAGTATGGCATCAGTCTACTTATCAATTCCATGGATTATTTCAATCTGAATGAATATGAAGCAATAACGAGTGGCATTCTCAAGCTCGTCCATAATAAAGTACCTGCTATATCTACAAGCAATCCATTTATGAAATATATCATTTTGGATTTGATTTTACTGGCCATCATCGCTTACATTGTTTGGTCTGCTTACAGAATTTTCAAACCTAAAAAACGGAAAGTAACGACCATCCGTGTTATTTTAGATGGCTTGTCTTTAGGCGTATTCCATTTGCTACTTCCATTGATTATTTTAATTGGTTTCCCAAAATTATTTGGTCCGTTGTCTACGACAACATTATTTGCTCCAGGTATAGGGCATTTGTTTTTTTTACTACCTTTGTTCCTGTTAATTGTGGGAATCGCTAAAATAGGTATTGGCATTAAAGAAAAATACGTTCAGCAAGATATCATTTGACGCATAGAACGAATGCCAAAAACAGTCATATCAGGAGAGAAAAGCTGCGAGGCTCCTGCGTAAAAATGAGTTTTGCAACGGTAAAATAGCGAAAGAGGAAACGAAACAGTTCGTTCATTACTTATTAATAGCTACAGTGTAAGACAAGTCCTTTCTAAAATTTTGTGAGATGACTTGTCTTTTGTGATTTAAAACTCTCTGACGCTGGAAATTTCCATATATCCCGAATGAAACAAACGCAACGATTCTGAGGATAGCGCGACAGGATTTTTGGTAATATTTGTAGAACCAATATCTATAACCCAAGAAAGTTAAGTAAAACACAGGGTTGTCATATTGGAGATAAAGGGAGTCGATGGAATGGGATATGATCGTGAAAAATTAATGATTACGACGGAAAGACTGGTCCTTAGATTATTTCAAACATCCGATGCCGAAGCGGTCGCGACGCTGTGCAATAATTATCATATTTACAAAAATACATTGTATTTACCTTACCCATATAGTTTAAACGATGCATTATCATGGATGGAGCACCATTATGTTAATTTTATGGCAGATCAATCGTATGAGTTTGCGGTAACAGACAAGGACAGTAGTGAAGTATTGGGCGCTATTGCATTATCGAACAATCCCAGCTTTAACCAAGGAGAACTAGCCTATTGGATTGGCGAACCTTATTGGGGCAATGGCTATGCAACCGAGGCAGCGCAAGCAATTTTACAATTTGCTTTTAAAGAAAAGAAGCTGCACAAAGTGTTTGCCCGCTATTTTTCATCAAATCCTGCTTCAGGAAAAGTGATGGAGAAGATTGGCATGGAAAAGGAAGGGACTTTAAAGGACCATGTTATGAAAGATGGTAAATATGAGGATTTGATATATTACGGAATTATTAAAGAACAGGCTTAACATGGCATAAAGCGTATTCGAATACTTTTTTTCGAATAGGCTTTTTTTATTGGAGAAAATCGATTCATTAAAAATCAGTGCTAAATATGCCAAAAAATCTTTCGCATAAACGGGCAATAGTTGACTCTCGTTGCATAGATGGCAACACTTTTTGCTGACATACAAAAAGGAAATAAAGACGTTCCTTTTGCTGAAAATATCATATAAGTTATAGTGTAATTTTCACTTTAAATGTAAGTGAATGACATTTTTTACTATGAAAAAGAATTTGACTAAAAAATTATTATAAAATACATTGAATTTTCTATCTTTTTTGACTATAATCTATTTAATTCTAAATGGAACAGTGTTCCTATAATCGGAACAGAAGGGGATGAGGATTTGAAAATAGCAACAGATATTGGTGGCACTTTTACCGATTTAGTATTCACAGATGAAAAGGGGAATCTTCATTTTGATAAGGGGCATACAACGCCAGGCCATTTTGAGGATGGGATTTTAAATGTCTTAAGTCGACATGTAACGGAACAATCGCTGGTCGAGTCATTTATTCATGGTTCGACAGTTATTATTAACACATTAACGGAAAGAAAAGGGGGAGTAGTTGGGTTAATCACGACGAAAGGCTTTCGTGATGTCTTAGAAATCGCTCGGGGAAATCGACCAGATTTGTACAATTTTAAATATATAAAGCCGCAACCTTTTGTAGAGCGCTATTTAAGACAAGAAATCGATGAAAGAATCGATTTTAAAGGAAATATCATGAAAGCGCTTAACATTGATGAAGTAGGTCCGTTAGTAAATAAATTTAAAGCATTGGGTGTTGAAGCAATTGCCATTTCATTTATTCACGGTTATAAAAATCCACTACATGAAAGACAATTAAAAGAAGAAATTTTAAAAATTTGGCCAGAGGTCTATATAACCCTTTCTAGCGAAACCATTAAAGAATATCGAGAGTATGAAAGAACCAATACAACCGTCTTGAATTCATATGTAAAACCTATTGCACATGCTTATTTAAAAAGTTTGAAAGAAAAGTTAGGGACAATTGGTATTACACAACATTTAAAAATTATGCAATCCAATGGGGGGACGACCAGTTTTGGTAAAGCAATGGAGTTGCCAATCAACCTCGTTGAATCTGGTCCTGTTGCGGGCATGTTCGGTGCTGCTAAATTAGGACAGCTTCTCAATGAATCAAATATTATCGCTTTTGATGTTGGCGGAACGACGGCTAAATGTTCGCTGATTACCGACGGCAAAGTGAATGTCACAACAGATTACTATATAGAAAAAAACGACAAGTTTGCAGGTTATCCCATTAAAACACCCGTTGTCGATATTGTGGAGATTGGCAATGGGGGAGGTTCCATTGCAAGAGTCGACCAATTTGGCTCATTAAAAGTAGGTCCAGATTCTGCTGGAGCGAACCCAGGCCCTGTGGCATATGGCTTAGGCAATACACAACCTACCATTACGGATGCGAATGTCTTTTTAGGCAAACTATCATTAGCCAACTTTGATCATCCAGTAGCCATGAACAAAATTGAAGAGGCGCTTATGCAATCGATTGCCAGACCATTTAATGTTACGGCTGAAGAGGCGGCCCAAGGAATTTTAGATATAGCCAATTCAAATATGTTAAATGCGCTTAAGTTAATCTCTATTCGTAAAGGCTATGACCCAGCGGAGTTTACAATGGTGGCCTTTGGTGGCGGCGGTCCACTACATGCTATTCATTTAGCACAGGAGTTAGGGATGAAAAAAGTCATTATTCCATATGGTTCATCCGTTTTTTCAGCATTAGGTATGATGATGACCGAATACCGACAAGATTATATCCAAACCAATTTATTGAATTTCCATAAAGATCATTTAGCCGAAATTCAACGAAATATGAAAGAAGTGATGCAAAAAGCCTATGCTGAAGCACCTTTATCAACAGAACACTATCATTTTGAAATGAATTACGATTTACGTTATAAAGGACAGGAACACGCTGTAAAGTTAAACTCATCCAATGGACGTCTCGATGAAGCGGAACTACAGCGCTTAACAGCAGACTTCCATATTAAACATCAGCAAGAATTTTCTTTTGAGCTACCTCAAACACCGATTGAGCTAGTGAATCTTCATCTCACGATTTATGGCAAAGACGAAGCTGTTCAGTTTAAGGAATTAGATTTCTCGCACATTGATGGTACAACTTGCATGAAATTGACACGTCAATTATATGTAAAACACACGGGTTGGGTAGATGTAAATGTCTATGATCAACAAAAGTTAGTGCCCGGCTATGTGATTCAAGGTCCAGCCATTGTCGAAAATTCTAGCTCTACGGTAGTAATCAATGACAAGCAGTCCATTAAAATAGATAAATACGGCAATCTAATTGTAGAGATGGAGGGGAAGTAAATCATGCATAAAGATGTTTTTGCAATAGAAATTATTCAAGATTCGTTGCTAGCCATCGGGGATGAAATGTTTGTCGCTTTAGCCCGTTCTTCAATGAGTCCTGTTATCTATGAAGTTTTAGATTATGCATGTGGTTTGACAGATGCAAAAGGTAATTTAATTAGCCAAGGAAACGGTGTGACAAGTTTTATCGGCATGTTAAGTCCAATGGTCCAACATGTTATTGACAAGTTTAATGGCGGTGCGGATTTACACGAAGGTGACGTCATTATTATTAATGACCCCTATGTTGGGGGTGGCTCGCATTTATCCGATGTTGGCTTAGTAATACCTATCTTTTACAATGGAGAAGTGATTGCTTATTCGGCAAATAAGGCGCACTGGACAGAAGTTGGTGGAATGGACCCAGGTTCATTTACCAGTAATTCAAATGAAATCTATCAAGAAGGCTTACAGTTGCCAGGTGTCAAGCTCTATCAAAAAGGCGAACTAAGTGAAGCAGTCTATGAAATTATTGCGACCAATGTGCGTTTACCCGAACTATCCATCGGCGATATGTTTGCACAAGTTGCCGCATTGAAAACAGGTGAAAAACGCATCCGTGAACTTTGTCAGAAGTTCGGTGCGGATGCTGTTAAATTGTCTATCCAAAAATTATTGGACAAGGGTGAAAAAATTGCAAAGCTTGAACTGCAGCAATTACCAAAGGGCGAGTTTTATGCGGAAGATTTTATTGAGGGCGATCCATTAAAAGGTGGACCATACCCTATAAAAGTAAAAGTTACGATTAGTGACCAAGCATTCATTTGTGACTTTAGAGGATCACATCCTGCGGTGCACGCACCTGTCAACTGTTCGCAATTTGGATTAATGGCCAGTGTGAGGGTGATGTTTTTAGCGTTACTTGGTGATATCGATGTCATCAATGAAGGGGTATTTCATCGTTTGAAAATCATAACTGATGATAATTCCATCGTCTCTGCTAAACGGCCACATCCCGTTTCTATGAACTTTGAGGCGCGTATTGGCGCAGCCGATTTAATATGGAAAGCACTTGCACAGCACCTGCCAGACAGACTTTCGGCAGGACATTTACAGTCTGTTTGTACGTTTATTTTAACGGGCAAAAACCCACACAATGACGATTCATTCCTAATTGTCGAGCCATCTGTTGGTGGTTGGGGCGCATCCAATGATGTAGATGGGCAAAGCGGGCAATATTGTATGGGGGATGGGGAAACGTATAACCTCCCTGTGGAGATTGCGGAGACAAAATACGGTATCCATATCGATGAATATAGCTTAAACTGTGATGGTGCAGGCGCAGGAGAATTTAGAGGTGGTTTTGGTGTACGTCGAGTTTATACCATTAATCATGATGGACAAAAGGTTTCTGTTAACTTAGGCAGACATCAATTTTCACCTTTTGGCCTAAATGGCGGACATGAAGGTTCACATAACTATCTGATTATTCATAAACAAGATGGAACGAAGGTAGGGCCAATTGGTGTACTAGCAAATTATGAACTGCAAAAAGGAGACCAAATAGAGCTTGTTACGGCAACAGGGGGAGGTTATGGCAACCCCAAAGAGAGAAGCATAGACGCAATCGAAAAAGACTTGTTGAATGAATACATTTCTTTGGAAATGGCATACAAGCACTATCGCTATAAAAACGCATAAAAAAAGGAGAAGGTAATGACTGTCAAGACGTTAAAGAACTCATTGGATATACTAGAATGTTTTGCCTCTACAGAAAACGCATTAGGGGTGCGTGAAATTGCACGCATGACAAACATGCATACAAGTGTTGTGCAAAGAACAATCAATACATTTACAGAAGCGGGATACTTAATACAAGATGAAGGCACTAAAAAATATAAAATGGGTTACAAAATGTTTATATTTTATGATGTGCTTTCGCATTCAAATGACCCGCATTCTACCATTTATGAATTGATGCAAAATCTCGCTAGTGAAATCAATGAATCCGTATTTCTAACTTATATGGATAATGAATACGGTGTCACAACCAAAATAGCTGAAAGCAATAAGAATATAAAATATGCGGTGTCATTAGGAACGAAAACGCCGCTCTATATCGGTGCTTCCTGTAAAGTAATGTTTGCCTATTTAGACGAAGAAAAACAGCTTGAATTGTTAGCGCATTTTAATAAAGAACAGTCAGAAGAAGAACATAAACAGCTTCTTGCACACTTGAAAAATGAGCTACAAATCATTCGACAACATAATTGGTGTATGACAGTAGGTGAATACAATGAGCATGCTTTTGGTATAAGTGTTCCATTATTCAATAAAAAGAAAGAAATTATGGCGTCTCTTACGATTTCTGGTTTGATATATGACATGAATGAGCAGAGGGAGAAATATATGCTTGCACAGTTATTACAAGTTTCTCATCAAATTCAATCTCACATTACTAAACTATAACTAGATAGGAGCTGACTTAATGAATAATAAAGTATTACATCCTAGAGCCTTAGAACCTATGACTCTACTAATGATAGTTTTAACATCTGTTGTTGGTGCCATAATTGGGATGCAACTGATTACTTCCTTAGGAATTTCTGCAAATACGTCGATTGTCGGTGCTATATTCGCCATGATTATAGGAAGAATTCCTATTGGGAAATTCATAGAGTTTAAATCAGTTCATCGTCAAAATATTATCCAAACGGCAATATCTTCGGCAACGTTTAGTGCAGCGAGTAGTTTAATGCTGCCCATTGGTATTCCGTATGTTTTAGGCTATGAATCCTTAGTTTTACCATTGTTTATTGGTGTTATTTTAGCGATGTTTGTAGATGCTTTATTATTATATAAATTTTTTGATACGAAGATTTTCCCGGCGGCTGGTACTTGGCCACCGGGGATTGCCACTGCTGAAGCGATTAAAGCTGGAGATAAGGGCGGTAAGAATGCAAAAGTTTTAATCGGTGGTGTGTTAGTCGGTATTGTGGGCTCCGTACTAAAAATTCCAATGTCAGCTTTTGGTGTAGCGTTTATCGGGAATATTTGGGCGCTTACCATGTTTGGAATTGGTCTTTTACTCAGAGGCTATTCGGTTCAATTATTAAATGTAGATTTAAATCAATATTATATTCCACATGGCATTATGATTGGTGCAGGTATTGTGGCGCTGTTCCAAGTAGCTTTTACTTTACTAGCGAAAAAGTCCGATAAAAAGACAGAAGAATTACAATATTCTAAAAATAAGAAAGAAATTAGACAGGCCTTTGGTGCTGGATTTATCGCTTATTTAATGATTTCGTTATTAATCGCATTTTTAGGTGGAATCATTTCACATATGTCTATTGGTATGTTAGTAGGCTTCATCGTGTTCGCAACCGTTGCTGCCTTTGTCCATGAGCTCATCGTTGGTATTGCTGCCATGCATGCAGGATGGTTCCCGGCGTTTGCCGTTGCATTTATTACGCTAATTGTCGGCATTTTGATTGGTTTCCCGCCCCCAGCACTGGCATTATTAGCTGGCTATAGTGCAGCAACAGGGGTTGCATTTGCGGATATGGGCTATGATTTGAAAACGGGGTATATTTTACGTGGACATGGTAGTAATCCAGCATTAGAAAAAGAAGGGCGTAAACAGCAAATGATCGCTGGGATTATAGCCTTTTCTATTTCTGCCATTGTTGTTTTACTATCGTACAAATCTTATTTTGCACAAGATTTGGTAGCACCGGTCAACCATGTTTATGCGGCAACTATTCAATCGGGTGTTACAGGCGATGTGGCGAAACAGTTAATGATTTGGGCCATTCCGGGCGCATTGATCCAACTTCTTGGTGGGTCAAAGAGACAAATGGGTATCTTGTTTGCGACAGGTTTATTGCTTGTCAATCCTCTTGCTGGGTGGGCAGTGTTAATCGGTATTTTACTGCGTATTATTTTCACTAAAGTCACGAAAGGGAAGAAAGAGTCTGAAATGACGGTGTTTGCAGCAGGTGTCATTGCTGGGGATGCTTTATATAGTTTCTTCTCTTCCATTTTCAAAATGGGGAAATAGCAAGGGGGTATCTTGATGGTAAAAGTGCTAACGTATGAAGATGGTATTGCAGCTGTCTATGGCGGTACGATTCTAGGAGGCGGTGGGGGTGGCCTCCTAGAGGAAGGCTTAAAGCTTGTGGAGGAAATTTTCGCGGTGGGGGCACCTCAGTTAATGGATATATCCGAATTGAGCAATGATGATTTAATCGCTTGTGTGGCCATGGTGGGTGCTCCGTCAGCAGCCAATCAATATATATCAAATGAACAGCTATGCTGGAGCTTTAGTAAGATGAATAGCTATATGACTAATCGACTAAAAGGCATCATTACGAACGAAAACGGGGCGATTACAACGATTAATGGCTGGCTGCAATCGGTGTTATTACATGTACCGGTCGTGGATGCCCCCTGTAATGGGCGAGCACATCCAACAGGCATCATGGGCTCCTTGAATTTACATGAACAACAACATTATCAATCGGTGCAGTTTTATGCTGGTGGGAAAAATAAATGGGCCATACAAGGTTTTGTAGAAGGTGATTTGCAAAATACGGCCAAAAGCGTTCGCCATGCTTCCGTGTTAGCTGGTGGCATGGTGGGGGTAACGCGAAACCCAGTAACCATTAGCTATTTAAAAGAACATGGCGCACCATATGCCATTTCTGATGCCATTGCGCTTGGTTATAGCTTCCTTAAGGGACAAACAATGGATGAAAAATTGGAAAATGTCATGCGTCAGTTGAATGGCGTACACATTGTCTCGGGAAAAGTAACAGACTATTCTCTAACCAAGGACAATGGCTTTGACGTAGGCAAATTATCGGTTGAGGATTTCAGCCTGACAGTCTGGAACGAGTATATGACTTTAGCAAAAGCAGGTACCATCCATTCTAAATTTCCCGACTTACTCATGACATTCGATACGGAAAGCATGAGGCCTGTACCAAGTGCAAGCATTAAAGAGGGCATGCATGTAGCCGTTATTCAAGTCGATCAAAGCCACTTGAAATTAAGCACAACGATGAAAAATGCTGCGCTACTTGCGGAAATTGATGAAGTCATTGGCGCTGTTCGATAGGTGCTTTTGCAATTGTTTGTCACCAATTGCAGGTTCTTGATTGAATCGCGTGTGTTGGGACGATTACCGCATGTATTAGAGAGTGAATCACAAGTATTGTAACGATGAGCGCGGGTATTAGGGGCTGAATCGCGAATATTGTAACGATAAACGCGGGTATTAAGTGAATCAACGGGTATTCCAGAGATTACCGCGTGTATTTGGGATTGAATCGCGAGTATCGTAACGAGAATCGCGTGTATTTGTAGTTGAATCGCGGGTATACCAACGATTACCTACCGCGGATATTAAGTGAATCACAGGTACTACCACCAGTAAGATAGAAAGTTTAAAAAAAGCTGCCATCATCTAGTGTTCAGATGGGCAGCTTTTATTGTTCCTTCAGCGGGAAGGTATTACATAACATCACTTTAGTTCCTACTTCCTTTACGCTTAATGCTTCGTTATTACCAATGGCTTAAATGTACATACTTCGGAAAAATCGTTGCCTAAAACGATCATTCTATTTGTTGTTAGCACGACTCAGATGAACAGCCTTTCGCAAAGTGATAACAGCTACTTGGTGATTCCTTTACCATTAAAGGGAGGAGTTACGTTCACACATACTTAACTTCTGTATAGAAGAAGGTAACATCAATCAATGAAAAAATCTATCACACAGCTGCTAGCAATTGGCTAAGCCTACTTGGTCGTGAAAACAAAACTAACTGTTTGTTCACATATTTTGTATTGTACATTCACTATGCGGGTTAACAAAAAAGAAATTCTAAGGGAAAGTGTTCACTTTTATTTGTTTCTCTCAAATGCTTATTTCAAAAGATGATCGGTAACGTTATACGCCCGTTAATCTTTCAAAAAATTTGTTCAAACATTATTCAATTGTAAGCCCGCTGAAGTTGTATAAGTTTGTAAAAAACATAGCGCCTGTACATTACGCAAATAGTGAGGGTACAGAACAATAGAGGTTGTTCTGTATATTTATCATATTATATTCTGAAAAATTAGTCAATTGAAACGCTGTTCTTTTACTAGAAGTTACATATAAGGCTCCGTTGTTACCAACTCTTGCATGCACTCTAATATTTGCCATTTAAGCGATTTAGTATATATGAATGAGAAAAAATCGTATTGTTAAGTGTGTAGTGTAAGGCATTACTTGTAGGTCATTAACAATGATTGAGTGGACTATAGATTCTTGAGAGAATCTATAGTGAACTGCAGGTTCTATTATTTGGTAATCAGTTGCTATATATTAATAGCAGATCTTAGAAGCATGTTCGTGAACTATATTATACTTCTTAGCGGAGAAAATCGTTTAATGTAAGACGTATGGAAGACTTCTAAATGATTGCGGCTCTAGGGACGCCTGTTTATTGGTACAATGCTATGTGAATTTCAAAATAGGTAAACTAGAAGCTGTATTTCTAGGCTTATTTTTATACTGTTAGTTAAACCCCTATATTTCAATAACTAAATTGTATGAACTTATAGGAAGTGATTGTTGCCCTCTCATTTGGACATTAAACATTAGGTTTGTAAACAAATCGTCTGAAAATAACTCTTTTAGAATCATAAAATTAACCTTTTGTGATGATTAGAAAAGTAAAGTGTTTATCCAATTAATGCAAATATAAGCTATAATTATAAAGTTCAAAGATAACGTATTCAGAAAGCTAAGCAACGTAACATTCGCCAAAATTAACAGTGTCCAGAGTTGAGTGAGGGGTGGAAAGATGGCTATACATAAAGTGGAATTTCCTTATGATTCTACACATAAGGAACTATTTTTTCGATTAGAAAATTTTAAATGGATAAATATTTGTAAAAATATTTCTATAGTATTTTTTGTAATTTATTTTACAATATTAATTAGTTTTAAGATTCATTATAAAATACCTAAAATTGCAGAGATTGAAGAAGATTTTTTTAATTTTATTTTAATAGGAACTACCTTTTTACTTTACAATTTCATATGCTTTTTACAAAGATATATAAGTTATTCTGTAATAAAGAAGGCAACAAATGATATATATCAAATTAATAAGAGAAATTTATATATATCTTTTTTTTATGTATTATGGTCTAGTTCGAAAAAATACTTTTCTTTTAAATCATGGAGAGAAGTATTAAATTTCCTTAAAAATTTGGTTTCCCCAGATTTATTTTTCTCAAAATTCTTCAAGCATGAATTAACAAAAAATAAAGTAAGTAAAGATAATTCTCAAAATGAACTTTATTATTCAATTGGAAAAAATGGAGAGAACTATTCTAATATAGAATGGTGCAAAATTAAAATTGAAAGAAAGTTCTTTATTGAATGGACTAACTGGCTAAATATTCTGATTACGGTATTATCGGTAATTATAAGTGTTAGCTTATTCTATTTTTGTAGCGAAAACTCTATATTAATAATATTGATTTGGTTTTTAATATTCAGAATGATATCAAGAGGTATAGAAATTTCGATAGCATTTTATTCAGATGTTGTTCAAGTGCAATCACAAGTTTTTAAGAAATCAACAGGAAAAGTTTATTCAGGAGAGGTTTTTCATCAAAACGATAAATATGATATTAATAACCACATATTAAGGTGTAATAATGGAGTTATATGTGAATTTTATGGAGAAGAGCTTACTAAAAACATAGTATATATTGATAAATTTAAATCCTCAATTTTAAGAAGTGAAGCTAGAATTTCTTTAGCAATGCATACATTAGTAGAATTATTTTATTTGTATAGTGCGATTTATATTTTCTGTGATTGGGCTTATGGTTTAGATAATAGATTAGAAGTTATAAGTCCTTTAAAATCACTCTTAATTAGTATGAGTCTTGGAGTTTTTAACATATCATATTCAATGGATTATAATAATTTAATAATAGGAATTATTCATGTGAGTCAGGTCTTTCTAAGTGTGGTATTAATATTATTATCCCTGGCACAATATCTTAGCAAAAGTGATAACATTAATGAAAATGAGTATGAGAACAGGCTTTATTCATATGTTTACTTAAATACTAAGAAAAAAAAGAATAAATTAAACGACTATTATCATTCTAATGATGGTATAAAGACTAGTAATAACTTAAAAACATATAATAATCTTAGTGAAATTATTGTCGAAGTTGGGGAAACCGATAACAGTGTTGTAGAACTTCATTTTAAAAATAAAGGGAATGATATGAAGAATGAATAGTTATGAGATGAAATAGAATAAGCTTATAATTAAAAAAAGATCACTGAAAAAGGCAAAATAAAAGCTGAAGTATTGGAGTTTCTGGACGCGGGTTCGACTCCCGCCGTCTCCATAATTTACCAGCCTATAAACGGCGGTATATCAACGTTTTAAGAGCTAGGGATATTGAATGGGAGTTGAACTCTTGTTGAATATCCCTTTTCTTATCCCTATGGAAAATTAGCATATTTGAGCTTGTTTCAAGACCTTCTAATAAAACATATTAGGAGGTTTTTTTCTATGGCAAATAGGAAACGTAAACACGGTATCTTTGCAGTGGAAGGGGATGTTGTCGTTCTAGCTAGTGGTAAAGAGGAAAGAATAAACTGTACGCACATTAGCATTGCACTTGATACGGTATTCAATCAAATGCGTATTGCGGGGAATCGACCGCGCACAATTGAAAGTTATGAGTACATCTTTAAACAGTTTATAGAAGTTGGACGGATTGAGTATGTAGAGGATATTGATATGAATAAGCTCTATCACTATTTGGATGTGCTACAAGTTACTACCGCGACTAAACTAATACGCTTGAAGTCGATTAAAGCCGTATTAAGCAAGTTTTATAATAATGGGTGGGTAAAAGACCGTTTCTGGAGCAATATTCAAATTAAGATTGATAAGGAAGTAAAGAAGGGAGCGCGGGAGTCTGATATAGAGAAGCTCTTGCAATTGATTGACCAAACAACCTTTATAGGCTTTAGAGACGCCGCCGCTATTAAATTAATGTATAAGACAGGTATTCGTATTCGTACGCTTGGAGAGCTTAGAGAGCGTCATATAGACTTTGAAAACCTATGCTTAAACCTAGACGGCTCTACGCTAAAGAATCACAAATTTTTAAAGCTCCCTATAGATACGGAACTAGCGGAAATGTTAAAGCTACTTATTAAATTAAACAATGGAATCCGCGCTCACTTTGGTACAGACAACCGCCATGTATTTATTACTCAAAACGGTTCACCGATGAATAATAGTAAGTCATCTAATTGTGCTATTTCAAAGCAGCTACACAAGTATGCGAAGCGATTCGACTTAGAAAATATAAATGCTCATGCAATTCGCCGAGCTTACGCGAAGAGTTTACTGGAGAAGGGGGCTAGTATAGCTTTAATCAGTAAAGCGTTAGGACATAGTGATTTAGCCGTTACAACACAGTACCTAGAGCTTGATGTCGAGGAAGTAGCAAAGAATTTAAGAGATTTTCTATAATAATTTTTATTTTGAAATTTGACGAGCTAAATAGATGTTATTATATTCTAGGGGATATTTAGTACTTGGTTTAAAAGATAAATTATGAGTTTGTTTAAAGTAAAAACTAAGCTAAATTCGATTGTGTACTCTCAAAATAATATAGCTTAGTTTATTCTTTATTTGCTGATTCTATAATTGTAAGGAAGAATTTTTTAAATTAATAGCTTTTGTTTTTAGTTTTACTTGTGAAGGAATACTTAGTGATAATACAGTAATCATAATAGAGAGTAATCCTAGTAAATTCCCAAGTGAGATTATTTGATTATCATTAGACCAAGTAACAAGTGATTGTAAAAAATTTATATCGTTAATAGAATTATCGATTTGTAAAAGGGCTATTGAATAAAATGCTACTCCAGTAAAGAAAAAAGTCAAATGTACAATAGATAGTCCTAAATAAGTAATTTGTTCGTCTAATGTTAAGAAGCTTGAAATATCTTTTAATTTTACTTTTTCAACAAGTGTTTTTGATTCAAGTGTATTAGGAAATATAGATTTCAAGATGATGAAAAATAATAAGTTTAGTAAAAATACAAGGAAAATACCGAGTAATAACATATATATGATGAAAGAACTCCCTAAAATCCAAGTTAAGATGGTACTTAAAGATGTTTCAATATTTTTTAGGTTTATATGTTCTCTAAAAGTAAATAAAGTACAAAATGTTACATATGTAATTAGTAAAAGTACATGTAAAAATTGATTTAAGTAATTGAATAGGATGTCATATGCAAAAAAATTGTTTTCTTTTGATGATTTTATTCTGTAAGCAAAAAATATTAAAATTAAAAAGATAACATAATAAGGAAAAACTATAATTGGATGATTAGGAGATAAAAAAAATACTATAGGTAAGATAAGAATAGCTAAGCAACTAAGACATAATTTTACCTTAGTTAATTTGCCAAAATAAGAGTACGCAAATGCTTTGATTAAAGCTTCTTTCATTAGAATTGACCTCCGAAATTAAAACTAAGTATTTCAATTATTGTAAAATAATTATAAAAATTATAATTGAATATTTTATTTTATATTTTTTAAATTCATGTGTTCTATTTATAATATAATAAAACCTATTAACATACAAAATGTACATTAATATAATTGTTCAATACAATATGACGTGCTAACATAAAAAAGGAAGAATAGCTGTCAACTATACTTCCTAAGTAGCTTATTTAAATAATTGTTCTACCTGTCTACGGGGAAGAACTAGCGCGAGTTGTTTCTTGTCAAAAAAGTACCTTGCAATTTGATTTAGTGTCAATTTTGTCAAAGTTGACACCATTAAGTCACTATTAAAAGTAATGCTGTCAACATTACTCATAATGGTGGCTTTTTTTAATTGAAGCGAAGGTACTTCATAAAGATTTGGAAGCTTTTGATATGTGTTTGCTTGTTTTGTATCTCTTCTATGTATTAATAGGTAATGAGCTTCTACAAAATCACAGAATAGTTTAGATAGAGATTTCGTATTTTTATATCCTATGGAATCTCCTATCTGTTTATAGGTCATATAAAAAATACGATTTTCTTCATTAGTGAAGAACTTACTTTGTAAATAAAGAGCAAGTAACACTTTCTTTTGCTTCAATGTGAATGAACTATTATCTACACGTCTCGCGGTTAATATGTGATAAGCTTCTTCTTTTGAAAGTGTTACTGACTTTTCTCTATAGTAAAGTCTTTTATCATTATCATATACATAATCAATTAAAGCCTCGGTATCTTTTCTTACTTCTAAGATGGAAGAGTGATACTTACTTTTGTCTTGTCTAGCTAACCACTCAAATATAGCGTCCTTAGCTTCATCTTTATCCATCTGCTGTATAGTTTTAAAGTAAAGTAATAACATCAAGGTCATATCATGACGAGTGCCCACAACCTTTAAACCATTTTGCCAAATATCGTTATAATATGCTGGGTCCATTCGAAGATGATTAGTGCTAGCCGTTTCAGAGGAAATATGATTATTACTTAGTATATCTTTCGTATCATCTTCAATTGCAACATCACTATAGGTTATTCGCTCTTTAATTTGATTAATAACTGAATCAAAAATAGAGGAGCAAAGCTTATTGATTTGTAAAATCGTTTCGTCAGGTAATTTGTTTTTTAAGTTTAAATTTTCTAAAAAACAAACCTTGTTCCTAGTTTTTGTATGGAAACCTAGTGGAAGCTTCACACCTTGTTTTGAAGTAGGTCTAAACTCTATTTTTTTGCACATATGGAGACTGTCTGCATCTTCCAATACCGTATAGTAAAGAAGAAGAGCATCTTTAGTGGGGATAGGATTATCGAAATAAATGGTTAAGTGTAATCCCTTATTGCCTGAATAGAAAGTATAAATATTTTCTTCAGGTATTCCTGCATCTTTAAGTGCATAGTAAACTTTATAATAATACCATTTACAATGTAAAATATCTTCTTCAAAGTCAAAGTCAAATACTAAGAATTTTGTCTGCAATGTTGAAAATACACCATATGATGACTCCCCTCTGAGATGTTGTAGTAAGAGTAAATCATTTAGTCGAGGTGGGTAAAAAATCCCGCCTGTTTTTTATTTGTCATCCTTTTATTAATATTTTGGCATATTGTTAGACCATGACGTTGTTTAAGATACTTATCATTTCTAATGATATAAAGGTCATTTAAAGCGATTGCAATTTCTTGCATTTCATCACTTGGCTTATACTGAGTTACTAATTCTTCATTGTTCATAATGTAATTCCCCCTTACACTGTATTATTAAAGCCGCGCTATACTTTAAGTAATGATGCGCGGCTGTGTATGTGAAATACCTTCTTACAGGTATATAGTAACAATAGTGGTTAAGACGTTAACCAACTTTTAGAGATTATCAAAGATGATGTCTATTTGACGTTCACTCAATCCAAGATGATAAAGATAGTTGTGGAAGCTGTCTTTAGTGGTAGCGTAGTCATATGCGCTGAAAGCACCGTTGTATATGACTGTTTTTAATACTCCTGCTTCAATAGCTTTCTTTAACAGTGATATACCGTTATAACCCTCATGTTCTAAAACTTTAATTGCGTTCTCTACTGTAACCATTATTTAATTCCTCCATAAATAGCAATTGCTACTTCATTAGCGTCTAACCCTACCTCGTTAACGAGATAAGCCTCTAAGCTCACTACATCCACTAAATAGTTGTACGTAGTGTTTTGGCAATAATGAGGTCTTTGTACTCGTTTTAATTTTCCATTGTCTAATAATCGTTTTACTGAATGCGTAGAGACTCCTATGTTCAGCTTGTTCAAAACCCTGCTTACAGATTCCACTGTAAAACTCATACCCATCATTTTCTCGCTCCTTTAATGTGTTCTAGTAATTCTCCTCGATTGAATCGCCTTGCTCCTCCGATTAAATAGCTTGGGATTGTTTTCTCCATTACCCAACGTCTCACGGTTGTTTCTGTAACTCCGAATAGCTCACTAACTTCTTTAACGGTCAATAGCTTCTCCATTATGTAACGCCTCCTGTTCTATCTACAGTTATTATAAGAACATTAATGTAATGAATTAACATAGTGTGGTAGAGGTTATTAGTGTATTTATTGAACTGTTATAGTAAAGGATTTTACTATTAGACCTGTGGGCATGACGAACCTATCTACAAAGCTGGTTTTAGTGGAGGTATCTTGAAATATTTGCGAAAACTTCATGCGCGTATTACGAAGGTTACCTTGTCTTAAAAGTGCTTTGACCGTTTGTTCGTCACGGGGTACCCTCTATAAAAGGTAGCGAGAGCATATGAGTACCATTCATTCCCTGTCTGTTCCATAAATTAAGCTAGGTAGTAGCTTCTGATAAGTTAAAAGTGGCTCATATTTTAATATTTGTGACATATAGTTCCTTCCTATCAAATTATAAAATGGTATAATTGTACGAAAATGGGTGGTGCTGTTTTTTGAAGTGGTTAATATCTGCAAACGGTAAAATATACAACCATGTAGGAGCTTTTGATGAACTTGGATATATAGATTGGCGTCAAAAAGCAAATTATGAAGTAGGAGATACCGTCTTTATATATGCTACTAAGCCATATATGAAGGTTATGTTCAAAACAATTGTTGAAAAGGTTGATATGTCATCTGATGAGATAACAGATGATAAAAAGTTTTGGTATGACATAGAAGAATATGAAAGCTCATTATCTGGAAAATATGCTCGATTGAGATTAGTTGAACGTGTAGATAGTGAGAATCTTTCACTTTACGAATTAAAAGAGAATGGTTTAAAAGCTGCTCCACAAGGTCCAATGAAAGTAAAGGAACAACTCGAAGTGTATTTAGAGAGTAATTTCAATGACTACTACTCAGAAGGTGTCTTTCCAGAAGAGGTTAGTGAAACTTTAGAAGAAGGACATAGACGTACAATCACGGTTAATAAATATGAACGTAGCTCTATAGCGAGACAAAAATGTATTGAAGAGCATGGTTTGAATTGTGCCGTCTGTGATATGAACTTTGAAGAAGTTTACGGAGAAGTTGGAAAAGGGTTTATTCATGTACATCATATTGTGCCGTTAAATGAAATTGACGGTTCTTACAAGGTAGATTATAAGAAGGATTTAGTTCCTGTATGTCCAAATTGTCATGCTATGTTACATAGAAAAATAAATGAAAAAACCTTTAATATAGCAGAATTAGAAGAAGTATATAAATTTAATAAGTAAAACTAAAATCTAAGGATGTTGAACGATATATGAGCGAATACGATTTTTTAGTACTTTCACCAGATGAATTTGAACTATTCTGTAAGGATGTATTAGAAGTTGAATTAGGTATTAAATTAGAAAACTTTAAGGCTGGGAAAGATGGAGGAATTGATTTAAGACATGCTCCATCAGAAGATGATACTTTAATTGTTCAATGCAAAAGGTATAAGGATTTTAGTAGTTTGAAAAATACACTAAAAACTGAAGTAGAGAAAGTAAAAAAATTAAATCCCGCAAGATATATATTAATGACATCAGTTTCACTAAATCCAAGTGAAAAAGGTTTTATAAAGGACTTGTTTGAAGGGTTTATAAAAAGTACAGGAGACATATATGGAAAAGATGAGCTGCAAACAATTTTAAAAAATCACCCAAGTATTGAACGGAAACATTATAAATTATGGTTAGTCAGTACAAATGTGTTGAATACTATTTTACATAGTGATGTCTTTAATCGTTCAAAATTCACTGAGGAACAAATAAAAGAGAAAGTCAGCTTATATGCTCCCAATGAAAGTATTGATATAGCATTAAAACATTTAGAAAAGAATAAAGTGATTGTATTATCAGGTGGACCTGGTGTTGGTAAAACAACACTTGCAGATATGATATATCTGAATTATTCTGCGCAGGAATATGAGTTTATTGAGATATCAGATGATATTAATGAAGGTGAGCGATTATATAATCCTGAATTGAAACAAGTATTTTACTATGATGATTTTTTAGGGAGAAATTTCTTAAACGACAGATTATCAAAGAATGAAGATAAAAGAATTATTAATTTTATAACTAAAATTATGAAATCTGATGATAAAATTTTTATTATGACTACGAGGGAATATATATTAAACCAAGCACGGATTTATTATGAAATACTTGATGATAAGAAAATAGATATTAATAAATTTATATTAAATGTAGAAAATTATACGAAGAATGTTAAAGCAAAAATTCTTTATAACCATTTATTCTTCTCAAACTTACCAGAAGAATTTGTTCGAATTTTAGTGGAAAAAAGAGCGTATAAAAAGATAATAGTACATCCTAATTATACACCTCGTTTAATTAGCAGAATGACTAATGAGTTAGATTATAATGATATGCTTGTTGAAGAATATCCTAAACTTTTTATTAAAGAAATGGATTACCCTTATTATACATGGGGACATATATTTGAAAATCAAATTAATGATTATTCTAGATGGATTTTAAAGTTGTTAATGATTATGGGGGATAAAGAAGTACCTTTAACTAAATTGGAGAACAATTTTAATGCTTTAAATCTATATCTAGGACGACCATTTGAAAGTGTAGCCTTTAAACGAGGGATAAAAGAGTTGGAAAAATCTTTTGTTAAAATATCTAAACATCCAAACTTAGGAGAAGTAATTTGGTTTTTAAATCCATCAATTGCTGATTTTTTAATTCAATACCATAAGGACAATTTAAATGTCAGAACATTATGGGAATCTACAAAATATTTTCATCCTATGTTTGAAGTGTTTTCATTTTCAAATGTTCAAGGGAAGTTTCTAATTCCTGTAAATTTACAAAAAGAATTTATAGATATAATAATTAACAGGTTTGATGAATATGAAGATTGTAAAAATGTGTATGAAAAAATTCAAGCTATTAGTAAATTGGATAAATTTGTAGATTTTAGAGTGGGGGAAGCTAAAGAATTACTAATAAAAGCTTATGATAATTATTCTGTTGATTATTCAGAAGAGTTTGTTGACCTATTAATCAAGTATAAAGATATCCTTGCTTTAGAGTTAGATATTAAGGGAACACTCACACTCTTAATTGATAATACAGAAAATTATTATGATGTATTAAATCTTATTAAACTGTATGATTTTTATCAAGGTGAATTAAAAGAAATTTTTAATCAAATTGATAAGCAAAAAGTTTTGAAAGATTTAGTTAATGATATTACTGAGAATTTAGCTGATGATTATGATTTTGAGGAAGTAGTTGGAATAGTAGAAGAACTAGGTGGAATATTTGATGTAAGCATAGTTGAGCAAATGGAAGAAATCAACGAAGTATATTATGAAATTTTACAAGCATCTCAGGGGGAACCTGAATACGATTATGAAGACTATATAGAATCTAGAGGTGGTTCAAGCGATAGAGATGATTATGTAGATGATTTGTTCGAAAGTTTGCTTGATAAGTAGTTAATAAAATTGAGTTAATATTTGCCAATATCCTGAACGCATAGATAAATAAACTGACTTGCATTTTGTCATTATAAGGAGGTTTTTGAAGTGAATAAATTTTTATTTTCTTCTAACAGTGCGCCTCTAGATATAAATACAGAATAACAAATTTAGGGAAGCGGTGTAAAAATGAATAACTTTTTAGAGCAACATGAAAATTATAAAACATATACACATGATTATTACCTGATGAACGAATTGTCTAGAGACTTTTTTAAAGAATTAAAAGGCTTCATTCATGGGGAGTTAATGAAATGTGAAGAAGACGAAATAGTTTCAACGGCACTATATTTGCAGCATAAAATTGCTGGTCTAGCTAAAGAACATCCTGTGGAATCAATCCCACTTCCATATTTGGAAGACGAAATAGTGAATTGTTTTAAAAAATTAAATAATAGGGGCTTTCATAATGTTATTGAGGGTCTAGAAATCATTACTCAAGAAATTAGCAGTATAGCTGAATTAAACGACTTTCTAGAAACGGTGAATTTAGGGTATGTAGTAGAATCGGATGTTTATGGTTATTACTGGAATATGCGTGAAGGTGTGGAACAGTCAGTAGAAAAAATTGAAGAAGTACTCAAAGTAATTCCAAATAAGTATAAAGATACTGTAGCAAATTTGGAAGAAATAAAGATGACACTAAACACTAGAAGTAGTGAAAAATCAATAAAAAATATACTTAGAGATTGTATTTCTGCTACTGAAGGTTATGTGAAATCTATAACTGGGGAATCAGATTTTAATAAGTCGAGTAAAAAATTTATCGAAAATAATAATTTTGATAAAATGATAGTGACAGATGGACTTAAAATTTGGAAGCATATCCATCAAGAATATTTAGATGTAAGGCACGGAAATAATGAAGATATTTCGGAATTGGGTTTTGATGAGGCTATATACTATGTTGAAAGATTAATGGCATATATAAAATATTTAAATAAAAAATTTAAATAGTTCTTTTCATAATTATATCTAATTTATTACTAGATTTTTATCTTGATAGTTTATATAATATGTTCATAAATAAGGTCTTTGAACCAAGTTCGTAAATATGTAATACTCCCTAGTGGATAAAATAGTTGAAATAAGCGCGGCTTTAAAGTTTGTAATACCTTGTGGTTCTAAGTGTCGGCATAAGGACTCGCGAATTGCAAATAGGTAGACTACACGCGTAGAAGCCGGCGTATTGGAGCTTCTGGACGCGGGTTCGACTCCCGCCGTCTCCATAATACGATTTCATTGAGTTTCAATGAACGTCAAAACCCTTGTATATCAAGGGTTTTTTATTTTGTCTATGTCATATAGTTTCATTGAGTATCAAACGAACGTAGTCAAAAACGTAGTCAAAGCGTAGTCGCTCAACTAGATTTCAATGTAACTGGCGAACTTCTGTATAGCTTCTTCTTTCGCTTTCTTCGTAACGTGTGCATAGATGTTCAGTGTCGTTTGAACGTCACTATGCCCTAAGCGATCTTGTACTTCTTTTATGCTAGCACCCGCTTCAAATAACAATGAGCAATGAGTATGACGTAAACCGTGTGTTGTAATTGTACCGAGGTTATATTTCTTCTGTACATGTAATATCCATTTACGAGTTTTCGTTGGCTGTAAATATTCATTTTGTTCATTACTAAACACAAGCTGCTTAGGTTGCATTGTATTGAAGCCTAGTATTAAATAATCCTGCTTCTGCTTTTTCTTCCACTCTTTTAATATTGCCATTGTTTTATCGTCCATTTTAATAGTACGAGCAACACCTGTTTTTGTAGACTTTACATATAGCTGATTATCTTTTCCTCTTGAAAGGGCCTTATTAATTCGTAGCTCGTTTGTTGTGAAGATTAAGTCACTCCATGTCAGTGCCAATGCTTCACCTTTACGCATACCGCTAAACGCTAGTAAACGGAATAGGGCAAATGCTTTGTAGTTACTCTCTTGCTCTAAGCATGTAAGGAATTGAATAAGCTGTTCACGTGTATAGAAGTTTTCATCTTCATCATCATTGGTAACGCTAGCTTTCTTGGTTAGATTAGTAGGCATTTCTACAAGTGCAAAAGGGTTAGTTTGAATAAATCCACGCTTCATAGCAAAATCTAATACTTTAGAGGCGTATGATTTGACTATACGGAACTTCTTCAATTTTCCCGCCCACTCATTGATATGCTTTTGACATATGTCCACCGTGAGCTTTTCAATTTTGTATTTCCCCATTTCAGGCAAAATATGATTTTTAAAAATTCCAGTCGTTTTTACGAATGTACTTTCCTCAACCGTATTTTCATACTGAACAACCCATAAGTCGTAAACCTCTTGATATGTTTCAGCACGCTCTTTTTTGTACGTACCATTTGCTACATCAAGCTTTAAACGTGCTAGTGCTAATTCAGCTTCTTTACGTGTTTTAAAGCCACGTTTCATTGTGCGCTTCTGTTTACAGGTTAATGGATCAATCCCTAAATAGGCTGGGAACTCATATCGTGTTTCCTTGTTTTTCAGCTTATAGCTTTTGATTGGTGATACTTTCTTTTTCGTCATAGTATTTCCTCCTGAATCAGTTGCGGGGGCAAATGATTAAAAAGAGGATTTACCTCATGATTATTATAACGAATCACTTGATAAATCCCAATATTAATTAAAAGCTATGTTCTTGAAAGAAGCGGTCAATCTCCTTACGTGATATACGCTTTACACCATCAATTTCACATACTTGTAAACCGAGCGTGCGGTATTTCATAAGTGTGTTATACGATACACCAGCGTATTTTGCTCCTTCTTTTAACGACAGCCACCCACTATCAACAAATTTATGATGTGCAGCTTGTAATGCCTTTTGTACGGCATTTATAACTATTTCTTCAATATCACTAGTTGTTAAATTTACATTCATTTTTACATGCTCCTCTTTCATTTAATCCCCGCAATTTAATTGCTGTTATGGATTTATACGAGGCGAAAAGGGCATTGTTAATTACAATTTGATGCTTGTTTTTAAATCATAGTCTATAAGAATATCCCTTTTTTTTACTTTTAACTAAGTAAGCTTTTAAAAATAGAGGATAGAATATGTTAAAATTATTTAAACGACACACACTTGAAATTAGACAAGAAGTGCTCGTGTATTTCAACCTATATAAAAGAGTATTTTCGATGAAAGATATAAAGACAGTATTTACTATCTAGGAGGTTTTTAATTTGCATACTCACGGTGAAGTACAAAATGAAACAGTACGTGAATGTATCGTAATGAATTCAGATTACGACAAATCAGCAAAAGTTATCGAGTTTTCAAGAATAGAAAACTATGTTGTAAAAAAGTTTACTGCGCTAAATGTGAAGAATGGCAAGAAACAGATAGCCGATATTTTATAACTGATATATTCTGCCCTACTTGTTGTACAAATTGGGAATGATATTAACACGCCACTTAAATCAAAAAGCACTCAATAGGAGGAGGGGTTATAATGGCTATGCATGGTGAAGTCCGTAATACTTATGAACGTGAGTATCTCGTGAAGAATGAAACGCCTGAGAAAACAGCAAAGGTGATTGAACTATCAAGATTAGAAACATACATAGTGAAGGAAGTTTACTGTGGTAAATGTGAAGATTGGATGGAAACAGATAGTCGTGACATCGTAACTGATTATCTATGTCCTAATTGCTGCACTAATTGGGAATGATATTACCCCCACTTTAAATCAAAAAGCACTCAAAATGATAATACATATGCACGCCATTATAAAATGACAACAGCTAAAAGCAGTTACTAGAACATTTGTATGTTTTAGTAACTGCTTTTAGTTTTGTGCTGAAATAGATGAATTGAAAAAACTTTAAAAAATGATTTAACTCTGCTAAACAGTCCTCGTATAAGTTTATGTGGGCGGTTTAGACAGTTTTATTAGTTAGTAATTCTATAAGTAATTTAACTTTGCTAAATGGTTCTCGTATAAGTCATATGTGAGCGATATAACGACTTTATATAGTGAATATACAAAACGAATTAACTATGTAATTTAGCTTGCGTATAAGGAAATGAAGGAGATGAAGCAGCATGAAAATTTACAACTAGAAAGTATCATTCAAATACACTGTAATCTTCATCTAAATTATGTTTGATAAAAACTTTTAAAAATAATTTAACTCTGCTAAATAGTCCTCGTATAAGTCATTAACGGAGGTGAAGCAGCAAGGAAGTTTACAACTAGAAAAGTATTATCGACTAAATGAGCGTAACCTTTCAATGGAAACGAATTGTTATAGCTTGTCAAATCAAATTCAATCACTGAACGAATAAAAAGTAACGTTTTAATAGGAATCTTCTAAATACCCCCCGGTGCCTACTAAATCAAGTATTAGAGTGGGATTTGGCGGGAGCTATGTGATACCTACGAGAAAATTTTCGTGAAAAGTGGTGCGAATTTGAAAAAACTATTTAACTTTGCTAAACGCCCTGCGTATATGGCAAATAAGGGTGAATAACCCTATAAAAACTTTTATAAGGAGAATTAACATTATGGACATTAAACAAAAAAACTTACTAAAAGATTGGTTTAGTCAATCAGAAGGGTATGTCGAGTTTCGATTAATTAGAGGGGAAGATGTAGAGCAACGTTTTATTGGTGTAGAAGATATAAATGAAAAGTTACTTGAAGGCTTAATTGTAAAAGGCAAAGAAGAGAAGTTCCACGTTTATTTCGGTGTAACAACACGTAAAACGAAATCTGGTAAAGAAGCTGACGTTTTACATGTACCAGGCTTATGGTTAGATATCGATCCAAAGCACGCAACATATGAAGAGGCGATGCAAATAGTAGATTCACTACCTACACCGCCTACTGCTAAGGTTTCCAGTGGAAATGGTATCCATGCATATTTTAAATTTAATGAACCATTTGAAGTAGTAGATGATAATGCCTTCAAGTTCATTAAAGAGCTTAGTTTAAAGCTGCATACATTTGCTAAAGCAGATAATACAGCAGATTTAGCACGTTTGTTACGAGTGCCAAATAGTATGAATGTGAAAAACTTAATGGACGTTAAGCTTTGCTCATTAGTGGAATTTACTGGTGCTACTTATAGTTTAGACAGTTTTACATATTTAGATGATGTAAAAATTCAATCAGTGGATAAGTCAGTAGAAACGATTGAAATCAATGAAGTTACACCTATTGGAATTGATGATTTGAAGGTCTCATTTAAGCTAAAAAGTTTAATAGTAGACGGCCCACAACATGATGAGAATCGTTCGAAGAAAATCTTTCGTGTGGTAATTGAGCTTTTAAAAGCAAATCATACACATGAAGAAATTGCATTTGTTTTGATAAACGAAGAATGGGAAATTGGTGAGAAAATTAGTGACCGTCCTAAAGCTGCTCAATTAAAGTACATTGAAGGGGTTATTAAAAATGCAACGAAAGCTTTAAAAGATGGACAGGACAATGAGGACGTAGAGAAGTTACTGGATAGCGTTGATTCAAACGAATGTTCAATCTACGAACATGAAAATTGTTACTATGAAAAGCAAAGCCGATTATCCAACTTCATTTTTGTACCAGTGGAAAGAGTACATGCAAATAAAGATGAGTATTTGAAAGGCCATATAGCTTTAAGTAATGGCGAAACATTAAAGAATACTATATTAACAGCTAGAGCGTTTATTAGTAAGAAAAGCTTTATTGAGGAAATCAACAGCACTAAAACTAGCTGGCTCGGTGGAGACAAGCATTTACAGTATTTAAAAGAGTTATTTATGACCAAAGAAATTGTAGACAGATATGCAGTAAGTAAAATTGGTATCTATAAGAATCTATTTATTACACCAAATCAAGTTATTGATAGTAATGGGATTATTGAAAATAGTAAGTATATTTATATGCCAAAAATTATGGATGGTGAGATGGATTTTGATTTATCAATGGATATGCTTTCGTTTGACGATTGGAAGGAGCTTGCTAAAGAAGTATTACCGTTACTAGTACAAGTTAATGAAGAAGCGGTTATTAATACAATCATATCATTGGATGGCACTTTATCACACCTGTATCTGCTTTATTACGTAAATATACGGTGAATGCTTTTCCGCAATTAATGGTATGGGGTACACAAAGTGCAGGTAAAACGAGTACAGCGCAGTTATTTGGTAAATTATTTGGTAATCCAGAAGTTCGTTCTTGTACCCGCCCAATCTTCTCAGTTACAAGGGAGGTGGACTTGTTAAATGGGATTCCTCTTTACTTAGATGAATTTAGACCATATAATATGTCGGCCTCGAACTGGAAAGGTTTGAAGAATTTAGGGTTAAATGCATATAAAGGTACACTAGATAGTCGAGGGAAGAATTCTCAAGGTACAATTAAATATGGCACTTCGGCACCAATCGTATGGTTGGGGGAAACGAGCTTTGAAGAGTCTAATATGTTAGAACGATTAATTATTGCTCAACTTACACCAAATACATTAAGGAAAAATGAAAGCTATAAAATGGCATATAAAAAGCTTAACTCTTTGAAATTGTCTGGCTTTATGCTTGGTTATGTACAGTGGTTACTAAATAAGATTGAACGTGAAGATATTATACTAGGTACGTTATATGAGCATTATAAAGAAATGCTTGATAGTAAATATGATTTACATGAACGTCCGTTAGCGAATCTAGCTATGGTATTAGTTGGAGTGCATTTGTTTAATGAATTAGCTAATGAATTACAAATTGATTGTACTATCGATCTATATGGTGTGATAGAAGAACAAGTGAAGCATTTTAGCGGTAATAAGGTTCATAATGCCTTACAAAATTTATTCAAGCATACAGCAGCGATTGTACAAAGCAATTATAACGAATTTAAGAAAGGAACGCATTATGAATATAATGCTACGCAAAACAAGCTAACTATTGCTAGAGAAATGTGGCTCCCGGCAGTAAGAAAGTTCATGAAGGAACATGATTATGTGGATGAGCGTTTTTCTGATAAGCAAATTGAAAATTTATTAAAAGAAAATTGCTCACAATCAGGCTTTGTATTGCATACATCGTCTCCAAGAACTGTGGGAGGGAAATCCACTCGAAGCTATGTTATTGATACACAAAGACTAGAGGAAGAATTAGATATTCAGAAGGAGGTTTGGGAAGTACGTTTACATTTCTAGAAACACATAATTAGAATAGAAAAGGCTGTAGTTCACAATAGATGTGGCTACAGCTTCTTCGTTATTACTACACAAAAAATAAGAGCTGAAATTACATTCGTATCAGGGTGTTTATAGTACCAACTACAATAACTACAATATATAGATATATGTAATATGAATAGCTGTACACAAAGATTCTATTACTGTACATACTTCAGGATAATAAGTAGTAATTGTAGTTCTATTACATTTTTATTACCGTAGAAATCCAATAGAAATCTACGGTAAGTTCGTATAAATCTACTATATTTACCGTAGAAATCTACGATAACTTAAGTAACTTATACGTCAGATCCAATAGAAATGTATTTTATTGACTTAGTGTTTTTCTCTAGATAGCAAAAAATGCAGAGGTGTGGTGCGTTTTCAAAAGTTGTAGATGCACCAATACGCAATAAATTGCTCTCATAAAGTTATTACGCAACAGTTACTCATTATCTTTCCAAGCGATTAAAGACTCAATAAACATTAAAACAGCTTTTTGATCTTTCTTAGAACGACTTTCTAACAGATGTACAATTTTCTCTAACTCAAAGCTAAGCATTTTTGGATGGGTTTCTTCTTTATCATCAAATAGCTCTTCTAATGTAATTTCTAACGCAGTACATACTTTTGCAACGCTCTCAATTGTAGCGTTCTTTTCTCCACGTTCAAGTTGTCCAATATATGTGTTATGCAAGGAAGCACGATATGCTAGTTCTTCTTGGCTTAGTCCACGTTCTTTACGTAAGAAGCGGATTCTCTCCCCAACCACTTTTGTTAAATCCGTCATGTAATCACCTCATCATTAGGATTGACGAGAAATGATTCAATAACCATATACTATAGATATAATTTTTTGTTGAAATAAAATATACTATTGATATTGTTTTTGAGTGGAGTTAGTATAAGTACAGCCAGAAAAATATTTGAGGAGTGATAGAATAATGGATCACGAACAATTTGATGCTTGGACAATATGGGAACATGAACAAACGCTAGAAAATTTACAACAAAGTTATAAATGTAAAGAATTTAGAAAAGATTTGAAGCGAGGGTGGGGCTTTAAGTGTAGCAATTGTGATGAAAAGGTATCTAGTAAGACTCATCATGAATACTGGGGTTTTACAATATCGTTTTCACAGCAACCTGTACCGGATTTATACCGCTTCTGTTCAAAAGAATGTGGGGATGTTATTTATAATGGTTTATATCAAAAGCACTTAAATGAAATAGAACTAATTAAACAAAAGTATCGTTAATTCCGTTTTTATAATGTTTGGTAAGCACAGTCCTTAGAGTCTGTGCTTTTTAATGTTGTTGAAAATGATTAAAGCGATATACTGCAAGAAGAATTAGTGAAATAGAAATGTTGTTTTTGGGAATTTGACCCATTAAAGAGGGTAATTTATACGTTTATATATGGTATGATAGAAGAAATTGCTTATATATATTCATTGAATAGATTCTATGGAGTAGAACCAGTCGGATTAGAGCATATATGCTTTTACATATATATACTAATCCTTTATGTCTAGCCTATATTCAATAGCAACTTTATTTGAACTATTAGAGGAGCCGAATCGAATAAAATCTGTAGCTAGTAATAATGAAAATGGCGTTGAATTTAATGAGTTAAAGAAAAAAATATGGGTGTGGAAGTTGTGAAGCAAGATATATTGATCTCATAGATTATAATTTAAAGAAGTATTAGTGCTTTAAATGTAGAAGGATTAACTTGTAAACTTCTATAACGATTATTTTTATATTTCCTATAATTGGTGTAAGTAATGGGCAGATAAATTGAAAGTAAATTATTATTTGAACTATTTTTGAAAACTTAGAAAGGAGGAATAAATTTGGTTCAAAATTTAATGTCTGAAAATGATGATAGTGGAATCAGGAGTTTGAGTGGGTTTGCTTATCAAATGCGAGTATTTATTTATTATATGTCTTTGATGAAAGAAGAAGGACAAATTGAATTTGAAACTTTAGATGACGTAGTTTTGAGTAATAATGCTGAAGAAAAATTAAAAGATGAAACTATACATATAAATAGTGTATACAGTGATTCTCAAGATATTTATGCAATTCAGGTCAAAAGAACAACAATTACTAATGCGACTAAAAAAAAATTAATTTATAATTGGTTACTTTTACAACATGAAAATAAAAATATTAGTAAGTATATTTTATATACAGAAGAATCTTATGGAAACAAGGATGACATTTTTAATGAAACAGCAAAACCATTATTTGAAGAAATTATAAAATCTGACAAAAAATCTAATGCTCTTGTTAGTAGGGTTAAACAATTGTATATTGATAATTTTGAACAATTTAAGTGTGATTATGAAGAAATTATAAATAAATTTGAATTTATATCTGAAAAAAATATCGATGAGAAAATATTTTCTAGTTTTTCTATACATTTTAATAAAGGTGCTGTTAGTGAAATTATTTATATCTTGAGAATTAAAGCCTTAATTAAAGAAATTATGGGAGATATTCTACTGTGTATTGATAAAGGACAACCATTTATTTGTTTACATACAGATATGACGAAAAAAATTGAAAGTATTACACAAGATATTAGTGATAAGCGATACGAGCCAGACTTTAGTACATTTAAGAAATATAGAAGAATAGATCTAAATGAATCTGAAATTATTTCATCAAGAGAATATGTGCAGTTAAAAAAATGTAATTTAACGGATAGACGGATTGAGGAACATTTAATCTATCAACAATATTACGAAGATATTCGTGATAGATATTTATTGGATAGTAAATTGAATAAAGTAGAAAATATTGAAAGTATAAGTTATGAAAATTTTTGTTGTGTAAAAGAAGAGTTACAAGATGATATTGATACGCCTCTTAAACGATTAAATAAAACAAAAGCTATGTCGAATTCTTATTCATTAAACGATCATACTAAATTTGGGTCATGTATATATTTAACTAAGGAAGATATAGAAGAATTAAAAAAAATTTCATGGGAGGATGAATAGTGACGAAAAATACATATTATGAAATGGAAGTAATCTTGTTAAGTAATTACTGTGAAATTGTGGTAGATATTTTAAAAAAACATAAAAATTTAAGTATAATTAAAATCGCAGTATTTTCCTTCATAACTAAAAAAAATAAGTTTTTCAAAACAAACATATATAACTTATCAAATAAGAAAGAAATTGTTTTAAAATGTTTATCACTTTTGAATGGTGTTTTTGATGATTTTTGTAATGATCTTAAATATATTATTGCAGCAATTGACCTATTAGTAAAAAATCATCGAATAGAGATTATTGGTCAGGAACTTTTTTATAATAAAAATATTGAAATTTCCTTATTAGACAGTGAAAATTTTATTGATTTAGCTATAAGAGAAAGTTCTTTATACTCTGATGAGCAGTTTTTAAAGGAGGTAGTTAGTAGTGTTTAAAATAAGTAAACTAACTATGTTAAGTAATGATAATCAAGAGTATAAATATCAGTTTGATTATGGAATTAATTATTTTAAGGGGAAAAATAGCTCTGGTAAAACTGAGTTTTATAACTTTATTGATTATATGTTAGGTGATTCTAGTAGAATTGATAATAAGGCGCTATATAAAGAAAATTTAAAAAGTGCTGCTATAGAATTTGAATATAATAACATAAAGTATGAAATTAAAAGAACTTTATATCAAGAAGTAAATTATTTTAGGTACCAAGAGGAAGATTGGGGGAAACCTATTGGTTTAGCGGAATACAGATCTAAATTAAATTCGGTTTTTGCAATTAACTTTTCTGAATTAAATGATATCAGACAATTTGCTGGAGAAAATTTTACTTATAGAACGTTTACTTTATTTAATTTTTTAAGTGAAAAAAGTCAAGGGAACTTGAATGACTTTTTTTCTAAGAGCTCTGATATTAAGTATTCTATTAAATTACCTATAATATTAAATTACATTTTTAATAAAAATTTAAAGAGAATACTTGAATTGAAAAAGCAATTAAAAGATTTAGAAGAAAAAGTAAAGCTAATGGAAAGCAAAATTAACAAGTTTGAGTTTATCAGGAATAGTATTAATATTAACTTGAAAAAGTTAAATATTAATCTTATTTATAATGGAAAGAATAAAGAAAATATACTTGTAGAATTGATGAAAGTAAAGAGGTTAGAGGATACTAAAAAGAACTATAAAAAGTCTAAAACCATATCTGAATTAGAGTCAATATTTAATAATCTTAATGAACAAGTTAAGGTATATGAAAAGATAACAGAGGATAATAGAAAGTTTGAATTTGAAAATATAAATAAGAAAAAACTTGTAGAAAATTTATCTCACTTGGTTTCAGAAAAAGTAGATTACGATTATTTAGTGCAACCTATATTAAAAATATTGAATGATTTAGATAAAAGGATTTCTTTTAATAACTATGTAGTGACAAGCAATACTATAAAAGAGTTAAAAAAGCAAAGAGACGAGATAAAGAATGAAATTACTTTAAATGAGGCTAAGTTATCGACTTTTGATCTTACAGAGAAGTCTAAGGCTATAGCAATTATTGAGGAGTATTTAAATGATGATATTACATATAGCATTGATGAGCTTGAATCGTTAAAGAAACAAATTAAAGAGATAAAAAACTCTATTAAAGAATTACAAAATAATGATGATAGCGTGAAAATAAAAGATCTATCTACATCAATATCGGATTTATATAAATCTGCATTTGAGGTCTCAGATTTAGTTAAAAGTGATAATGAGTTCGCTGGATTCAGGATTGATTACTATAAAAAAGGTAATATATTACAACCGAAAATATTTAATAAAGATGAAAAGATAGAAAAAAATAAAGATGAAGATAATAAAGGGAAAAAGTTAGAGAATTATTATGTTGGTAGTATGGCTAGACATACTCTCATACAACTTTGCGGTTATTTAGGATTTTTAAAAATGCTTATATCCGAAGAAAAATATCCGCTAGTGCCTATTTTAGTTATAGATCATATTTCTAAACCATTTGATTCTACAAATAGAAAGGCCATTGGTTTAATCTTAAATGAGTTCTATAAAAATGTTTCTGTAAAAAAAGTACAAATGTTTTTATTTGATGATGAAGACTATAAAGATTTAGCTTTGAATCCAAATACTCATGAGAATTTAATTCAGTCAAATAAAACAGGGTTTAATCCTTTTTTTAATGAAGATGATTTAAAGGGGAATAATTAAATAAACTATATATGAGAGGCGTTTGAATTAAATACATTTGACTCGAACGCTTCTTGATAATTTAATTATAATTTTCCGTAGGAAGGCGTGGGTAATGCCCTAATCCAAATATTCTATTTGTGGGGAGTAAGGTTTAATTAACCTTGCTCTTTTTTATTTTTGTTTAGTATACGTAGTCAAATAATTCAATTGCCACCGCAGCTATTGATATATCAGTACTTTGAGACGGTTGGTTCGACTCTCGTCGTGTGTAATTGTACATAGCTCAATATTTGTTTTGAACGTGCAAAAATCCATTTATGGGTCTTTGTAGGTTATAAATATTAAATAATTTCATTACTATACACAAGCTGTTTTGGTTGTAACGTCGTTTAAATAATGAACGCCAGAAGAGTAAATAAAATAGATTAACACGTAATGTCATTTGGATGTTGAGTGTTTTTTAGATTAAATCTTTTGTAGGTCTATAAGGTGCATTTACTTACATAAGTAGTAACATAATTTGTTAGAGTATGACAAATAAATGCTAAATTACTATATATTACTTCTAATACTAGCAAAAACATAAAAAAAATATAATATGAAACTTTAGTAAAATATGTATAGGAGTATATTCCCTTATTTTGAAAGGAGAAATAACGATGTATATGTGTACTAGAGATGTAAGTGATATAACTGTTATTGCTGATTTCACAGGAACCCCAGATTTTTTTTCTAATCCTAATTTCATAATTGGTTTTAATAAAATGGTGTCATTGAATGACACTATACTTATTTCTACAAATTCAATAAGTTTAATTGAAGGGAATAGAGTAATTCAAGAAATTAGTTCAGAAATTGAGATTAATGTGGAAAATATTTTCATAAATCTTAAACTACATGAAGCGGACACTATAGTTATTACTAACAATAAGGATAAGATAAAAAGTTGGATAGATATTAATGTATCTGTTCTTTTTATAGCTGAAAGAGATGAGGATCAATTAATATTAAACAATAATTATATGCCAGATGCAATTTGGTCAATTGATCAGTTTGCTAATGATATAGAGAATTTAAACAGTAATTTATATTATATGGAGCATATTGGTGAAGAATCTATTGGAGGGGCAACTTATTATAAACTGCCTCTGTATAATGAATATGCACAAGTAGAATATGATACAGTATTTTTAGGGAGATATTTTAAAGTTCAAGATGGTCGACATTACATTCATCCTTTAAGTCGTACAATACTAGATTTCAAAAGTATAGTACGAGGAGATAGAATCTTAGCATCCAGACATGTAATATTTGAGTATTTGAACATTATAATTAAACATTTTATCGATGAGTCACAAGATATAACATATATTACTGCTGTCCCACCGAGACCAAATCAACAACATCGATTCTATGGTTTTGAACAATTTTATGATGGAACAGCACCTTTGAATTTCCAACTATTGAATACTGTTAGGCCTTATGAAAGTCCTAAATATAGTAGAGGGGGTTATGAAAAATACCAATGTGTGGAAGGGGTATTTGAGTGTACAGAAAATATACAAGGACATGTACTCTTAATTGATGATATTTTCACAAGTGGCTCAACAGTAAGTGAGTGTGTAAGAGTATTAGAGCGTAATGGTGCAGATAAAGTAACTGTGATACCATTAGCGCATACACAATATTTGCCAAAATCAGATTTTAAATGGCTTGATGGTAAATTTGATGATAATGGTAACGAATATAAATTGAAGATAAATAAAACTACTAAAAGTGCCTTTTGGGCAAGAGAACAATTAAGAGGAACAAAAGATCATGATGAGATAGTAGAATATTATAATAATCAAAATAGGTTTGAATTTAACAATGAACCACCGTATATATTAAACTGTGAAGAAGATGAGATACAAGGGATTATATTTGATTTAGATAACACATTAATAGAAACAACGGATTTGGAATTTTATAGAAAAAATCACAGAGGATTAACAACTGAAATTGTATTAGAAAATTCAACGCCACTAGTAGAAGTCGATTTGGTCAATGAACTAAAACGTAGTGGTTTTAAGATTGGTGTTGTTACTAGATCTAGAGAAGAATATGCTAAGCCAGTTTTAGATGCTTATGGTTATGAGTATGATATATTAATTTCAAGATATTCAACATATAGAACAAAACCACATCAAGATCCTTACATTTCATGTATGAAAAAGATGGAAATTGATTCAAGATATTTAATATCGATAGGAAATGAGGAAGTAGATACTATCAGTAGTAATAGAGCAGGTATATATTGTTATGAGATAGGTGATAATGCTTCGTTAGAACAAATAACACAGTTATTAAATAGTATATTAGAGTATAGGTTAATTGGTTAGGGGAGATTCAATTGAAACCATCTTTTTGGCTAGCTTTTAGTTGTATAAAAGGTGTTGGAAGTGTAACAATGAGGGATTTTTACAATAAATACCCTTATTTTGACTTTTATTTGTTAGATGATATTGGTTTTATGGAGAGAGTTGAATCTTCTTTTAAAAAATTTTTAGACGACGATTTAATTGAAGCGGGTATAAACGAAGCCAATCGTCTTTTAAAAATCCACGATTTTAATGGGATCAAAGTTATTTCATATGAAAGCCCATATTATCCGATTTCATTAAGGTTCATTAAAGATCCACCTGTTGTATTGTATGCTAAGGGGAATATTGAATTGTTGAAAAATATGGATATGGTAGCAATTGTAGGTACTAGAGAACCGACTGACATAGGTTTAAAGTCTGCAAAGAAAATAGCCTCTAGGTTTGTAGATATGGGATATGTAATTGTAAGTGGCTTAGCATTAGGAATTGATACCGCAGGGCATGAAGGGGCTTTAAGAAAAGAAAAAGGAAGAACTATTGCTGTAATGGCTGGTGATTTAACAAAAATTTATCCTGCAAAAAATAAAAGCCTAGCAAATGAAATTTTAGAAAAAGAAGGACTGTTAATATCAGAAACGCCTATAGGTAAGCCAAATACAAGAGGAAGCTTCGTTCAGAGGGATAGAATACAAAGTGGATTGTCTTTAGGCATATGTCCTGTTCAAACCCCTATTAAAAGTGGAACACAGCATACTATTAGATTTGCAAAAGAGCAGGAAAGATTAATTTTCACACCAACAATATTAGATATAGAATTAGAAGAAAATGCTGTACAGGGGAATTTAAATTTGATTAAAGAAGGCTGTATAGAATTGACAGATCCTAGCATTTATGAAAAAGTCGATTTAAAAATGCAGTTAATTAAACATGAACTCGTAAAAAAGAATGAAGTAATAAAGAAGCAAAAGTATATTCAAAGTAATGACCGTAAAATGATAGTACAACCATCATTTTGGGAAATTTAATAAATAGCTTTGAACTGTATTGCATTAAAACGTAGTCAAAAACGTAGTCAAAAAAATCAATTGCCCCCGCAACTATTGATATATCAATAGTTCGAGACGGTTGGTTCGACTCCCGCCGTCTCCATACATTTGAAACAATATAGTTTCAAAAAGTGTCAAATTCCTTGATATATCAAGGGTTTGGCGCTTTTTTTATGTCAATGAATTTCATTAATTGTCATTTGAATATAGTCAAAAAAATTTCAGCTTTCAAGGTAGGTAACGAATTTTTGGATAGCACCTTCTTTTGCTTTTTTCGTAACGTGAGTGTAAATATCCATTGTTGTTTTTACATCAGTATGCCCTAAACGGTCTTGTACTTCTTTTATTGTTGCTCCAGCTTCAAATAACAGTGAACAATGTGTATGACGTAATCCATGTGGAGTAACTCTCTTTAAAGAATGTTTATCTTGAACACTATACATCCATTTTTGAACTTGTCCTAGTTGAATAAATTCATTTTTTGAGTTACTGAATATTAATTGCTTAGGATTCATTGTATTGATGCCTAGCTTGAAATACTCTAATGTCTGTCTTTTTCTCCACTCTGATAAAACATCAATAGTCTCGTCATCAAGTTTAATTATACGTGGAAGTCCCGTTTTTGTTGGTTTTAAATATAGTTTAGAATGCTTTCCTCGACCAATAGCCTTATTTATTGTGAGTTCATTTTCTACTAAATTTAAGTCTTGCCAAGTTAGTGCCAATACTTCACTTTTTCGCATACCTGTAAATGCTAGTAATCGTAATAATGCATAGGCTTTATAAGGTACTGATTTTTCACATTGAGATAAAAAATTGAGCAATTCTTCCCGAATGTAATAGTTTTCAGTTTTTTCATCCCCATCCATTGAGTATTTAGATTTTGTTTTTGTTTCTACATGCGTAAATCCAATCGTTATAACACTACCATTAAGAGGTGTGACAATCCCAACTGACCCAGCTGAGCGCAAAGTATTTTTAGAGCGTCTAGCAGTGTTCATTGAACATTCAGATGGCGAGAAAAAGGTTGTCATCCCAGAGGTTGTCACAATGGAGAAGGAAGAATTAGGTCTACGCTTCACAGTAGATAATTCAGTACATTCATAATTATTAAAGTGAACGAGCAAGAATTAGAAGAACATGATGCATACATTAAAGGCTTTGCGGATGGCACATTTGGTCCAGAGAAAAATGTAACACGCGCACAAGTGGCGACAATGATCGCTCGTATCTTAGGTTACACAGATGACCAATCAGTGGACTACTCACCGTTTAAAGATATTCCAAGCGGTAACCATGCAGCAGGAGCTATCGCATTTGTGAAAGAAGCAGGCATTATGAACGGGGATGCAAATGGCAATTTCCGTGCAAGTGAAAACATCACTCGTGCACAAATGGCAACAGTCGCAGCGAACTTTAAACAGCTGGACATTCAAGAAAATGTAGACATTACATTTAATGATATAGATGGACACTGGGCACAATGGATCATCGAGGCAAACCGCAACGCAGGCATCATTAATGGCCGCGAAGACGGAAGTTTCGCGCCAGACCAACATTTAACACGTGCACAAGCAGTTGTTATGATGAACCGTATGTTCGAACGTGGTCCATTAAACGGTGTTACAACGCCAAGCTTCCCAGATGTGAAAGCAACGCACTGGGCATTTAAAGAGATTGAAGAAGCAGCGAAAAATCATTCGTATTATATAAATGAAGATAGTGCAGAGCAGTTATCTGAATAAACAACAAGCAGGCTACGGATTTCCTTAGCCTTGCATATTTAAAAAGAGTAAAGTGATAATAATAACTTAAAATCAGTGATAGTAATCCATACTAGTCGATGCATTTACAATATGGTTTGTTCAGAATTTGTTTAACAGACCTATGATAGGATGCGTAAGGGGACCGATATTAGAAATACAGGTGAAAGTCATATTGCATAATGGATTTAATTCTAACAAACTGATAGTTTGATGTTATACATAATTGTGTTCAAGTAGGGGAGGCGTGATAGTGAAAAAAAATATTAGCATTACTGTGACCATTATCATGCTATTTATTATCGTATTTTTTGTTGGCAACGGAGATTATTTTGTTAGTAGTAGTCAGCGGATTGCGCAGAATGGGATAGTTACGATTGAAGAAAAAGAACTACAAGAAAATACTATTTTAAAATTAGATGGAGAATGGTCGTTCTATCCAAATATCTTAATATCGTCAAGCGATTCATTTGATGCGTATGAGGGAAAGAAAATACCAATTGAGGTGCCGTCTACCTGGAATAGTTTTGTAGAACCAAATGAGGAAGGACTTACTGTAGGAACATATCATGTTAAGATAAATGTACCAATTGAAGGGGAATATGGATTATACATTCGTTCAATTCGCCAATCTAACCGTGTTTTCATAAATGGAGAAGTTGTAGGTAGTATGGGGAATCCGAGTGAAACCTTAAAGGACTTTAAGTTCGAAAATGATGATAAACATACGGTGTTTGCAAAAAGTGAGAATCAAATGCTTGATATTGTAATTCATGTCGGAAATTATAATTATCCAAAAGCTGGTATTACTTTTCCTATTGAGTTTGGAACAAAGGAAGCTATTCAAAGAGATTTTAGCATGAAAATTTTAGCAGAATCGTTTGTATGTATTGGTTATATTGTATTCGGTGCGATTTATATTATATCGTATAGTCAAAATCGGAAACGGAAAGAAGAATTGTTTTTGGGGTTATTCACTATATTATTCGGACTGTACATGTCGTTTACTAATGAAAAAATATTTTTACTTATTTTTCCTTATTTAAATATAAATGAACAATTGCGTTTGCAATTAGGGATATTACCACTTGTCGATGCTTGTTTAGCATTTTTTCTCTATTATTTGTATCCGGAGTTTATGAGGAAAAAAGCAATTTATATTATTAGTATTTTGTTAGGTTTCCTTTTTTTTATCTATGGGATTTACAACCCGATTACAAAAAATAGTATGATTATACCAATAGAAAATCTAGTTCTTTCACAAATAATCTTTGCAGTAATTTTTATTCCTGTTGGGCTTTATAATGTGTTTGTGCTATTACGTGTGCTTATGAAAGGTGTAGAAGGTTCACGTTATATTCTAATTCTTTTAGTGTCTCTTACTTGTTATACTTTTTTAATAGTAATGTATTACATTTTTGATATACCTATGGTTTATAGTGAACAATTATTGTTTATTTTTACACTATATAGTTTTGCATCTCTGCTTAGTTTCCGAGCAAATACATCTTTTAAGAAAGTTCAAGCGTTATCGGAAGAGCTATTGATGCATAATCAAATGAAGGATGAGTTTTTATTGAAAACGTCTCATGAATTACGTACGCCTTTAAATGGTATTTTAAATATATCCAAATCGTTAATGGAAGGTGTACAAGGACCGTTAAAGCGTGGGCAACAAGAAAATGTCATTTTAATACATAATGTCGCACAACGTTTAGGTTATTTAGTAGAGGATTTATTGATTTCTTCGAATCATATGACCGGAGAAGTTCGTGTTATCCCTCGTGTTGTTCCGATAAGCGTAATTAATGAAGTAATTGAGGAAATTCGTAGTTTAATGTCGAGTGATACATCCATAAGATTAATGAGTGTAGTAGATTCTAATTTACCCCATATGTATACAGATGAATTACGATTGAAACAAGTGCTTTATAATTTACTCTATAATGCTCTGCAACATACAAAACATGGACAAATTACAGTCTTAGCTAGTGTACGTAATGATTATATGGAAATACAAGTAAGCGATACTGGAATTGGTATACCATCACAAGACTTAGATCGAATTTTTAATTCCTTTTATCAAGTAAAGAAAGGTAAAAATAGTGGGGGACTTGGGTTAGGATTAAGTATCTCAAAAAATATAGTAGAACAGTTAAATGGGGAAATTCATGTAACAAGTACATTAGGTGTTGGAACAATTTTTACTTTTACGGTGCCACTTGCCACACTCGAAAAACTAGATATTGAAACACAACAACAGATGGGCAATCGAGCAGAAAATACTATACTACAGCTAGAGTTACCATTATTGCATAAAGGTAATGACAAAACCATACTCGTTGTTGATGATGATCATGTGAATATAAAAGTACTAGTGGACGCATTAATTCAAAAAGGCTATACCGTTATTGGGGTAGATAATGGGTTTGATGCGATGGGTTATATAAAGAAACATAAAGTAGATTGCATGTTAGTCGACTTAATGATGAATGGTATGTCAGGCTATGAATTATGCAAACAAGTACGAAAACAATACGATATGTTGGAATTACCGATTATTGTTTTAACAGCAATTATGCAGCATTCAGATTTAGTGTTATCTTTACAAGTTGGGGCAAATGATTATCTGCCAAAACCGATTGCGATGGATGAATTACTAGTGCGTATTCAATCATTACTAGCAGTTCGACAATCTTCCATTGATGCGATTGAGGATGAAATGAATTATTTATATGCGCAAGTAACTCCTCATTTTGTCTACAATACACTTAATACTATTATCGGCTTAAGCTATACAGATATAGAAAATACACGAGAGGCGTTATACAGTTTAGCAACCTATTTCCGTGCCAAGCTGAATGTCCATTATCGTAACAGCATGGTTTCTATAGAAGATGAAATAGACCTTGTAAAAGCATATCTCTATATTGAAAAAATGCGCTTTGGTGATCGTCTTACAGTTGCATATGATATTGATGAGTCCATTCAATCTTTGATTCCAGCATTATCAATTCAGCCTATAGTTGAAAATGCAGTTTTTCACGGGATTTCGAAGAAAAAAGAAGGTGGTACTATTGAGGTGAGTGTGCAACGAGAAGGTCAATTAATACGTATTAAAATTTATGATAATGGGGTCGGTATCTCAGAAGAAAAGTTGCAACGATTAGTAAATGAAGAAAACTCACGTATTGGATTTACGAATCCGTTGAAAAAATTTAAGCTTATTAGAAATGCCAGTTTGCGTATATATAGTGAAGAAGGTAAAGGAACTACTGTTATTATTCTATTACCAGAAGGTGATGCATAGTGAATATAGTCATAATTGATGATGAAAAAATGGCAATTGATGTGTTAAGAATTATGCTAGAAAAGCTTACACAATTTACGTTTTGCATTAAAGGTACGTATACAAATGTAAGGGATGCATTTGCTCTTTTTGAAAAAGAACGAGTAGATGTCGTTTTTTTAGATATGGAGATGATTGACGTTCATGGGTTGCAAGTTGCCAAAAAGTTACTAGTTAAATATCCAAGTATGCAAATTATTTTTGTGACAGCCCATGCGAAGTTTGCTGTAGATGCTTTTGACATAGAAGCAACAGATTATTTATTAAAGCCAGTTCGAGAAAACCGTTTATTGAAGGCAGTGACAAAAGCACAGCAAGTATTTAGTCTACGGCAAGAAATGCAATCTAAAAAAAAAGAATTACATATGTACGCACATACTTTTGGTAGCTTTCGTCTATTAGATGTCCAACAGCAAATTGTGAAATGGCGTACAAGAAAAGTAAAGGAATTGTTTTTATATTTATGGTTTAATCGGAATAAGCCGCTATTAAATACTGTAATTATGGAAGAATTATGGCCAGAAGCAGAGCTAGAGAAAGCTGGGGCTAATTTACATACATCCATCTATCAATTACGCAAAATTTTGAAGCAAAATGGTAGTGAAAATCCGATTCTATTAGTAAATAATCACTATCAATTAAATATCGAAATTGATAGTGATTATGAGGAACTAGTACAGTTGTTAGAAAGAGAGCATTATGATGAACAAGCAATGCAACAATTATTAAATTGCTATGAAGATGATTTTTTAGCGGAGGAAGAATATCATTGGGCGATTCAAATACAACTTCGCTTAAAACAAAGCGTATTACATTTATTAGAAATGTATATCGCCCATACGAATGAAATTAATCCATTACTAAAACTAAATTGCCTACAAAAAATGCTAGAGCTCGATGAATTTAATGAGCAATACATGTTTTTGCTCTTGCAATTTTTAATCGAGAAAAATAAAAAACAAGATTGTACACAATGTTTTGATATGATCCAGCAAAAGTTACAGGAAGAGTTAGGCGTGCCAGTGCCAGATAATATCAAGAGTATTTATGCAGAATACATGATACGCGTATAGAAAGTTACGCTAATCATTGCTTTCATCCTCAATGCTCATTCTGTTTTGTCAGAGCTCATGGATGTTTTGGGATGCACGGAAGAGGGGATACAATGCTTGGCTATGGGGCATTTTAGGCCTTATTCAATTTCCAACTTATCTAATTATCTATCTTATTTTTGCAAGAAAAATATTTAAAAGAAAGGTCTCAGGTTCAAATTCCTGAGATTTTTTTTTATTTATTTTTTCGTGAGTGAACGATTAGACGAACGTAATCGTATTAAGGGTAAATAAACAATTTGGGGGAGAAAAATGAATGAACTGTTAAATGGAATCCCATGGGGAGCGGTTGCGCCTATTCTTGTCTTACAATTAGGAAATTATATTCATGATGTTGAGACAGAAGAAAACAATAATTAATATACCAAAAGAAACAAAGATACATAATTCAATAGCTTCTTCCCCCACAGAAAAGGAGTAATCATATTGAGTAAAATTAAAATTAAAAAGAAAAGAGGTAAAAAGATAATGTATGTTTTTGCATGGATCTTAGGAATAATTGTTTGTCTAAATGTAATAGGGTTTGCAATCAACAAAATATTCTTTTCAAATGAGCTTGAAGCTATCTCGCCTTACGGGGAAATGGTAGAAGTAAACAATCAGAAAATGCATGTATATTCAATGGGACAGGGAGAGAAAACCTGAAACCCCTCTTCAGTGAATAGCCCCTTCATAGTTTGTATAAGTTTTTGAACTAGTACAATATTACATTTATATTAAATATTTACAAATATGTTATTTTGGTATAAAATGTAAGGTGAAATAAAATTTAGGGGGTAGTATATTGAAAAAATTAATTAGTATGTTATCTATCTTTTCTTTACTGGTGTTATTAATCCCAACGCAAGCTGATGCTGCATCAACGGGTACGGGACCATACAGAAAGGTATTATCAAATTCAGGTTATTCGTGGATGTCTACAAATGTTTACATACCTGGTGGGAATGACGTAAGTTATGGTAATTCAACGGATACAGGTTATATTTATTTAGGTGGACATAGTGGTTCGGTAGAAGTAGATGCGGGATTACAACATAGTCCAACACTAGATAATTGGGCACCTTTTATTTCTGTGAATGGTACTCGTCCTTCAAGTGGTACGTCAACAACTCGTTTTAAAAGTGCACAAACTGTCTTTATGAAGTTTTATGTAACCTCTGATAATACTGTGGAGCTTAGTGTAAGTGGGATTGCTACAGATGGGGTCAAGCGTACAGTCGTGGTAAATGCTACTGCTAATGGATGGAAAAAAAGTGGAACAGGCAATTCCTTAAAACGTGTAACGTCAATTGCACAAGTTGGTGGCGATAATTTTGCTTCTAAGTCTTATCTGAAAAATGTGTATTGGTCAGACGCTACAATAGGGACAAGTTCTACTTCAAATGCAGTTTGGTCTGGAGAACATACGAATGCTTTCACTAGCTATCAAGCACCTTATGTATCAGTTCAATATGTAAACCAAAGTACAGAAACTGTAAACATAAATTTAAATTAATTTAAATAGAAAATTATGCTAATGAAATTGGTATTCCACATCACACGTAGGGTAGGTTGACATTGTTAGAACTTCCAATTTGGACGCAACGCTATCATTAAAGACTATCAAGAAGGCGTTTCAATCGCTGACAATCGAAAGACTTACAAAGTTGGAACCGGAACAATTTATCATTGCTTAAACGTGTTGGAACAAAACGATCAATGAACGAATTAAATTTCGTTAGTTGGTCGTTGTTTTTTGCTTTGAAAGTGCGTACCCCCAAAACCTCTATTCTGATAAGTGCTTTCTGGTGTTCGGAATTTGCGCACAACTTTTTTTGGGGGGTGATTTTCTAAAAGATTGTTACTAGTCAACTAACGGTAGGTTAGTTACGTAAGAAAGTTATTAAAAAGTTTGAGGTTTATATTGGAAGTATCACTTGATTTTAACTAGAAAAGGAAATGATTACATTCTTATGGTAGTTTCATGTGTAAAATTTTGCTATAATAGACACAAGAATAGGAAGGGAGGAAATAGGGCATTGTACCTCAAGAAAATCAGTCTTATGTTATGCATCTTATTCATATCAGCTTCTATATTTTCCATACATAATGCAAGTGCAAGTGGTGGTTTTGAAGATATTTCTTCAAACCATGAAGCTTATGAACAAATCAATTATTTAGTTAATTTAGGTGTTATTAAAGGATATACAGAAAAAGGGAAAATATATTACAAGCCTAATAATAACGTAACGCGTGGGCAAGTTGCCAAGATGGTTGTTGTTGCTTCAGGGAACAAGCCACTAGTTGTCAAAAAATCAAGCTTTTCAGATGTAACAGTCGGTACTGAGCTTTCAGGCTATGTAGAAAGTGCCAAACAGCTTGGTTTCTTTGCGACAAATACTAAGGATAAATTCTTGCCAAATATGCCTTTAACTCGTGATGAAATGAGTTTTGTATTAACAAAAGCATTTAAGCTTGATTCCAGTGAATATGAAAAAGTAGATTCACCTTTTGTTGATGTAGATATGACACATCCTTACATTCAATATGTAAAAACGATTTACTACAACGGTATTACAAAGGGAAGCGGTCAAAATTATAATCCAAATGGCCAAGTGACACGTGCACAGTTTGCGTTATTCGTAGCGCGTGCAAAAAGTGAAAAGTATCGTTTAGAGTTACCAGTAAAAGATGTGGATGTACCTGATGCATCACAGATTATTGGGACAGTTCAAGTAACGACTGACGGATTAAATATTCGTAATACTAAAGATTCTTCATCTAAAGCTAACGTTGTGGGTACAGTGAATAAAGGTGATAAACTATCAGTCTATGCAGCCGAAGGAGACTGGTTAAAAGTTTCGTCAAAAGATGCCTATACTTATATTTATAAAACGTATGCTCAGTTTTTAGATGCAGATGGTAATACTTTAGGGAATGTTCAAAAGCAAGTAATAACAGCTCAATCTATTAATGTTTACGTTAAAGCAAGCTCATCTTCAAAGATTATTTCGACTGTGAATAGTAAAGTGAAATTACCAGTTTATAAGACGGTTAATGGCTACTATTTAACAGAAGTGGACGATGTACCAGGCTATATCGTAGCGAATAGTACAGAGGATGTTACAGTAGAACAGCCTGCTATCCCAGTTCCAGACCTAAAGCCAACTCCAGATCCAATCACGCCACCAGTTACAGGTGACTTACTTGGTCGAGTGACAGTTGACAATTTAAATATCCGTAAAGAGGCTAACTCTACGTCTATGGTTTTAGGTAAGCTTAGTAAGGGTGAATATGTTCAAGTGAACAGTATTTATGATTACTGGGCACAAGTTACTTTTGAAGATCAAACGGGCTACGTGCATAAGTCTTACTTAAAGCTATTAAATCAAAGTGGTAATCCGTTAAAAGATCGAATTATTATTATTGATCCAGGTCATGGTGGCAAGGATCCAGGAACGTCTTTCGAATCTTTTTCCGAAAAAAACATTACATTAAAGGTTGGTACTCTTGTTAAGGATAAATTGGAGGCTGCAGGTGCAAAGGTATTGATGCCTCGTACAGGGGATACATTTCCTACACCACAAGATCGTGTTGACTTTTCACATGCTAATTACGGTGAAATCTTCGTAAGTATCCATGTTAACTCAGCAGCGAATACTGCTGCACAAGGTACCGAAACATATTACGCTAAAACACCAGGTGATATGTATGAAGAAGACATTGATCTTGCGACATTTGTAAACAATCAAATAGTAAATAACTTAAATATGAAAAATCGTAAGGTCAAAGAAGAAAAACACATTGTGAGCGCTAATACGAATATTCCAGCCATCTTAGTTGAGCTAGGCTTCCTAACAAATAGTGAAGACCGTGCTAAAATGACAGATGATCAATATGTTGAGCAATTTGCTGAATCCATCTATAAAGGGATTTTGCAATATTACGAGAAACAATAATAAAAAGAACTACATTGGTGTCAATTGAACTCCCCGCATAGTGGATACTTTAAAAAAAGTGAACCTATTCGGGGTTTTTCTATACTCAATTAGATTAAATCCCGTTATATTTTACATTAGTTTTCGCGTACTTATTAAAGGACGGACATTTTGGTTATTTACGTATACTGAAAGACATGAAGCTGAGCTTCTGATTGGTTCAACTCTTCGTTTAAAAATGGACGGAGGATTCGGCTAGCATCAAAAATCAAAACATTCGTTGGCTTGATTGTTACTTTCCAGAGTCTACTCAAGTCTTTCCTAATTTCGGGAAGATGGCACTTGCAACACATCTCTGTTCCTTTTAAATGAGAAAGGTGAATCAAAAATAGTACGTTGTTCCAATCTTGAATTCGTTTGTGTTCACTTTTAACACTACTCGATTGCGAGAAGGATAATTCCAAAGAGTTTGCTATGGACTTACTGTAAACAAATTAGCTTAAAATATTGTAGCACCAACTTCAAGGACACGATTCACCTCCTATCAACCCACACAAGTGCATTAAACATTTCTATGAGGGGGTTACTCATGTTTTGTAATGGTCAAATTCTACTTGTTATACATTTACCATTTATCTGTACACAAACTCCGCTATGCTTTAATCGCATAGAATGGATATCCAGTTAATTAAGAAAGACAGTTAAGGAGTGAAATGGATTGAAGAAATCACTTTTAGTGTTTTTGTCAGTATTTTTTTAACAGCATGTAATTCATCAGCATTAAGTATTAGTGAAATTGAGATTGTTCCGAATAAAGTACGAGGGGTAATTGATGACAACAATACACTTCAAATAATCAATGAAGGTGAGGATATTTCTTATATCGTTTTTCAGTCAAAAGGAATAGTTACAACAGACCTTGAAACGCAAGGTGACACATTAATAATAAAGTTAGATGTTACCAATCAACAAGATAATGCAGTAAAACAGCATGTCTATAAATTAACGTTAGACCCTAACCTTGATACGATTGATATTCGCATTAATGGTAAATCTACAGTTATTGATAGTGTAACAGGTATATGAGGAGTAATTAGCCTCTTTTCTACAATTGAAACAATAACCTTAAGGCTTGTGTAAAAATTCCACACAAGTTCTTTTTTATGCTCATAGAAAGCTCCTGTAGTTTTATAAATGTCTTTGTAGCTACGATTAGATTGCCCGTGTGACCAAGGGTACTGGTACTGAATATTAGAACGAGAAGCTGACATTAATTGAAATTAGGAATGGAAAGTAGATTGGGAGCGGCATAGCGGAGGAAGGAAAAATTGGAAGTAATGTAGAATGTAAGGATTACTCAGAGTCAACGGTTTTGCCCCTGCACATCGAGACGGGGGATGATTATGATCAGAAAAAAGTTCACTTAAGGATACACTGATTTCAACACATTGTGTCCTTTAAGCGAAGCGAAAGGAATGGATATACACATGAAAGAACCATCTGAACGGCTCATTGACATGCTTGGTCATCCGTATAATCAGAGGAATGTTCAAGCTTTGCTGCAATCATTCGGTGTCAAGCGCATGCCACCACCGAACAGCTATTTCAACGACGATATTATCTGGTCTGTGAAAACATCGATACGCATCGATATTTATCGCGCACCAAAAATAAATGATTTGACTGGGCGCAAATATACAAATCAAGATGGATGGATCATTGGGGCTATACATTTTCTTGCGCCCGGTTCGGATGACAGAATTAAAGCTCCGTTTCCTGGAAAGCTTCCCAACGGAATCACGATGAGCTCAACACCAGATGAGTCGATAAAGGCATATGGTCAACCTGAACTGTATGAAGAATGTTGGTGGCCTGGATTTTCCGGTCGAATTTTGGCATGGCGCAAGCCGGGCATAAATATCGCAATTGAATATGCGGACAGTGAGGTTGATCGCGTGATGAGAAGCTACACGGCCTGTTTAATTGGCTGCATAGGCGTATGGCGAGACGATAATCCGGATGTCTTTGCGCCCTGATTGCAGGTCGACCGCCGCGGCAGCGCATGGCAGTTCATAGCTAATGACATTGAAGTGTATCGAACGATGAAAGATCACACACGTTCATACATAATGACCCTAATCCCGGAAATGTTATTGGTGCACAATAATGATGATGTTTTTTCATTGATTGGAATGAAGCAAGGTATGAGCCTCTTTTTCTTAGACATCACATTACGTGTCGCATTTCATTTATCCATCAATCCTGTACATTTCCTTTCTTTGATTCCATTTAATTCAAAAGTTATACAGCTAAAAACTAGCACAAACGTTCTTATATGGTTATAATTGTCTTATCTTAAAAACAAAAGGAGTCTTGCCTTATGAGTCAAAGAGTTGCCTACTACGATATTGCGCCTGACGGTATGAAAATAATGATGGATATGGAAAAATACACGAAGAAATCAACGATTAATCGAGCAACGAGGGAACTTATTAAAATTAGAGTATCTCAAATGAATGGGTGTGCGTTCTGCATAGACATGCACACATCCGATGCTCGTAAGATGGGTGAAACTGAACAGCGTATTTATTGTTTAAATGCTTGGCATGAATGTACTTTTTATACACTTGAAGAGAAAGTTGCTCTAGAACTAGCTGAGCATATAACTTTCATTCCTACGAAAAGAGTGCCAGATGACCTCTATAAGCGAGTACGTGAATTCTATGACGAGAAACAGTATGTTGATCTTGTTCTAATCATCAATCAAATCAACAGTTGGAATAGAATTTCTATTGCAATGGGGAATACAGCAACTGAAAAATAATAACAGGGTATAGATAGGTGAAAGACGAAAGCAAATGATTCAAGAAGTCAAAGAACACTTATAGCAATTGGAGCAATCGACAAAACTCACTTTTCGAGAAGATACAGAGGAGCAGGGCTGGCATGTAGTGAAACAATACATTGCGAAGCGCCGATAATAGTCTATGCAAAAGCATAGGCTCTTTTTTCAGCCAATAAATTTATAGGGGGATAACAATGGAGCACTGGTATTATGAGTTTTCGGACAAGTATAAGAGTTATGAAGCGACTCTTGATGGTATGAAAGTCAATATACCTGCGCATTTAATGAACGATAAAAGTATGCGATTTGCTGAGAATGTCAGAAATCAATACACCGCTAGATTAGAAGAGCTGGCTAGGTTTTGTATTGAATCAGAGACATTTGAATATGTTTATCCAGAGGCAACAATCGAGGATGTCATGAAGAAGCTACATTTACCTATTTTAAAGGTGGATGAGATGGGTGGACGCTTTACCTACACGCAGCATGAGCTTGATGAGGATCATTTAATTGATATTGAATTTGTGGGTGTAATGGAAAGCTTTTTTTCTGTAGAGGTGGATGGCTAAAATATATGAAAGACTAGTAGGCCAACTACTGCATGAACACTTGTCAATTGACACTAAATTCTTTCATATAAAAACCTTCAATAAAGCTTTAAATTTGAGTATAGAAAGGGAAGTAAATAATTTAATGGAAAGTTAGAGGTGACATAAATGGAAATTATTATACAAAAGAAATCACTTGGAAGAGAACGAAGGATAAAAGGGGTGGCGTATGAGTTGCCACAGCATCCAAAAACGTTACGCGATTTACTACATATGCTTGTGGCACTAGAGGTGGCACGCTATAACGAGGGCGAAACGCTGCTAGAGTTTTTAACGGAACAGCACGAGCAACATTTACAAGACATGGGTGCTGTAAAGTTTTCGACCATAACTGAACGTAGTAAAGTGGATGTACAAAAAAGCATTGAAACGATGGAACTTGCCTTTGAAGACAGTTTATTTAAGGTAGTACAAAACGAGCATGTGTATGAGTCGCTTGACGCGCCAATTGTGTCAGACGATCCGCAGTGGACATTCATTAAATTATCATTTTTGACGGGAAGATAGGTGAGCTTATGGAAACAATAACACTATTAGAAAAGCAGTTAAAAAACACGGATGATTACAGATTTCATGACATTAAAGAAACACTGGAGAAGTTGCCAATTCGGACGTTTGAAGATTTCTCGGGTAGCGAGCTAGATTCTTTATTGCAAAATCTTTTGTCAAGAGACCGTTACGAGCTATTCTTGAAATTTTTACAAATAGTACCGAAGTTGCCGTATAGCAAATCGTATTATCGTCGTTCGTACCGTGCGCCGAATTCTTTTAAGTTACATAGCTACCGTATCACTTCGCTCATTATGGCGCTTTTACAAACGATGCCTATTCAGTTTTTTGAGGCGTTTGAGCATGGCGGAAAAACGAGTTATATGCATTTTGACAGTTACTATGTCACGAAGGATGATGAAGCGCTTGTTTCTGTTGAGCTTTTTCCATATTTTGTTGCACTATTGTTAAATGAGCGTGATGAAAAGCTGGAGCAAATAATTCGTGATATTTTATGGAAAAATGGTGCGCATCCAATGTACTCGAAGTATTTAGCTCAAGGCATTGTTATGTCAGATCACGAGGACATGCATCAGCTCTTAGGTGATGTGCTACTAGCAGCTAAAAATCAAGAGGGAGCTCGTCAAGTGATTGCTGAGACGATGGATGAGGGGACTATCGAGGCACAGATGTATTTTATGCAGCTATTGCTAGCTAATGATTTAACAAGATTTTCTTCTATTGTACGTGCTGTGGATGTGTGGTTTGGACTTGGCTATGAGGCAAAGGATCAAAAGCACTTGCGGTATGCAATTGAGACAGGGGTAAAGGGGCTGCAAGATGAAGCGTATGTCGAACAACTGCTTGCAAGTAGCAGCAATCTGGATGTATTTATTGGTATTTGGGTTATGTCATGCCGGGATGTGGCCATGTTTTTATTGCGTACAGACGAGCTGATGCAAAAGGCTGATTATATTCAGCAAACAGTGCTTTATGCACTGCGCAATATGGAAATGGAACGTGTCGGTGAGCGTATTTTCCCCTACCTTCTTCAATCGGACAATTTAAATACGTTTATTTACGGCTATAGGCTTGTGACGGATTCGATTCCTAGTCGTTATTATTATCACCGTGAAAAAAATCTAAAGGGAAATATTGCGCAGTATTTTGCGGAGCATCCATGGTTCCTTGCGCATGCGGACGCTTGGTTAGCAAAGCTTGAACAGTTTTCAACGCAAATAAAGGGGGAGACACATACAATAGACGGTTCGCCGTTTACATTTTTAAATTTTGCGTTTGATAAAAAAGGTTTTTTCGAGCTACGTGTGTTGCTGTTAAGCATGTTAAAACGGGACATGGAGCTTGAAGAAATAGCGGAAGAGATACCAAAGTTGGCTGTTGATGCGAGGGAATATTTTTATTATTATGTGCCGCGATTGCTTGAGCGTTATGACCTGCTGATGCCAGCGTTGAAGGATCGTAGTGTCGGCATTCGACGTGATGCAATCGAGACGATGACGGAGAAAAAATATCCGCTCGTTGCCTTTAAAGCTGCTGTGCCACAGCTTTTAACATTAAAGTCTGGAGAAATGCGTCAGTCGATACTTAAGCTACTGAGCATTCAGCCAATTGAAGAGGTGGAACAATTAGCGGAGGAGCTACTGACAAATAAAAAAGAGATTGTACGTTTAGGCGCGTTAGAGCTATTAATTGAGGTGCGAGAAAGCTTAACAATAGTAGATTGGTCAGATAAAATCGCCCAATCTACTGATAAGGAGAAAAACTTACTTGCGCAGCTAAGAAAGCAGGAAGAAACTTTCTTAACGCAACCTTTTGAGCCTGTGAACTATGTAGTAAAGCCTGATAAAACGATATCTTTTACGTTTAAAGACTTACTACATTACGATTTTATAAAGCTGAAGCAGAAACTTTCACCATTAGCGAAGCTAGTTGAAAAGCACGCGGACTACGCCTATAAGGTAGAAAACTATAGCGGTGAACTATATGAAACACTCGTTGGCGATTATTTGACAGCTGATGGTGAGAAAAAGAAAATAATTGGCTCGATTGACCATTTACCACTTGCGGAAGTTTGGTCGGATTGGCTCGTTCAGAGTGAGCTAACGGCGACGGACATTTGTGCTTATTTATATACGCAAAAAATTTCAAACTTGAATTTTATGCATGCATTGACGGAAAAGGGGAAAGCATTTTTAAAACAATTCCTTGGCGACGTAAAAGTGCAGGTACTTGCACAGTTTGAAGACGAGTTGTACAGGAATCAAGTGCATACAATTATGCAATATACAGTTGCTTCTGGTGAGGAGCTGCACCAGCAAAAAATCACAAATCATTTTAAATCGCTGAAAGAACCACTAGATTATGTGCAGTTTTGTAGTAGTATGCTCATGCATTTTCATGCAACAGTGGATAATGATGAAGGAGGCATGCTGGCATATACAGATAAAGAGTACCGTGCGAGTGACATTTATTTATTTAGTGCAGCACACTCTGAAATGGGTTTATATGCACGCACACCAAAGCAAGTCGTGCAGCTACTCTATACGATGTCGTTGTTTACCGGTGAAAGTATAGATATGCTAGAGAATCTATCATTAGTTGGATTAGGTGTGGCATTTGAGGCACGGATATTTACTGACAATCATGTACGACGTTTCATTTCTTCGGAGCATTTTGCGTATTTATTGCAAAAGCGAAAAGGTGATTTAGAAGTTTTACAACGTTTTAGCCGTTACGAAGAGCTTGTGGCAATAATCGACGAAGTGGTGATGTTTATTGTTGAGCAGGAGCTTCAGCGTGGGGATATGGAGACAGCGGTGACACCTTTTGTGAAAGACCTTCACGAGGTGAAAGGGGTTTCGTATTTCATTCGCATATTACAAGCACTCGGCACTGAAAAGTTGAGTCGCCAGTGGATCTATACAGTGCATACACGAAAGGAAAGCTTGTCGGTGCTCCTACAAAAGGTTGTGCTGGATGAAAATGAGTCGAATGAGGAGATGTTTGAAAGGCTGCGGGCTGTGGGCATTTCAGACAAACGACTGATTGAGGCGATGCTCTATAATACTAGGCTTATTCCGCTTATTAGCGAATATATTGGCTGGGAAGGGCTTGAGGAGGTGGTATGGTATTTTATCGCGCATACGACTGAGGGCACGAATGATTATGAAAAGGCAAAAATTACTGAATACAGCGCCATCCCAATTCAGGACTTTGAAAAGGGTGCGTTTGATCGCAGCTGGTTTATCCGTGCACATCATGCAATGAATCCAAGCCAATTTGACATGGTCTATGATGCGGCGAAATATAGTACATCTGGCGCAAATCACAGAAGAGCACAACTGTATGCAAAGGCTAGTCTTGGGCAGCTAGATGCGGCGACGTTAAAAGAGGAAATTGTCGCAAAGCGCAATCAGGAAAAGCTACGGTCGTATAGCTTGCTGCCGATTACGATGGATGAGGCGAAGACACGTTATATATTTTTCCAACAGTTTTTAAAGGAATCAAAGCAGTTTGGTGCGCAACGTCGCGCAAGTGAGGCGCAGGCAGTGGAAATGGCAATTCGCAATTTGGCCGAACAAGTGGCGGGCGGTAATACGACGCAGTTTATTTGGCAAATGGAAAATGAGCGCTATGAGGAGCTGAAGCACTATTTTGAGCCACTTGAGGTGGAGGATGTGACGTTCCAGCTTGTGGCGACTCGTCCAGGCAAGGTCGATTTAGCGATTACAAAGGCAGGAAAAAAGCTGAAATCTGTACCAAAAAAGTTATCAAAAGATGAGACAGTGCTTGACATGCAGGCGGTTAAAAAAGAAATCGTTGAGCAATATCAGCGTGCAAAAATCCAGCTTGAGCGTGCGATGTGCGAGGAAACAAGCTTTAGTAGCGACATTTTATATAGCTTAATGAACAATGAAAATCTTGCGCAGCTCTTAACGAAACTTATTTGGTGTAAAGATGATGCATTCTACTATATAGAGGACAGTCAGTTTAAAACGCTACATAGTGAAGTAGTGCACGTGTCTGGTGAGCTTCAAATTGCACATCCTGCACATTTTTACGAGCAGAAAAATTGGCGTAACTGGCAGCACTTTGTGTTTGAAAAACAGTGGCAACAGCCATTTAAGCAAGTGTTCCGCGAATTTTATGTGGTGACAAATGATGAGAAGGAACAACTATGGACAAATCGCTTTGAAGGCTATCAAATTCAACCAAATAAAGCGATTGCACTGTTGAAATCACGTGATTGGAAGGTCGGCTATTATGAGCCAATTCGTAAAATATCATACCGCTATAATTTAATGACGGTTATTGACTTTGTTTATGATTATTTTACCGCTGCGGAAGTAGAAGCCCCGACACTACAAGAGGTAACTTTTGTTGGAAGACTGACAAGTAAGCAGCTTAAACTTGCCGATGTGCCAACTGTACACTTTAGTGAGGTAATGCGCGACTTAGATTTAGTTGTGAGTGTTGCTCATGCTGGAGAAGTGGATCCAGAGGCTTCCCATTCTACAGTGGAAATGCGCGCAGTCATTATCCAGGAACTCGCATTATTATTTGGCTTGAAAAATGTGCGTGTCAAGGCTCCGCATATATTAGTAGATGGTAAGCTCGGACAATATAGTATTCATCTTGGTAGTGGTAACGTGCATCAACTGGGAGGCACGATGATTCCAGTGCTCGCGGTGCCATCACAGCATCGAGGTCGAGTATTCTTACCGTTTGTTGATGAAGACCCAAAAACAGCGGAAATCAGTTCGAAAGTATTATTATTTGCAGATGACGAAAATATTACGGATCCACAAATCAGGCAGTATATTGTTTGACTTGAAGCGCTTGAGGTGAAAATCGAAAAATTAATGTTGAATATTATGAATGAACGTCAGTTAATTTCTCTTATGAATCAAACAAAATGGGGTAGATTGACGGAGGGAATCGCTTCGTTGGCTTTTCCACCTGCGTTCCAGATGAAGCTTTTAACGGAACCGGAACCCTTTCCGCCACAGTTTTATGAACATATAACATATCATGGCGATTGGCAGCATTTAGAGACTGAATCGTATTGTACTTCAAATATCGAGTGGTTAAAAATTCGACCGTATTATTATAAAAAGCAAGGTCAATTACTTCCTGATCAAAAAATCGACTGTCATTTTGCGCTAGGGGAGTTGTTAAAAAATTCAAATATTCCGTTCCAAAAGGAAAATGAAGATTATATTGTTTTTGGATATGTAACGACTTCAGAAGGATTTTTAAATGACGAATAGCATTTCACATTTGACTGTCAAATAGATGTATCAACTAACAATCGTTTTATAGGAAGAAGTCAACCAAAAAAGTCGGATTCAAAGGTGCAGTTTTTTTATGTCAAAATTTGTTTAGCGTACAAAATTTACTAAATGTATGCAATACCCCTATTTTCTGATAAAATAAAAGGTTTATATAAAATACTAATTTAAACTATATTTGAGGTGCTATGTAATGTTGGATATATTTAATGCTAAAAAAGATGATATCGAGCTTTTTAAACAGAAAATTGATGAATTAAACCGATCCCTTGATGAAAAAGATCATGCTTTCCAAATTTTTTTAAATAATTTACATGTTGAACTTATCGCAACTGTCGAGCAACATGACAAAGTTAATAATCAACATAGTATTCTGGGTAAAATGGTCAAGCAAATTTTAGAAGAATTTAATCACGTTGAAAAAAGTACGATTGCTTCCAACGAAATTTCTGAAAATGTTTTAAAAGATGGAAATGAATTAATCGGCGGTATGGATCAAATCGAAAAATCGATTGTTGATAATCAAAAAGCTGTTTATAAACTCCAACATATTATTAATGATTTAGGAGAGCAATCGAACGAAACTTCACAAAATATGCATGCCTTAAATGAAGGGTCCCAACAAATTGAATCCATTGTAAAAGTGATTGATGATATATCAAATCAGACTAATTTACTCGCCCTTAATGCATCTATAGAAGCTGCAAGAGCTGGAGAACACGGAAAAGGCTTTGCGGTAGTTGCAAATGAAGTAAGAAAACTTGCAGAAAGTACAAAATTAAGTACAAAACATATCTCACGTCTAACTTCACAAACACAAGAACAAATTCATAAAGTGTATGAAAATATTCAAGTGAATCAAAAGCTAATTCATGACGGAATCATTGTTGGGAATAGTGCCAGTGAAAAAATTGCACAGTTATTAATATCAAACGAAAATGTTCAGCAAGAAGTGAATCGTCTTCTTTTGAATATTAATGAACAAAAAGCATCTACTAAAGATGTTATTGAAAAATTCACAATAACGACAGCTCTTTTTGATGATACCAATGCAGTTTTAACAAGTCATATAGAAGAGTCTGATATTGTCACAATTAAATTACTAGAAGCCGTAGATAAAGTTAAACAGTATCCATTTAACAAATGACAAATTTAGCATCCTTAAAAGCCTCTCGTTAATATATCTAATAATAGTAATAAGAGGCTTTTAATATAGAGCGATAATTTTTAAAAAATAAAACTAGCCCAAGCTCGTGCCTGGGGCTAGTCCATTTTTCACTTGTATTTAATTGCAGTGATAGATTTACCGTATTTATTTCGTGTTACTTGGTAGGTACCAATATCATCGGGAGGGGTGGACAATGCGAGCTGTTGATAGTGGTACAGTACTTCATATAGCACTGAAATCATCACATACAAATAGTCAATAGCACTGCAAAACAGTCCATGCTTTATCGAATTTTTTATTTTTGCAGTCTTCCTTGCGAATCCAGAAGTATAGTTTACCGCTATCGCCCCACATACAGCCGAGGTCATCTTCCGAGTCAAGCTGTAATAGGAGATGCCAATCCTTTGCGTGTGGTTCAAGCTCCTTGCGTAATGGGTGATTGTAGGCTGTTGCATCCCCGCAATATAAACCATTTGTGACAAGCTGGCATTGTAAATACATATCTCCTTGAATCATATCAGGATGACCATCTATGCGATGTGTCGTTTGTTCCGTTGTCTCTTCATCGCCCCACTCATATAAAAAGTCATTGTAGGTATCCTGTTGTTGCTCTGTTAAAATGTCTTCTAAATTTTCAGCATAGGGAGACTCCCATGAGGGTAGTGTCCATTCATTTCTAAAGTGTAACGCCGCGCTACCAATATGTTCATCTAATGCTGCGGGTTGTTGCATTCGATGTAAATGGTCAGGTGCTTGTGTGAAATGGAAAACGTGAAAGCCATCGCCATCATTTGGATCATAGCCCCAGGGTTGTCTAGCAGCATCATAGAAAAAGGATAACAGCCCCTCATCTGGTAATAAATTGTCTGAATCATATGGCTGTACTTCCGTTAAATTGAGCTGACATAGAAAGTATAATGGTTGGTCATTATTTGTATATGGCCATACAAAATCTGTCGGTACATCGGGCGTACCGCCAATTTTAGATTGTCCGATTTGAATGGCGTCATCTGCTGTTGGTGTTGTCGTAGCACGAATTGACTTTTTTGCGAACTGCAAAATTTGCTCTGCTACTTCTCTAAGCTCAAAAGCATGCAATGCAGCACGTAGCTTTTCCATGTGTATTCCCCCTCATTTTTGTCTAATGTTAATATAGCAAATATGTTCTTCTTTTGTAAAATTTGTATTTTGAATTGTGAAAATATTGTTGAATCAATGCTTACGTCAGCTCTCGCTCATAAACATCGAATCATAACTCAGGTTTCTAGGAAGTCACAGATTAAGCTTTTGTCATGACCTAAAGTAAGGGGCACCACTAATTCATGTAAATAGTTAGCGTGTAATTTCTATAATCAATCGGTATAATAAAATATAAATAAGTAAGATAAAAAATTGGAAGGAGGAAGCATAGTATTAGATCAAATCAATGAAAAAAAGCGCGTTTAGATGCATGTGGGATTTGCAAAGAGAAAGGACTGAGTGAACAAGATGAATGATTTAAAGGAAAAGGTTCGTGGCATTTATGAGCAGTTTGATGCGAGTCACGACTTCCAACATATTGAACGTGTTTATCACAATGCGTTAGCGATTTTACATACAGAGCCTGAAGCAGACGAAGAGGTTGTAAAAATTGCGGTGCTTTTGCATGATGTTAGCGATAAAAAGTATACCGATAGTAAAGAACAGGAAGAGAAATTCATTAGCGAACTGCCAATGAGCGAGGAAAAAAAGCAACATATTCGTGATTGCATCGCACAAGTATCGTTTAATGGTGGCAATGAGCTAGAAGCCACTTCGATTGAAGCGAAAATTGTGCGTGATGCGGATCGACTAGATGCCATTGGTGCAGTAGGGATTGCCCGCACATTTGCCTATGGTGGCGCGAAAGGGCGTAAGCTGTACGATGAGGCAGAGGAAGCCCGTACAGCTATGACAGAGCAGGAGTACCGTAGTAAAAATACATCGTCTGTGACACATTTTTACGAGAAGCTTTTATCGTTGAAGGATTTAATGACAACGGACAAAGGCAAGCAAATGGCTAAAGAACGCCATCAATTCATGGAAAGCTTTTTACAGCAATTACAAAATGAAATCGGTAAATAAAAATTACACGCTTTAAAAGTTACTGTGAGTAGTAGGGGGTAGATCTCACTACATCCTCATCGCAGTAACAATTACACATGAAAGCAGAGAGGTGGTCTTTTGAAGACTACCTCTCTGCTTTTTGTGCTCATTGGTTTCTAATCCACTGCCAGAGACCCCAAAGTACATACATTGACAATTACCAAGATAGCTAAATTGCCGTCTTGCTCTACCAATTTCGTTTTAATTAGCCACTTGTGAAACAATTGGCACATCATAAGACACTATTTCAATTATATGATCTAGACATGATACGCCATAATGGATAAATTCTTTATCTGGATATATTACATTTGCGATTGTTTGTTGCATCACAAAATTTAAATACCTAGACTTCTCATAGATTCGAATAGCATTACCCTTAAAATTGTCCTCGGTACCATAAAATGATTCATCAAATACTGAGTAAGATACATAAGAATCAAAATCTATTTGAATAATTGGTAAACTCTCGTCAATTTCAATCGGTTGACAGTGATCTAAAATATTGTCACCTATTATTACATCTGTACTGTGAGCACTTATTTTAGCTCTTTTTAGTTGAACTCTAAGTGAATTTGTATGCGGCTCAAATATTTTATGTAAAAAAAAATACCCTTCCCATTGCATTAAATCATCATATTGCATTATTTCACCATCTTCTAATAATTTTGCTTATATTACAATCTAAGTTCCACTATGTCAATGAAGATAATTAACAAGGAACGTGAGGTTATATTTAATGGGAAAGATAACAACGTGATAATCAAGTCATCGATAATTTGAAAATGAAACTGTTTAGTTGACTGCCTCAGTCTAGGCAAACCAAGCTTTAAAAACTCAGATGAAAGCATTACTTTGCTATTTAAACATCAAATGACCAGGACTCATATGTATAATGAGTTCCTGGCTTATTTGTGTGAAAAAGTAATAGGTAATTTATTTAAAACAATGCTTTTTTATTGTTTTACGATAAAAAAATATTGACTAAAATTATTTTTGTAGTTATTATCTGTATTATAAAAATCGTGCGCGAGGGAGGAGTAACTGTCCTGGGGTGACCCCCTCATTCGCAGATACCAATTTTCTTCAAGCGCGTATTAAGCCATAAACGTGAAGTATTATACGATTTTTAGTAGACACATTGTCATTTCGGAGGAAGTTTACATGGTTACAAAACTAAGAAGGGGTTTGTCGAGGTACAAAACTAAGCATGCAGATATGAAAATAATGAAAGATTTATTTTATTTTGCCTACCACCAATCATTATCTTGTATTTTTCCTGTGGTCATTTTTATAACACTGGCGCTATCAAAGTCTATTTATATACCTGGGTTATCACGTTACGACTTTATTCTAATTATTTGTCTGATCGCTCAATTTTTAATGTATACATTCAAATTTGAAACAAAAGATGAGATGAAGGTTATATTATTATTTCATATGATTGGACTAGTGTTAGAAATATATAAAGTTAATTTTAATTCATGGGCATATCCAGAAGAAGCAATGACAAAAGTTTTTGGCGTGCCATTATATAGTGGTTTTATGTATGCAAGTGTTGCTAGTTATATTTGTCAAGCGTGGCGTAGATTTAATTTACAGATGTATTGTTGGCCGAGAAATTATTGGACCATTCCACTAGGGGTGATGATTTATGGGAATTTTTTTACACATCATTTTATTTATGACTTTCGCTGGGTGTTAACTACCTTACTTTTCATTGTATTTGCTCGCACTTATGTGAAATTTACAGTGCGAAAAACGACATATAAGATGCCAATTATTTTCTCTTTTTTCTTGATTGGCTTTTTTATATGGATTGCCGAAAATATTGCGACATTCTTTGGCGCATGGCAGTATCCAAATCAAGCTGTTTCTTGGAATCTTGTACATTTTAGTAAAATCAGTTCTTGGTTTTTGCTTGTAGTCATAAGCATCATGATTGTTGCACAACTCAAAAAATTATATCGCAACACGTAAGGTATGTTTTAGAGATACTGTTGCTTCTACATCTATTATGACATTACTATGGCTATCAATTTTATGCTTTTTGCATTTTGAGCGAAGGATTAGATGAAAGAAACGGGCATCTACATGACAAACAAGATGCTCATTGAAGTGAAACATAAAGGAAGGATATAGTATGAATAAACGTCAAACAAAGAAACAAATAAAAAGGCGCAGACTGAAATGGCTGAACATGTTCAAACTAAAAGGCAGAATGCACATGGACAGACGGGGGAAAGGTTATTATTTGAAGTGAATAAAGTATGACACTTTCTTTTATATGATAAAAATCCGCTTCGCTTTCCGCGGGCAAGGTATGAGCCGCATCAGGGCTACAAATGTTTTATGTGCGAAGCGAAGCGTCAGCAACAAATGTTTTATGTGCGAAAGCGAAGCGTCAGCATCAAATGTTTTATGTGCGAAAGCGAAGCGTCAGCAACAGGATGTTGGTCACGAAGGCGTTGTCACAGGACGTGACGACTTTAGTCTTTGCTCCACTTAATGCTCCCTGCTGGGTCTCAGGCTCTTGCTTTCCCGCAGGAGTCTACGCGGGTTTTTACCTTTGCATCAAAAAATAGCATAATTGGATACCTCTAAGCATGTTGTTTTTACTTTTGGGACAGCCCCTTTTTTTCCTTTATTCGTTTAGCAGCCCTCATTGAAAAAGTATCGACCTTTCTCTATCTTAGAATACTACCATCTTAAAGAAAATAAACTAAGGCTTAGCACACAAGCTCGTATAAACGGATTCTAATATAATGAAATTATACCAATTTTCAACAATTTATGTATAATAATTTTGAAGGAGGAAAAATTATGAAAAAAGTACGGTCAATCTTGACTTGCTTTGGCTTTACCAGTTAAAACTGAGGCCGCACAAATATTTAGTGATGTGCCATCAACACATTCAAACTACTATGACTTTACATATTTATTGAGCAAGAATGTAATCAACGAAAGTAGTAAATATGGAGTATCAGATATTGTCACTCGTGAAGAGGTTACCGTAATGGTGGCTAAAGCCGTTGGATTAAATGGTACGCAGCGTGCTACAAAATTTAGTGATGTTCCAGCAAGTAATAACCTTATGTGGATGCTAATGCTTCAGATACAAATGATGCATCTATTGTCTTAAATGCGGGATACAAAGATGTTGAGTTTCTATTAATGGCTGAAGCTAGTACTGAGATTGAACATCTGCTTGTTAGTGAGTACGACACATTAAATGTTCAAATTTTAAATGCAGGAAATCATGGTTTAAACGCTAGTCTTCAACTTATTTTTTAAAAGCTGTAAAGCCAGAAGTTACTATTTTAAGTTATGGAAAAGGGAATAGCTATGTGCACCCATATGATGAGGTCATAGCTAACATGAAAGCGGTAGGCAGTAATTTATTCAACAGCACAGGATGGGACAATCGTTGTAACTACAAATGGAAGCACTTATTCAATAAATGCACCTGTAAAAGTTCCACCAGTATCGGAACCAGTTAAAGAGTCCTATAAAAATTGCACTGTGTTAAGAAAAGTATATCCTGATGGAGTTAGAGTTGGACATACTGCGTATGATTCAAATCATGATGATGATAACGACGGATGGGCTTGTGAACCATTTAAAGAAACTAATACATCAGAACCTCAGCCAGAACCTGTACCTACACCTATGAAAGAATATTTTAAAAATTGTACAGAATTAAATAAAGTTTATCCTAACGGTGTTGATTCATCACATCCAGCTTACGACAAGAAAATGGAGCGTGATGGAGATGGAGGGGCTTGGGAAAAATAAACAATAAAAAGTTAAGGGAGACTTACACATGAAAATTAAAACACTAGTACTATTCATGACATTATTGTTAGCATTTACATTCAAATTTGATGTAGCTGACGCAAATACTTTTAAAGAAGTAAAAATTATTAATTCTTCAACTAAGGTATATGAAAAACCAGATTCTAATTCCAAAGTGCTGGGTACTGTAGAGAAAGGCACTTTTGTTACTTTAATTAGCGAGAATCATAACGTTTCATTTTCTCGTATAACATATCTAACTAGCGACGATAAAATCATAGATGGTTATATTAGTGGTTCTGCACTTGAAGATGCTCAATATACTATTAAAATAGCTAGCTCTAAAAGTGGTTTAGTTGTAAAAGAAACGCCTTCATTAAAAGGAAAGACGGTTGCAACATTGCAACATAAGATGGTCATAAAAGATTTTGGATCAGTTAGAGATGGCTTGTCATTGGTACAGTATGGAAATGTAATTGGGTATGCAGCTACTAACTTTATGAGTAATACGAAACCAACAACTAAATACGTTGTATCGAGTAACCTTGTTGTGAGAAATATTGCAAGTCCTTCTGGAGTTAATGTAGGAGAACTTGATAAAAACGAAGAAGTATCAGTTCACTCTACGATCGCTGGGTGGTCATACGTTACAACTTCTTCTTCTGAGGGCTATGTCGTAGATTCTAATTTAAGTTCAAAAAATCCGAATGCGACAACAAGTAGTAAACCAAGTAACTCATCAAACACTAATACTTCAAATGGAAGTAAGTCAACATATAAAAATTGTACAGAACTTCGTAAGGATTATCCAAACGGAGTAGATTCTTCTCACCCAGCTTATGCTAAAAAACATGACCGAGATGGTGATGGATGGGCTTGCGAAAGATAAAAATCTATGGAAAAGCTACCCGTGAATAGGGTAACTCCAGATTGACGAACAAAAGGTATTCGGAATGTGAACATTCCGAATACCTTTCGACATTTTATCAGAAATAGTAGTACCAAGTAAGGAAGCCCCTATTAACGACAGTAGTACACTACGGGCAACTATTTCCTGACATTATTGGACTTTGCCCATCGCTTGCATGAACAATTTTTGTATCCCTCGTAATGTTGTCCAACGTATATCATGCTTTTCTTTCGCATCTGCAAATACACGTTCAATCGTTTCTTTTCAACGTGCATAGATTCGTTTCATGTCACTTTGATGTCGTAAATGATTGGCTTCTTCCTTATGATGCGCCTGAATATGACGTTCAATGATTTTCCGATGGTCCTTACTCGTCGTACATGGAGCCAATAACGGACAACTTGCGCATGGAAGTGGATTGGATTTATTCTGTCTTTTACCTTCTATCGCTGTCATTTGAATAGGATTCACTAGTTGATTGGAGCGCAGGCGGCGACTTCTGCGAAGAATAGCATGAGCAAAAGGCCTCTCAGGAGCGTAGCGACGAGGAGACTGAAGCCATGCCAGAGAAAAGCGTCCGCCACAGCGGAAAGCAACGGGTTTATAAGATACATCTACTTTACACATGAGGAAAAGTTTGTTGTCCTTTGTTTACCTTTTGTTTGATGTTATGATAAACAAGGATATCAATAAAAGTATAGATAGAGATGTTTACATGTAAAAGTAGTGTGGACACTTACAACACCTAAAACGAAAGAGATGGAAAAACGTAATGAGTCATTTAATCGTACAAAATTTAACGAAAACGGTGGGCGATAAAACGCTCTTTCAAAATATTGAGTTTACCCTTTATGAAGGAGAGCGTGCAGGTTTAATTGGCATCAACGGTACGGGTAAATCGACCTTGCTTTCTATTTTAGCTGGTCAAATCGAAGCGGATGCCATGGATATTGATCGCCCCAATAAATACCGCGTAGCCTGTTTACCGCAGGAGCCGACTTTTAATAGCGGGGAAACTGTACTACAGGCAGTGTTTTCAGGTGATTCACCTATTTTAAAGCTCAACCGTGAATATGAGGAGACCGTTGCGGCACTGGCATTAAATCCAACATCTGAAAGTTTGCAAAAAACTTTGTTTAGCTTACAACATCGGATGGATGAGGAGCAGGCGTGGGATGTCAATGCGCTTGCCAAAACGGCGTTAACAAAGCTTGGCATTGAAATGTTTGATAAGGAAGTATTAACGCTATCAGGTGGTCAACAAAAGCGTGTCGCGTTAGCGAAGGTATTAATTGAACCGGCCGATCTTTATTTACTGGATGAGCCGACCAACCATTTAGATGTACAGTCTACTGAATGGTTACAGGAAATGGTGTTACGTTTAAAGGGTGCTGTCATTTTCATTACCCATGATCGTTATTTCTTAGATGAATTGTCGACACATATTTATGAGATAGCAGATCAAACCTTGTATCGTCATACGGGGAATTACGGAGACTTTTTAGAGGCTCGTGCCATTCGTGAAGAAATGGCTGCGGCTTCCGCACAAAAGGACCGCAACCGCTACCGCTCGGAATTGAAATGGATTCGTCGCGGGGCTAAGGCGCGTTCAACAAAGCAAAAGGCGCGTATTCAACGATTCGAGCAGTTAGAGGATAACTTAGAGCGTAAGACGGATGATGTTTCCCTTGAATTGGGTCTAGCTACAACTCGTCTTGGCAGAAAAGTATTAGAGGCCGAAAACATTTCGAAAGCGTTTGGCTCACAAAAGATTCTAGAAAACTTTGCTTTTTTACTGCAGCAGGGCGATCGTATCGGTATCATTGGGGCAAACGGTGTTGGTAAATCAACATTGCTCAATATGCTGGCGGGTGAGACTACACCAGATGCCGGAGAGATTCATGTCGGCTCAACAGTGAAACTGGCGCATTTCAAGCAAACTTTACCGAAAATGAATGAAAACGAGCGCATGATTGAATATATTCGTGAAGCTTCAAATGATATAACAGATGCAGAGGGTGTACGCTATTCGGCTGCCCAAATGCTTGAGCGGTTCTTATTCCCACTGCATGCGCATGGCACACCAATCGGGAAGCTATCTGGTGGGGAACGTAAACGTCTGCATCTATTAAAGTTATTAATGGAACAACCAAATGTGTTATTACTGGATGAGCCTACAAATGATTTAGATATTGAAACACTAGGGGTTTTAGAGGATTTCATTGAGCATTTCCCTGGTGTTGTTATCACCATTTCCCATGATCGCTTCTTCCTCGATCGGATTGCTAAGAAATTATGGATTTTAGATGGCCAGGGTCATGTAGAAGAGTCACTCGATATTTATAGTGAATACTTACAGAAGCGTGAGCAGCAAGCCACTGTCAAAGTGGATGCTCCTAAAATCGAGAAACCGAAAGCCGAAAAGCTGAAGTCAGAGAAGAAAAAATTATCATTTAAAGAGCAAAAAGAATGGGAAACCATTGCAGTTGATATTGAAAAGACAGAGACAGCAATAATGGAAGCGGAGGAAGGCATCGCAAACGCTGGTGCTGATTTTACGAAACTACAGAACTTAACGACTAAACTAGAAGAACTAAATGCACACTATGAGCATCTGATTGAAAGATGGTCGTACTTAGATGAAATCGTAAACGGATAAGGAGTGTAGTACATGAAGATTATGACAATTGAACCGACACCAAGTCCTAACTCTATGAAGATTATCGTGGATACAGAGTTACCGTTTGGTAAAAGCTTTAACTTTACAAAGGACAATAAAGACCAAGCCACTGGCGAGGCAGCGGCTATTTTAGCTATTGAAGGCGTTAAAGGCGTTTATCATGTAGCTGATTTCTTTGCGGTCGAGCGCAATGCGAAGTACGCATGGGAAGGTATTTTATCGAGTATTCGTCAAGTGTTAGGTGAAGATGTACAAGAATCTAATGACATACAGGTGGCCAATGAATTTTATGGTGAGGTGTATGTCCATGTCCAGTTTTACAAACAAGTACCACTGCAAGTAAAGGTCTTTGATAATCAGCGTGAACACCGTGTGAGTAGTGGGGAACGCTTTGTAGAAACCTTCAATAAAATTATTGAAACCGATGTGGATGAAAACTACATTTTCCAGCGTAAGTGGATTGACTATGGCGTGCGTTATGGGGAGCTTGAGGAAATTGCCGAAGCGGTGAAGCAAGAAATCGATGTGACCTATTCAGCGGAACGTTTAGCTGACATTGTGGCAACGATTAATGATGCAGAGAAAGTTAACCAAAAACCTGCTAAGTTAAAAATTTCTGTGGAGCAGTTTCAACAACCAGAATGGGAAAAACGTTTCCAATTACTCGACCAAATGGCTGATCCAGAACTAGACGATTTACCATTATTAGATTTAGCCTTGCAAGACGAACAAATGTCCATTCGTCGCCTGGCAACGGTTTACCTAGGCATGCTTGAAGATGTTGCGGTTGTACCGTATTTGGAAAAAGCTTTGCAGGATAAAAGTGCCGCGGTGCGCCGTACTGCTGGAGATTGCATGAGTGACCTAGGTTTAGTCGAGTTTGAAGAGGCGATGCAACAAGCATTACTGGACAAAAATAAGCTCGTTCGTTGGCGCGCGGCTATGTATTTATATGAAGTGGGCACAGAGAAATCGCTACAAGCATTAAAAGCAGCGCAAGATGATAAAGAGTTTGAAGTAAAACTCCAAGTGAAGATGGCGATTGCTCGTATAGAACAGGGTGAGGAAGCAAAAGGCTCTGTATGGAAGCAAATGACGCAATCTCGTCAACAATAATATTTAAGGAAAAATCAGCACTCTAATCATGAGTCGCTGGTTTTTTTATTGGGCAAAAATAGTCACTCGGGTAGGCAGTGCAATCCGCTCAGGTCAGGGGCAGCAACGCTCGGGTGGTCATAACAACTGCTCGAGTCAGGAGCATCATTGCTCAGGTTCCTAAGGATTTTAAAAAAATCCGGCGTTATAAAAAGTTCTTTCTAAAGTAAAATATATTGTTTTGTAGAATATTTCGTCGTAAAGTAGCAATTTTCAGTTAAACAAAAAGTTAATATGATTCTATGATTTATTAACATAATGTCTAATATATTGGTCTATATACCATGTTAAAATAAAATAAATTCTGAATATTCTTTTAAATAAGGGGGGCCTATGAATGACAGTAACAAGCTTAAAGACAACAGAATCCTATGTGCGTGATCGTGAAACGGTCATTGCTTTAACACAGAAACTCGTAAGAATTGACAGTGTATTTCGTGAAAATAATCCAAATGGCAATGAGGAAGAAGTAGCCAATACTGTAGCACAGTATTTACGAGATATCGGCATTGAAACCTATGTGGAGGAAGTTGTACCAGGAAGACCGAATGTGATTGGTATTATCGATTCGGGTAAACCAGGTAAGACCTTGTTATTTGAAGGACATACAGATGTTGTAACAGAAGGAAATCGTGAGGCGTGGACATATGATCCATTCGGTGCGGAGATTATCGATGGCCGCATGTATGGGCGTGGTACGAATGATACAAAAGGAAATCTTGCATGTATGATTACAGCTTGTCAGTCGTTGTTACTGGATCAGGAGGAATTTACAGGCAAGATTGTTTTGTGTATACCGTGTGATGAAGAAGGGTTAATGCTCGGCATTAAACACTTTATAAAAAACGGCTGGGCTGATGGGGTAGACGGAGCTATTATTTGTGAGCCGCAAGAAAACAATGTCTGTATCGCACAACGGGGAGCCATTCGGTTAAAGGTAGATATTTTCGGCAAAATGGCGCATGGAGCCATTTCTTGGAGTGGTATAAATCCTAACTGGCGAATGGCACGCTTTATTGTTGAGCTTGAAAAATTAGAAAAAGAAGAGCAGGCACGTCTAGGGCGTGATCCGATGTTAAACTGGCCGTCCGTTACGCCGACAATTTTGCGAGCACCTGTGAAAGGAGATGCGCAAATTAATGTCATTCCAGATCACTGTATGACAACGCTGGATATTCGGACCGTGCCGGCACAGGATCATGATGAGCTACTAGGGAAAATTGAGGCTATTATCAAACGTTTGCAAGCAGATGATGCTGATTTTAAGGCGGAGCTTACAGTGCTAGATAATCGTCCAGCGACCGCAACGGCGAAAGAAGAGCCTGTTGTTCAGGCCATTTACGAGGCAGTGGCACAAGTGACAGAAAAGGAGCCGATTTATAACGGTGTCCCAGGGGCAACGGATGGTACATTCCTCCATGTGCATGGTGTACCAATCGTGACAATTGGGGCTGGTGATCGTGAAATCCCACATCAAATTGATGAGTATGTCGATATTGAAGAATTGGCTGAAACAACGGCGATTTATCGTTTAGCGGCATTAACATTTTTAGCAGGTGATGCATGATGGTCAATACAATAAAAATCGCGGTTATTCCAGGTGATGGCATTGGCAAAGAAGTAATGGAAGAAGCATTGAAAGTTCTTAGCCAACTCCAAGAGCGAGATTCATCATTACAAATAGAAACAACTATTTTCCCATGGAGCTCGGATTATTACCTGCAGCATGGTTGTATGATGCCACAAGATGCCCTCGACACATTAAGGGGATTTGATGCAATATTGTTCGGTGCCATTGGTGATGCGCGTGTACCTGATGATGTCACGGTATGGGAATTAATCATGCCGATTCGCAAACAATTTCAACAATACGTTAATTTCCGGCCGATTAAGTCGTTACCGGGTATTGCTTCACCGCTTGCAAACGGTAAGGATATAGATTTTGTTATTTTCCGAGAAAATGCGGAAGGCGAGTATTCCAATAGTGGTGGTCGTATTTATCATAATCAACCACAAGAAATGACGATTCAAAATACGATTATGACTCGCATAGGCATTGAAAAAATTGTACAAGCAGCCTGCGATTATGCTTATAAATATGGCAAGTCGAAAATTACGAGTGCCACAAAATCAAATGCTATTATCCATACGATGAAGTTTTGGGATGAGCATACGAAAAACATCCTTGCACAAACCTCATCAGCGTTAACGTTGGAATCTATTTATATTGATGCTTTGGTGGCTTATTTCGTGGAGCGACCACAGGATTTTCAGGTGGTCGTTGCGTCGAATCTATTTGGCGATATTTTATCAGATTTAGGGTCTGCAATAGTCGGTGGACTGGGGCTGTCACCATCCGCAAACTTGAATCCCAAAAAAGAGTTCCCATCTATGTTTGAGCCTGTGCATGGCTCAGCACCGGATATTGCCGGAAAAGGGATTGCCAATCCAATCGCGCAAATTTGGTCTCTTGCTTTATTGCTCGGCTATATTGGAAGATCGGACGCAGAGGTGCTTATTGTAACTGCTATTGAAACGGTATTAAGAGAAGGCATTGTCAAAACAGCGGATATTGGCGGACAGGCGTCAACCGTTCAAATGGGTGATGCGATTTGTCAGGAAATTGCCAAAATGAAACTAGCAATAGGGGGTGTGTAGTATGGCAGTAGCGCAACTAGTTGTGATTGTGACAGGTGCTGGGGGAGGCATGGGGAAAGCTATCCTGCAACACCAGCTCGCACAGGGCAATATGGTCGTGGGGCTAGATTTATCGGTGGCCTCACTTGCTGAGATCGCGCATGAAAATTTGCAAACATACGAAGTAAATGTATTACAGGAGGAGCGCATTCAGGCAGTCTTTAAGGAAGTGTATGACACCTACGGACGTATTGATGGACTCGTCAATGCACTGGGCATTGCACAGGCGGCGACACCGATTGAGCAAGTTTCAATGGCTGAATGGAATCGTTTGATGGACGTGAATGTCAAAAGTTTATTTATTACAACGAAAGCGATTGTGCCATATATGAAGAAGAGAAAAAAGGGCTCGATTGTAACGATTGCGTCGATTTCTGCGGTGCGTCCTCGTCCAGGTTTGCAGGCATATATTGCTTCGAAAGGAGCGGCGGAAAGCTTTACAAGAGGGATGGCCATTGAGCTTGCCGCCCATCAAATTCGTGTCAATACGATTCATCCAGGGCCAGCCGATACACAGATGCTATCGCAATTTACAGCACATGGCGCAGATGTGGAACAAACGAAGCACGATGTCTTTGTGCAATCGGTACCTCTTGGACGCTTAATTGATCCAAGTGATATTGCAGGAGCAGTTAGTTACTTATTATCAGATGCAGCGAGCATGGTGACAGGGACGACTTTACATGTTGACGGTGGCCGAGGCTTATAGGAGGGATAAGATGCAAAAAATTCCAATGTTGATCAATGGTGAGTGGGTACACGCAGACGGTGAAGACTTACTACGTGTGACGAATCCGTCTACTGGTGAAGACCTCGCGCAAATCATTAATGCCAGTGAAGCACAGGTAGATGAGGCCGTCAGAGCTGCACGTCTGGCGTTTGAAAGTGAAGAATGGCGTCAGGTGAGGGCGTTTGAGCGTGGTCAACTGCTCGTAGAGTGCGCGCGCTATATTCGCCTGCATGCAGAGGAATGGAGCTTGCTAGAGTGCCGTGATGTGGGGAAACCATTGACACAGGCACGTGCAGATATTGAAGCGGCTGCTCGTTATTTTGAGTTTTACGGCGGCGCTGCGGACAAGGTTATGGGTGATACGATTCCGATTGAGGATGGACTTTTAAATGCGGTCGTGTTAGAGCCGGTAGGGATTACTGTACATATCGTGCCGTGGAACTACCCGATTCAAATTACAGCGAGAAGTGTGGCAGCGGCTATTGCCACGGGCAATGCGGTGATTGTCAAGAGTGCGGAAGATACGCCTTTGACGACACATGCCATGACCGAATGGTTTGCCGATAAATTGCCAAAAGGCATTTTCCAACATATTACGGGATTAGGGCGTGATGTCGGCCCATATTTAACATCTCATCCTGATATTAATCATATTACCTTTACAGGCTCGGTATTTACCGGCATTGCTGTGATGAAAGCAGCGGCCGAAAATATTGTCCCTGTGACATTAGAGCTGGGCGGGAAATCACCGAACATTGTCTTTGCAGATGCATCGATGGAACAGGCAGTGGAGGGGGTACTCCGATCCATTGTTCAAAATGCAGGGCAAACTTGCTCAGCGGGCGCGCGCTTACTCATTGAAGAGCGTGCAAAAGAGCCGTTTATCGCTCAGTTAGTCGAGAGATTCCAAGCATTAACGGTCGGTCCGGGTGAAGCGGATGTCGATATGGGTCCACTATTAAATGAGCGCCAATATACGAAGATTTCAGCCCTATTACAACAGGCGAAGGACGATGGCTATGTTATCACAGGTGGCGAAACATTGACGATTGCGGGCTATGAAAACGGCTATTATATAGAGCCCACGATTGTGGATGGTGTAGATGCGAACCATGCGCTTGCCCAGGAGGAAATTTTTGGGCCGGTATTAACCGTTTTGTCTTTTACAACGGTTGAAGAAGCGATTGCTATAGCAAACAGTACCGATTATGGATTAGTGGCAGGTGTGTGGTCAAAGGATTTAGATACGGCACATTATGTGGCAAGTCGTGTCAAGGCTGGACAAGTGTTTGTCAATAATTATGGGGCAGCCGGCGGCATTCAAATGCCATTTGGAGGCTATAAGAAGAGCGGCATAGGTCGTGAAAAGGGCTTTGTTGCATTGAGAAATTACACGCAAATGAAAAATATTGCGATACGCTATGCACCACCCAATCGGATGTGACAAGGAGGGAAGCGTGTGGAACGAGTACAAGAGCAGCAAGTGCTGTTAGAAGTGAAGCATTTAAAAATACAATTTCACTTAAAAAATGGCAAACAGGCAAAAGTAGTCGATGATGTTAGTTTTTCTATTCGCAAAGGTGAAACCGTGGCACTTGTAGGTGAATCTGGCAGTGGAAAAAGCATTACATCCTTGTCGATTATGCGCTTGCTTCCGATACCTCCTGGAGAAATCACAGCAGGCACTATTAAACTGAATGGCAAAAATCTATTAGATTATAAAAGTAAAGAGATGAGTCATATAAGAGGTAATGAAATTACTATGATTTTCCAAGAGCCGATGACATCGTTGGATCCTGTTTTTACGATTGGCAATCAGATAATTGAAGCCATTCGTCGGCATCAAAAGGTGTCCAAAAAAGAAGCATGGGAGCAATCGCTAAAGCTCCTACAAGAAGTGGGCATTGCCAACGCAGAAAAAATTATTGCTGAATATCCCCATCAGCTATCAGGAGGCATGCGGCAACGTGTCATGATTGCGATGGCGATGTCCAATAACCCTCAGTTACTAATTGCCGATGAGCCGACAACGGCATTGGATGTAACGGTGCAAGCACAAATTCTAAAGCTCATGATGAAAATGAAGAAAGAGCATCATTCCGCTATTCTGTTTATCACACATGATATGAGTGTTGTGGCAGAAACAGCCGATCGGGTCATGGTGATGTATGCAGGGCAAATCGTTGAAGAGGCACCGGTACGAGAGTTATTTCTAAATCCGAAGCATCCTTATACAAGTGCCTTATTAAAAACGATGCCAAGTCTTGAGACAGATGCAAAAAGATTACCTTCTATTCCAGGCACTGTGCCACCAGCTTATGCACTGCCAGATGGCTGTCGCTTTGCACCACGTTGTCCGTTTATGATGGCGAAATGCCAGCATATGCAGCCAGAAGTTTCTTATATCCAAGATGAGCATAAAGTACGCTGTCATTTATTCACAGAGAAAGGGGAGCTTGCGCATGACGGAGAAAGAAGTCTTACTTGAAATCAATCATTTAAAAGCTTACTTTCCTGTGAAACGAAAGTCGATGAAGGAAGAGAAAAAAGTCGTTAAAGCTGTTGACGATATTTCTATTGAAATCTTTCGTGGGGAGACCCTTGGTATTGTAGGGGAATCAGGGTCGGGCAAATCGACGTTTGGGCGCACGATTTTGCAACTTGTTGAACCGACAGCGGGCGAAATTTTGTATAAAGGGCAACCAATTCAGCATTTGAAGGGACGTAAATTGCAAAAATATCGCAATCAAATGCAAATGATTTTTCAGGACCCATTTGCCTCCCTAAATCCTCGCATGCGTATTGGCACCATTATTGAAGAACCGATGGCATTACAATTGTCGTTCACAAAAGAGCAACGGAAAGAACGAGTCAAGGAGCTTTTACAAAAGGTTGGTTTACCAGAAGATGCGATGCAAAAATTTCCACATGAATTCTCAGGTGGACAACGGCAACGTATCGGTATTGCGCGTGCACTGGCCATTAATCCAGAATTTATCATTGCGGACGAGCCCGTATCAGCACTCGATGTATCCGTGCAATCACAGGTCTTGAACTTGATGATGGACTTGCAAGATGAATTCCATTTGACGTATTTATTTATTTCACATGATTTAAGTGTCGTCAAGCACATTAGTGATCGTGTAGCAGTCTTGTACTTAGGGCGAGTGGTGGAAATTGGCACGAAAAAGGAGTTATACGCGCAGCCACTCCATCCGTATACGCAGGCATTATTATCTGCGATTCCTGTTGTGGATTTTGATGAGCCGAAACAGGTCATTCCATTGCAGGGCGAGCTACCGAGTCCCATGAATCCACCTGTTGGTTGTGTCTTCCATACGCGGTGTCCATTTGTGATGGAAAAATGTCAGCAGAAGCGCCCCACACTGCAAGACATAAATGAGCAGCAACGAGTAGCTTGCTTTTTATATGATAAATAAACTGAATTTTCAATATTAATTAGAGGAAAGCACTCATTGCTATCGATGATGAGATGGAAGAAGTCGTGGCATAAATTGATAAAAAACGAGGTGTTGACGATGTTTGGCAATATTACCGATGTGCCTGGTGTGAAAGTAGGACATGCAGAAAATAGGGAAGGCATCACAGGTTGCACTGCCATCCTTGTGGAAAATGGTGCAGTATGTGGGGTCGATGTACGAGGCTCTGCACCGGGCACACGTGAAACAGATGCGCTCGACCCGATAAATGAAATCGAGCTTGTACACGGTATTTGCTTATCGGGTGGCAGTGCATTTGGCTTAGATGCAGCAACAGGGGTTATGCACTATTTGGAAGAGCAAGGGGTTGGCGTTGACGCGGGTATCGTGAAAATTCCGATTGTACCAAGTGCAGTGCTGTTCGATTTATTTATAGGTGATTCACATACAAGACCAACAGCGCAAATGGGCTATGAGGCGGCAAAAAATGCGGTCGTTGGTGCTTTTGCGAACGGCAATACAGGAGCAGGCTATGGTGCAACGGTTGGCAAACTCGCAGGCCCACAATTTTGCATGAAAGGTGGGTTAGGCAGTACTTCTACGACTGGACAAGATGGTCTTGTTGTTGGCGCAATAGTAGCTGTTAATGCGGTCGGGGACGTTAAGGATCCGAATACAAGAGAAATCCTTGTCGGAGCACGTAATGCTGAAACAGCACAATGGATTGATAGTTGCGCTTATTTAGAACAGCATGCCCAATCACAAGCATTAGCTGGAATGAATACGACGATTGGCGTCATTGCCGTGAACGCAAAATTAACAAAAGCGCAAGCCAAAAAAATAGCACAGCTCACACAAAATGCACTGGCACGGACGATTTACCCTGTTCACACAATGCTGGATGGCGATACGATTTTCGTGCTAGGCACAGGCGACAAAACGTATCCGGTTGACTACATTGGGCACTTAGCGACACAGGTCATGGAAGAGGCTATTGTGGTTGGGGTCAAAGCCGCTGATAAATTGGGGGATGTTGAAAGCTATGTAAGTATACAAAGCACATAAGGCAAAGGGGGAGAAAAGGGATGAAGCAGACAAAGAATTGGATGTTCCTAATGTTGACAGTAATTGTAGGTCTAATCATGACTGCCTGTTCGAGTGATGAGGGGAAGGACGCAAGCCAAGGTACTACAGATGGATCGCTGGCAGATGTACCGCAAGCCATCGTGGTACGTGTAAATGATGACCCCGACTTTTTAGATCCACATAAAGCGACAGCATCAATTTCTTACCAAATGATTCTCAATATTTTTGAAGGGCTCATGGCGCCAGAAACGGATGGTTCGTTAAAGGAAGGCCTAGCGGAAAGCTATGAAATTTCCGAGGATGGATTAACCTATACATTTAAAATCCGTCCAGGTGTGAAATTCCACAATGGTGAGGATGTTACGGTGGAAGATATTCAATACTCATTTGATCGTTTAATGGGCAAGAATGGTGGCGAGAAAATGTCGAATAACTTCGATAATGTTGCGTCTACTGAAGCACCAGATGCTAGCACTTTTGTCATCACATTAAAAGAACCGAATTCAAACTTCTTATATTCATTAACAGCACGACAATCGGCAATTGTTCCGAAAAGCAATGATGGTAAACATAATGAAAACCCATTCGGCACAGGGCCATTCGCGTACGTGAAATATTCTCCAGGAACCAATTTGGAGTTAACAAAAAATGAAAACTACTGGAAAGAAGGCCTACCTTATTTAGATAAAGTAACGTTTGCTTTCCAATCAGACGATCAAGCAGCAATCATGAGCCTCATGGCCAACGAAGTTGACTTAACAAGTGTACCTTGGCAACGAGTAGGTGAAGTGGAGGGTAGCCATACTTTATCACATCAAAATAATAACTCATCGTTAATCGTGACATTTAATGAAACAAAAGCACCATTTGATAATGTCAAAGTACGTCAAGCCATGAACTATGCTATTAGCAAATCAGATATTATTGACTCCGTGTTTGCAGGTTACGCAGTACCGCTTGGCTCAAATATGAGTCCAGCGATGGGTGACTTCCAAAAAACGGGCTTAGAAAAAATGTATGCACAGGACGTGGAAAAAGCAAAAGCTTTACTAGCAGAGGCTGGCTATCCTGACGGCTTCAAAACAAAAATTACCGTTTCGTCGCACAATGATATGTATTCAAATATAGCGCAAATCGTTGTGGCTAATTTAAAGGAAATAGGTGTAGATGTGGAAATTGAGGTCGTGGAGTGGGGTATTTGGCTTGATCGAGTGTACTTTGGCCGCGATTATCAAATGACGACGATAGATTTAACGGGTCGTGCGTCAGCCTATGAAATTTTAAATGATTATATTTCAACGAATGACGGCGAAAACTTCTTCCTGTTTAGAAATGATGAGTATGACCAAATTATGACAGATGTCCTGAAAGAAACAGATCAGGCGAAACAGATTGCCTACTACCAACGTGCACAAGAAATCTTAGCTGAGCAAGCAGCGGCAGTTTATATCGCGGATTATCAAATCGTTTGGGGCTCAGATAAGCAAGTAACTGGTTTGAAGAGTTATCCATTCTGGTTCCATGATATGTCTGAGGTCAAGTTCTCTAACTAGAAAGGGATGAGCGCAAATGATGTATATAATACGTCGATTCATCCTGTTAATAACAACCATCCTTCTAGTGTCGATGATTACTTTTGGTGTTTTTCAAATTTTACCTGGTGATCCCGTTCGAACGATGTTAGGGACAGAAGCGGATCCCACACAAATTGAAAATTTGCGGTCTGAACTTGGCTTGGACCGCCCTCTTTATGAACAATATGGTGATTGGATGAAGGGATTATTGACAGGGGAATTAGGTAATTCAATTCGTTTCTCGATGCCTGTAAAAGATTTATTGTTTGATAGACTTCCTGTAACGATGTCGCTAGCGGGTCTCACCCTCATTATTGTATTAACCGTGTCGCTGCCGTTAGGACTGTTTGCGGCACGCAGACAAAATAAGTTAAGTGATGTGTCGTTATCGACTGTGACGCAAATTGGCATGGCCGTACCTTCTTTTTGGCTAGGGATGATGCTCATTTTATATGTGGGGATGCAATTTAGCTTTTTCAAAATTAGTGGCTATATTCCATGGTCACAAAGTGTATCTGGTGCGCTAAGTACGCTCATTCTACCGGCGTTAACGATAGCCATTCCACAGATTGCAGTCAATTTCCGCTACGTACGAACAGCGATTTTAGAGCAAATACAGCTCGATTATGTGCGTACGATACGGAGTAAGGGGATGTCAGAGCGCAATGTGATGTATAAGCACGTCTTGAAAAATTCCATGATTCCGATTTTGACGGTATTTGGACTGATTATGGCAGAGGTTGTTGCTGGGACAATCATCGTAGAACAAGTATTTTCATTGCCAGGCATTGGTCAGCTGCTGATCACAGCCATCAGTAACCGTGACTTCCCATTAGTACAGGGAATTGTAATGTATATTACAGTTGCCGTAGTCGTTATTAATTTTATTGTTGATATTTTATATTCCGTATTAGATCCAAGAATTCGATTGCGATGAGAGGTGGATACGATGAAAAATAGTCAGAGATACACGAAAAATATTAACATAATCATTGGTCTACTTGTTATCGTCGGATTCTTCTTGGTGATGCTTGTCAGTTTCTTTTATACGCCACATGATGTGAATTCGATGAATATCCCTGATAAATTGCGTGGTCCAAGTAGTACGTATTTTTTTGGTACAGACGAATTTGGCCGTGATATTTTTAGTCGCATTATGCAAGGTACGCAAACAGCATTTGCGGTGGGGATACTAACGGTGCTAATTGGTACGACATTTGGCATTTTAATTGGTAGCATAGCAGGTTATGTAGGGGGCTGGATTGATGAGATTTTTATGCGTCTCATGGATGCGTTAATGGCTTTCCCGGGCATTATTTTAGCACTCATGCTTGTGGCGATTTTTGGTCCAGGTATCGTCAACACAGCCATTGCGCTAGGGATTATTGCGATACCGTCCATTGCCAGAATTTCGCGTAGTGGCTTTGTCCAGCATCGCGATGCAGAATATGTGCTAGCCGCAAAATTGATTGGCGTGAAGCCGTATAACATTATGTTCCGCCATATTTTACCGAATATCTCCTCACAAATTATTGTAGCGGCTACTGTAACTTTTGCGACGGCGATGCTAGCTGAGGCGGCCCTTAGTTATTTAGGGCTTGGCGTCCAACCACCAAACCCAAGCTGGGGACGTATGCTAAAGGATTCGCAAGCGTATTTAGTGAAAGCACCGTGGTACACTTTTGCGCCAGGGGGAGCTATCACTATATTAGTACTAGGGTTGTATATGTTAAGTAATGCCTTACGCGATTATATGGACCCTCGTTCAAAATCGTAGGAAATCGGGCGCTGTTTTATTTAATAATTCGTACGCCTTCATGGCCATTTCTAAATTGAGCCGATACGGAGCTTGTAAAAAGTCAGCGCCTAAAATACTTTCGAGCCGCTCAATACGTTTATATAAGGTTTGGCGCACGATAAATAATTGTTCCGCGGTATCATTTTTAGCCCCATTACAGGCTAAATAGACACCAAGCGTTTGATAAAGGTCATGACCATTTTTTTGATCGATCAGCAGTATTTCCTGTAAATAATCTTTCACATATTGTAATAGGGTAGCGTTATCTTGCTGTAATAATAGTCGATACACGCCTAAATCCTTAAAGTAAATAGAGGAAGTAAGCTGATTATGTTGCATTTGAATGACAGACTTTGCTTCCTTATAGCCTTGCGGTACAGATTCAATCGTCTGATAGACATGGCTAATACCGAAAGTGATGGCTAGTTGATTGAAGGGCTGTGGTGCTTTTCGAGAAACAATTTGTTGCATCGCTTGATTAAAGCTTTCCTGATTTTCCTTGACATCGTCAGCCGCAATGAAAAACGCAAGGATGATTATTTCGTGCTGACGTACAGAAACGGTCGGGAAAAAACCTAGCTTTTTTAAAATGGAACGAACATACATGGCATTATGTAACTGAACTTCTTGCCAGTTCTCCTCTGAAACGAAGTGGGCTTGATAATGAATATTTAGCACGACTACACGATGAAATAAGTTGCGACTTTCAATCGGTAGATAGCTTTGATAATGCTGAATATCAACAGGTTGACCTTGAATGAGGGCTAAGATAAATTCATCTTCTCGACTTTGTTGACGTTCCTGGAGCATGCGATTGCGCATTAAAATATGCGCAATGGACATCGTCGCACGTTCAAGGTTTAACAGCGTATAATTACTTGGCTTTGGTTGCTTTGTATGCATGCATAAATAACCCCAAACTTGTCCAAGTCCATTGACAGGAATCATGACGAAATGGTCACTTTGAATCGTTAGGAAATGGAGCGGCTCCTGGACATCCTGCTGCTGGCAATGTTCTTCAATGAAGCGTAAATGTTTCTTTGCCTCCACTGGATAATAAAAGCTTTTCGTATCTTCCGAGACAAATAAAAAATGGGCATCGGTATCTTGATGGAGCACCTGTAAAATTTTTAAAATACCATTGGGCATTAACGACAACTCCATAAACGTTTTTGATATGGTATCCAGCTGTGTTAACGCTTGTTGATGTTGATTAATGATGTACGTATGTAAATCTTGCGTAATATCAATAAAGCGGACAATCTTGTCAAAAATAATGATAGGAAAATGATGTTCATCTGCCAAGGCAACAAGCTCCTCGGGCACATGGTCAAAATAGTCACCAATTTCAATACAAAGGGCGGCTGCCTCATTGCGAATCAAGTTTTGTAAATAGGCGACTTGTGTTTCGCGTTCTAATTGTAAACCGACACCAGTCGTTAAAATCAGCTCACCACCATTTATTAACGTATCAAAATCTTTAATTTCTAAAATATGTGTCCATAGTACTTGGCGATTTACGCCTTGGTGGCCCGCGATGAGCTTGGCTGCTTCAAAATGCTTTCGCTTTAATACATCTTGCACGAGTAAAGGATATTTCGTCATAAATAAGCACCTGCCCTTCAAATATAGACAATAATACTTTATTATGTGAGAAAAATCAGAAAATTTCAATGCATAAAAACTATCATCATAGGTCAAGGCATGTTAAAGGGGAAATGGCTAGACAATGTTTATAACGAACGGAGGTTTTATATATGGAGCGCAACGACAATTTGACCAATACATTACAGCAAAAAGACCGTGAAAACGTTTGGCATCATATCTCGATGTATAACGAAAAAGCCCCACCAATGATAGTAGAACACGGTGAAGGTGCATGGATAACGGATAGTGCGGGCAATCGTTTTTTAGATGGCATGTCGGGGTTATGGGCTGTCAATGTCGGCTACGGGCGAGAGCGACTAGCACAAGTAGCGTATGAGCAAATGAAAAAATTGTGCTATGTACCGATGACACAAAGCCATCAACCTGCCATCGCGCTAGCGGAAAAAATGAATCAATTGTTAGAAGATGACTATATGATTTTTTACTCCAATAGTGGTTCTGATGCAAATGAGGTTGCTTTCAAAATGGCACGTCAATACCACAATCAAAATGGTGAAGGGGCGCGCTTTAAAATTATCTCACGCTATCGTGCGTATCATGGGAGCTCCCTTGGGGCATTAGCGGCGACAGGGCAGGCACTGCGAAAGTACAAATATGAACCATTAGCGCCAGGCTTTTTGCATGTGGCACCTCCAGATAATTATCGACGACCTAAGGGGCAATCGATTGAGCTCTATAATCTAGAACGTGCACGAGAAATCGAAGAAAAAATTATTTGGGAGCAAAAAGAAACGATTGCGGCTGTTATTATGGAGCCGATTATTACAGGTGGTGGCGTACTGATTCCACATCCTTCCTATGTCAAGGAAGTAGAACGGATTTGTCAGAAGTATGGTGTGCTTCTGATTATTGATGAGATAATCTGCGGTTTTGGTCGAACAGGTCGGCTGTTTGGACATCAGCATTTTGCTATTAAACCAGATATCATCACGATGGCCAAAGGGTTAACAAGTGCCTATTTACCATTATCTATTACCGCTGTACGAAAAGATATTTATGAAAAATTTAAGGATACGGATGGCTATAGTCATTTCCGACATGTCAATACATTCGGTGGGAACCCGGCAGCCTGTGCTGTCGCCCTCGAAAATATTAAAATTCTAGAAGAAGAAAAGCTAGTACAGCGTTCAAAGGATTTAGGCGAACAACTTTTACATGACTTGCAAGACTTATTGGAGCTGCCGTTTGTAGGGGATATTCGTGGCTTAGGATTCCTTGTGGGTATTGAGCTCGTAGAAGATAAGCTAACCCTAGAGCCAGCAAAACCTGAACGGCTAGCAAAAATTATCGCAGATTGTAAAGCTAACGGACTGGTTATTGGCAAAAATGGGGATACGGTAGAGGGCTTCAACAATATACTGACATTAAGCCCACCACTGTGCTGTACGGATGAGGATTTAGAATTCATTAGCGCAGTACTGAAAAAAGTATTTGCCGCAAATGCATAAGTAAAAGGCGATTCCCAGTGTTTATCTACACAAGGAGTCGCCTTGTTAATAGTATCGTTTATGCCCTTTTTTTACATAGTCCCAATCGACTTCAATGTTTTGGCGGACGCGTCCTAATAAATGATGAATGCAGTCGATTTCCTCATCCGAAAAACCATCCAATGCCCGTGCATTCGAATAATCGCCCTCACGTTTTAAAAATGGATATAACGATAAGCTTTTCGCAGTCGGAAAGAGATGCTTGTTTTTCTTATTATGTGCATCAAAGCGCTTCTCAACAAAACCCTTAGTGACAAGCTTTTGAATAGCTCGAGAAGCGGTGGTACGATCCACTTTTAAAAGTTCTGCGACCTTTTCTTGAATGATGCCAGGGTTTTCACAAATGCGAATGACATATAAATACTGTCCTTTTGTTAAATCTAGTTCTTTAAACTCAATATTACTTATGGAATCAAGTGCCCGCGCAATCGCTCCAATATCCCGTAAAATCTCCTTCATCATTATCCTCCTGAAATTTTTGTTGTATTTGCAACAAAAAACGTTCTATACTATATAGTATCATCGATCAAGAAAAATTTCACTGACTATCAAAAGGGTGGGCACTCTATCAGCGAAGTAGCCGATTCTATCAGTGCAGTGGGAGGCGCTATCAAAGAAGTGCTGATTTTTATCGACGAATTAATTGAATTTATCGACGAAATTCCGAGTTTTATCGACGATATTGCAAGGTTTATCAGCGAAGTGGCGGGTTCTATCGGCGATATTGCAAGGTTTATCAGCGAAGTGACGGGTTCTATCGGCGATATTGCAAGGTTTATCGGCGAAGTGACCAGTTCTATCCACGAAATAGCTGATTCTATCGACGAAGTAATCAATTCTTTATCCACGCAAAAGTTTTACAGACGAATTGACAAAATTTAAGGGTTATATTTAGCAAGAAAGCTAGGAGGAATATAAATGAATGCAAAAGTAATTACTACAGAGGTGGATTTACAAACGGCATTTGCCATTCGTAGAAAAGTATTTATAGAAGAACAACAAGTTCCAGAGCCCGAAGAATATGATGAATTTGACACACTCGATGCTGCCTGTAAACATATTCTTGTATACATCGATGGCCAGCCAGTTGGCACAGGACGTTTGCGGGTTGTAGACGGCTACGGCAAGCTTGAACGCATCTGTATTTTGCAAGCATTCCGCAAATACGGGCTGGGTAAGGTCATCGTTCAAAAATTAGAGGATATGACCCTGGCAAAAGGCTTAACAAAATCGAAACTAAATGCCCAAGTATATGCAGAGGGCTTTTATGAAAAATTTGGCTATAAGCGTTCAGGTGAGGAATTTATGGATGGAGGCATTCCACACATTTTAATGAAAAAGCAATTTAGCGAGGCATAGGATTCAATTGTCAAGAAAATGGAAGTATACGCTGTATGTGAGTGGCATAGGCATTTTAACGCTCGGTGTATGTTTCACGATGCAGTCCAATCTGGGTACATCGCCGTTTGATGCTTTATTAGTCGGCTTGGCGAAAAATATTGGCTTAACAGTAGGTAGCTGGGAGATCATTACGTCATTTATCATCATTTTTTGTAATGCTTTACTTGGGCGTAAACGACCAGAATTTTTAGGGTTATTAACCGCTTTCGTGACAGGCGTATGTATTGATACTTGGCTATTTTTGCTTGGTGATGTTCTACATCCGACTCATTTCGTGAGCAAAGTAATGTGTCAGGCAATTGGATTAGTCATTATCGGACTGGGGTCGGCCATCTATTTGCAAGCCAAATTCGCACCCAACCCAATCGACTTTTCAATGCTGGTTATTCGTGACCTAACGGGTAAAAGTATCATGTTTTCCAAAACACTTATCTATATCCTATTCTTAGCGTTAGCCTTTGTTTTTGGCGGTCCGATAGGTGTCGGGACTGTGCTAACCGTCTTTTTAGGCGGTCCCATCCTAAATTACTTTATGCCGCTAATCGAGAATATGCTAGTAAATGCGCAGCAAACACATTATCGTCATTCTTAATAATACACATCCAACAAGCAGTCTGTGAAAAATTCACAGACTGTTTTTATCTAATGACGCTTCAATATAATATCTATAGTTTGAGAAATACCCGCGGAAGGAGCTGAAATCCGCGAACTGAATCTGGATACCCGTGGAAGCAGAGGGAATACCCGCGAAAGCAGAAGAAATACCCGCGAACAGAGGCTAGACCCCGCTCTTTGGATGAAGTGCAGAAAATTGAAATTTATTTAGCCTATACACAAGATGGGCCAAAACAGCTAGCTGAAATACAAGAGAAGCAGGACATAGACAATTTCCTGGAACACTTAAATACAAGTGAAGAGAACCTTTCATTTCATTCAAATACAACAAATGGTGATCCTATCAATTATGAGGTTGTTTTATATACAGGTGAACGGATTGCTTATCAATACGGCGTGCAATTTGACGGAACTACATATTATTGGCACCCATGGGAAACAGCTATTATAGCAGAAGACATAAGCCAATCTATTTCCAAAACGCCTTGATTCTTCATGAAATAGGAGCTGTCCTAAAAAGACAGCTCCCTAATACTCTTTATTAACGTCATTTAGTTGTAGGTTGCCAAATGCCTTGATCATTTTTGATCATTCTTATTAACATCCAAACATCCCCGTACGTTGGGGTAAATTTAATAGTTCCTTCGATTTCACTACTTTGTTCAAATTGAGCACCCTCAATACCGTTATAGTTGTATGCACTTACTAGCCTTTGAATTTTCTTTGTAGAATAATAGCCCCTGATTTTTTGTTTGTCCTGTATATACTTTACTATTTCCGATTGCGTAGGTCGTTCATTCGTGGGTTTGAACGCAAATTTTGTTTCGTAATCTCCTTCAGATTCTGCTAGCACATACATTTTTGCAATGGTTAACGGTTTAGTCCCTTTAAGTACAGACAAATCATAATTTTCTTTAAAAGCATCATAAAGTGATTGTTCATCAGTTGTTAACGTAAAGGTTGGCTCAAGATTTTTCAGTCCTATGACTTTCCCAGCAATCTGGGCATCATTAATGACCGATACTGTCTGACCGACCTCATTCTTATAAACGGCATACTCATCTTCGTGTAATGGGTCAAGGTCTACATCAATATATCTCATTTTTGTTTTATGGTAATTTGCCAGGTCCCTAAAATAAAACTTAAAAATGTTCTCTTGTTCGGCATCCTCGAATACGATGGGAGCCACTGCGCCTGGCAGAGCTAGAAAGTTACCATTTAACGTCACTTGTCCATGTGATGTTTGTATTTTATCTCCCGCAACTCCGAATACAGGAGCAACAATAATATCTTTCTTATGATAGTAGGCAATATAATCTCCTATTTTTATTTCTGTATCGGGTTCAATCACCATTGGAATACTGCTCAATCCAAATTGCTTTCCCATTAAATATCCGATAGTAGGTTGGATAACTAATTGCCCATTTGGCTCGATAATGGGTAGCACCGTTTCATTTTGTTGTAGTAAATCAAAAAGCTCATTGTGGTCTGTGGGCAAAGTTTCCACCGTTTTTGACGCTGTTACTCCGTTCGGCTGGTCTGTGGGCAAAGTTTCCACCGTTTTTGACGCTGTTACTCCGTTCGGCTGGTCTGTGGGCAAGGTTTCCACCGTTTTTGACGCTGTCACTCCATTCGGCTGGTCTGTGGGCAAGATTTCCACTGTTTTTGACGCCGTCGCTCCGTTTGGCGTAACTTGCAACATTACGACGAAACCTAAAATTAGCACAAAGGCCAGTGAAATAACGGATACTTGCCAATTAAATTTTTTCCCAGGTGCTGTTTTTGATTGTTTATTTATGACAATGCGTTGCTTCATGTCCACAGTAAAGGGTGCGTCAGTACGAAGCTCCTGTTTTAGTTGCTCTTTAAAATTATTCATGGATAAATACCTCCGCCTGTGTTGATAATTTTGATTTTAGTAAGTCCTTTCCTCTACGTAATCGTGTGCGCACTGTATTTTGAGAAATACCTAGCAAATCGGCAATTTCCCATGCTTCAAAGTCCTCATAATAAAACAATATAATGACTTCTCGGTAGTGGATTGGTAGCCTCATTACTTCATGCTTTAATGTTTGAAATTGTTGTTGCTTCATTACTTCTTGCTCTGCAGATTTTTCGTTTGTCCAAAACGGTGTTAAAAATTGCAGGACATTTTTTCGCTTCATTTTCCGTAATTCATCATGGCATCGATTAATTAATATTCTCGTTAAAAATGTTTTCAGTGCGGCCTCACCACGAAACGTGTCCTTCTTTGTAGCATACGTAAAAAACACATCCTGTGTAATTTCCTCTGCTAGTTGCTTGTCCTTCACATATAAATAGCTGAGATGGAATAGGTATTCTCCATATTCCTCTACAAGCTGTTCCATAGTATCATCACCTTACTGGTCTTTTAATAATTTAGACGTAAAAAATTACAAATATTGTTCAAAAAATAAAAAATTAGCATTTACTAACTGTTAGAGCGCGACGACTCAGGCTAAACCGCCTTGCCTTTGTGCAGCGTGACCGCTATATTTTATGCACAATCAACAATGCGCGGCGCAAATAACGCTACTATTTGTATAGAAGAGTGTACCAATTGTAGAAGATTATTTATTGCAAAGACCAAAATTAGTTAAATATTAGAGTGATTTATTGTAAAATAAGGATTATTTAATGTGATTAATGTTGGTGTATATAGAGGGGACCTGGCTTGGAGGAGGGGGATGTAGTGAATAATCAGCAAGAGGTGCTAAAAGACAGAAGATGTACCCAAATTAATAGATGGTCATTTGTCTCGTCCATAATTTGTCTGCTATTGTATGTTATTTTTCGATGGCAATCTATTGTTTTATGTATAACTGTAGGAACATTGTTCTTTGGTTTAATTGGTTTTTCAGGTGTTAGGGATTGGAAAGGGATGTTACGGAGTATAACGACGGTAATTATTACTTTAGCATTATCAATTTTTCTAACTTTCATTTTATTGTTCGGAAAACTATTACATCTGGTATAGCTGCATTCAAACATTGTATTTTTAGGAAAGGAGGCTGCCTTAAAAAGACAACACCCTTGGATTTTATAATTCTTTTACGATAGTTTCAGAAAAACGATCGTGTGGAAGGATTTCTCCTTGTTGTTTTTCAAATGCTTTAGGATTTTTCAAATAATCGAAAGTACTGACTGTATCTCGGTAAGCCATGCGCTTAAGAATTTGATTGGACGTTGGTTGTGAACCGTCTTCATGTTCAAGGGCTAGTCCCATCTTCTTGTAACCAATTGTCTGTCCATTTTGGCGCAGTTGTACATATTCAAGAGCCCACATCACTACTGTTGGTGTAACCAAGGCATGAACCGCTTCATTTTTCACCTTTTTTCGCAGGAAATATTCAACACCAGCTGTCACCGCGGTAGAAATGGCCATATCTATCAAAAATGCCTTCGTCCGTTTTTTTGTAATCGACTTCACATCAATTCCTCCTCATATTTCATGTGTCTATAGTAATACGGATAACAATGCAAGAAGTTCCAACATATCGGCAAAACTGAAAAATCTATGATAGCACAAAATAAGTAGTTGAGTGATGATAGTTGCTATGGTACTTTAATATAAAGTACGGAATATTAAAACAATTCGTTAGGGAGGATGATGTAAATGATAAGACATATTGTCATGTGGAATCATAAGGATGATTTTAATCATGAAGAGAAGGTGATAAATGCGCAAAAGGTGAAAAATGAATTGGAGAGCCTGCCCCAAATGATTGATGGCATTATCTCTTTAAATGTCATTATAAATCCATTATCAACGAGTAATCGAGAAATCATTTTAAATAGCCTATTCGAAAGTGAAGATCACTTGCAACAATACCAAGTCCATCCTGAACATGTTCGCGTAAGTCAATTTGTAGGTTCGGTCGTGAAAGACAGAGTTTGTATTGACTTCGAGGTAGATGAGTAACTACATGCCTGAAAATACATATTTTCTTTGAAAACGTAACTCCATTTTGAACAGTCAAAATGGAGTTTTGCATTTATTTAAAAAGTGAATGGCAGTTCCTGTTTTGTAGGATAGGACGCGATGGCACCCTGTTTTTTTGTTGATGTTCCAGCATAGCGATTGGCGAATGTGACAAGAGGGGAGGCGAATTGCTCACAAAAGGCTCCAAGCGTCGCTACTGTAATGTTATTCTCCAGCAAGATTGTTAAAACTGCGCCAATAAAGGCATCCCCCGCACCAGTTGTATCAATGGCTTGCACATATTCAGCCGGTACCTTGATATGTTGCTGTTTCGTATAAAGGGTAGCGCCGTCTGCACCATGCGTAACGAGAATGACTTGTACCTTTCCTTGAAATAATCCAAGTACCGCTTGCTGTTCATCTTCTAGATGTGTTAAGAACAATAGCTCTTCGTCAGAGAGTTTAACGATATGGGCCTTCGGTAAAAACGCACCGATCGTTTTCCGACAGGCTCCTGCATCGTGCCAAAGAGGAAGGCGTATGTTTGCATCAAAAGACACGAGACAACCTGTCAGATGTGCTTGCTCAATCAATGCTACATGTGTTTGCTTCATCGGACTTTCCACTAAATTGACCGAGCAAAAATGAAGAATATCGAGCGCGCTCAGCAAATTAGTAGGCAATTGCTCTTGGCGATACAGCAAATCTGCTGCGTTTCGGCGATAAAATAAAAAGTCACGTTCCCCATCGTCTGTCAAAGAAACAAAGGCAAGACTTGTGTCACCTTCAGTCGTTTGCGTAATATACGTTGTCTCCACACCTGCTTGTTTCAAGGTTTCGATTAAAAAGTCGCCAAATGCATCCTGTCCTACTTGAGAGAGCAGGGCAGCCTGTTGTCCAAACTTTGCACAAACAGCTGCAACATTCGCTGGGGCGCCACCTGCATGTTTAGTAAAATGTTCGACTGACGCAAGCAACCCACTTTGCCCAGTGGGTGTAAAATCGATTAATAACTCACCAATGGTATAAAGCTTACTCATGGAAAACCTCCTCACTCACGACTAGTAACTCTAGGCTTTGGTATATAAACAGTGTAAATAATACCACCAAAAACTAGCAAAATGCCAACCGTTTGTAGCAGGCTCGGCATGAAATCAAGGAATAGCATATCTAGTAAAATAGCGACAACAGGATCTACAAATACTAATACCGAAACCAAAATCGTCGATAGACTACGAATACTATCAAAAAATAAATAATAGACAAAACCTGTATGAATAAAGCCAGTGCCTAATATATAAAGCCAGTTCGTTGTTGTTAAACTTTCAAATAATGTAAAATCCACAAATGGCAGCAGAATAACAATACCAACAGTCGTTTGTATATATGTCAATGCATAAGAGCTGAGATTTTTAATTGTTCTGCTTGTGAGCATGGTAAACGCATAAAACAACGCAGACAGTAACGCCCAAACAAAACCGGACTGCATAAACTCAGACAGCGATATAAAATTATTCAAGCCAATAATGAAAATACTGCCGATAAAACATGTTAACGTTGCGAGAAGTGCCCGTACAGTCATCTTTTCTTTTAAAAACAATGCCCCGAAAATTAACACAAAAATCGGCGCTATATTATAGATAGAAATGGCAATAGAAATGGACATCTCTTCAAATGCCTTAAATAAAAATACCCAGTTTAAGACGATAAAGACACCACATATAAGCGTGCGCAATACCTCTTTTTTCTCCCATTTCTCTGTTTTATGGCCACCGGTTGCGAGCCACAACCCTCCAATAAAGAGGGTAGCGCAAATACAGCGGATAAAGACAAGTTCCAGTGCAGGAACCCCCGTATGTATAGTGAAAAAACCAATGGAGCCAAAAATCGCCATAGATACGGTCAGTTTGATGATTGCAGAAACGTTCATATTCAACCTTCTTTCTAAAAAAAGTAATAATTCTTACTATTGATTTTACATGTGTACCATACATTTGACTTGGGCAAATGATTATTCGGGTAAGGCGCTCGGGTATGCCGTGTTATCGCTCAGGTAGAGTCGTTTATCGCTCGGGTATACCGCGCAACAGCTTAGGTAAAGCCACTTACCGCTCAGGTAGAGTCGTTTATCGCTCGGGTATACCGCGCAACAGCTCAGGTAAAGCCACTTACCGCTCGGGTAGAGTCGTTTATCGCTCGGGTATACCGCGGCAACAGCTCAGGTAAAGCCACTTATCGCTCAGGTAGAGTCGTTTATCGCTCGGGAATACCGCGCAACAGCTCAGGTAAAGCCACTTACCGCTCAGGTAGAGTCGTTTATCGCTCGGGTATACCGCGCAACAGCTCAGGTAAAGCCACTTACCGCTCAGGTAGAGTCGTTTATCGCTCGGGTATGCCGCGCAACAGCTCAGGTAAAGTCACTCAACGCTCGAAGTGAACTGCGTTATCTACACACAAGTGCCTCCGACTAAAGAAAGAAAGAAAGAAAGAAAGAAAGAAAGAAAGCCGACAGCGTATGCCATCTGCCGGCTTCACATAAAATAGGGTTCTCTCTATTATTCTCTAATTTGTCCGTCGCCATGAACGAAATATTTTGTAGAGGTTAATGCAGGTAACCCCATTGGTCCACGGGCGTGTAATTTTTGTGTACTGATGCCGATTTCAGCCCCGTAGCCGAATTCAAAGCCGTCTGTGAAGCGGGTAGAGGCATTATGATACACAGCTGCCGCGTCCACACTATGTAAAAATGTATCAGCTACTAATGGATCTTCCGTTACGATGGCTTCAGAGTGATTCGTTCCGTATTGATTTATATGCTCGATCGCCTCATAAACGTTTTCAACGACTTTAACGCTTATTTTTAAATCCAAATATTCAGTTGCATAATCTTCTTCTGTCGCTGGCTGCGCGAAATCAACGGCTCCACAAACGGTTTCATCGCCAATAATCGTTACCCCTGCATGATGAATGGCATTTAGTAACTGTGCACCGTGCTCACTAAACCAATCGGGATGAATCAGTAAACTTTCAGCGGCATTGCAAACAGAAGGGCGTTGTGTTTTCGCATTGATACAAATTCTTTCTGTTTTTATGTAATCGGCAGTGTGATCCACATAAATATGGCAATTGCCAGCGCCTGTTTCGAGTACCGGTACAGTGGCCTCATTTACGACTAAATCAATAAGTGCCTTTCCGCCACGAGGGATTAGCACATCTAAGTATTGTTTTAAATGGAACAATTCCTTGACGGTTTCACGATTCGTATCCTCGATTAATTGCACTGCATCGACTGGTATGGACGTTTTTTCAAGGGCGCGGTGAATACTTGCGACAAGTGCCACATTCGAAAATTTAGCAGAAGAGCTACCACGTAAAATAACTGCATTACCAGTTTTCAGTGATAATGTTGCAGCATCGATGGTTACATTTGGACGTGCCTCATAAATCATCCCGATTACACCAAGTGGCACCATGCGTTTTTCAATCACAAGACCATTCTCTTTGTTAATACGCTCAAGAAGTTTACCAACTGGATCATCTAATTTTACCAATAAATCAATGGCACTTGCCATCGCTTCGATACGTTCTTTGTTCAGCATAATGCGGTCTAGTGTAGAAACGGGCATTCCTTTTTCTTTGCCAATGGCTAAGTCCTTTGCATTTTCAGCGATTAAAACATCCTGGTCAAGCACCAATTGCTCAGCAATTTTTGTCAGCGCCTCATTTTTTTCACTCGTTGTTTTAATATTTAAAATATAGCTCGCAGCTTTGGCCAGCTTTCCTTTTTGTTGTACTTCACTTGTCATCAAAATTCCTCCCTAATTGCTTTGTATTTTGAGCCATTTATCTCGGTGAATCACTTCGATTGGGTATTTCGTTAACTCATCCGTACGTTTTCCCATGGCATGTGCTAGCTCAAGGGATGAATACAATACCTCGCCACGTCCAAGTAAGCCATTCTCACTGTACACTTCAACTACGTCTCCATGTTCGAAATCACCTTCGACACGAAATACACCTGCCGGTAACAAGCTTTTGCCGTTAGCTAACAGTGCTTGTTCGGCACCGCTATCTATAAAAATTTTACCAGAAACTTCCGTAAGTGCAATCCACTGTTTATTATTCGTTAAGACAGCAAGTGCCTCATGCTCCACATACGTACCATCTCCACGGCCATCCACGATATCGACAAGTTTACTGGCACCATGACCCGTACCTATAAACACCTTGACGCCTGCATTTAAGGCAGCTCGAGCGGCCAATAATTTAGATTCCATGCCACCAGTACCGACTTTAGAACCCGCACCGTCTGCAAAACCAAGCATTTCATCTGTCACCTCTGTCAAACGATCAATGCGCTTGGCATGTGGGTTTTTATTTGGATTGGCATTATATAAACCATTAATATCAGTCAAGATTATGAGTTGGTCTGCATGGACAAGTCCACTAACTAAAGCGGAGAGCATATCATTATCACCGAACGTTAATTCACTAACAGACACCGTATCATTTTCATTAATGATAGGGAGTATGGAGCGCTCTAATAGTTCCTCAAAAGTTGCATAGGCATTTTTATAGCGTTCCTTTTTGGAAAAATCAGTACGTGTCAATAAAATTTGAGCAGGTACGATATCATAAATGCTAAATAAAGCATGATAGGTTTGAATAAGAAGGCTTTGGCCTACAGCGGCAGCAGCCTGTTTGCCCTTTACCGTTACAGGACGAGAGGGGTAGCCAAGCTGTTTAAAGCCCGCCGCCACTGCACCAGATGACACAAGCAATACTTCATGACCGCATTTTTTTAACTCGGCAATTGCTTGGACATGATCCATTAAGCGCACCTTATCAATTTCGCCTTTTGCATTAGTTAAGGAGCTACTGCCAATTTTTACGACGATTCTCTTTCTTTCCATCTCAATTCCTCCCGTTCGCCATTTACTGAATAACATAAAAAAACCCTTCCGTCCTAGAAATTAGGACGAAAAGGTTTGCTTTCCGTGGTACCACCTACATTGAATGCCCATAGACATTCCACTTTTCTCATAACGCTTGAGACTGCGCCTAGTTTGGCTAGGACGTTTTACGAAGGAGGTTCTTTAGTCTTTCTTGTACAATGTCTTGCAGCCAATGGACATCGTTCTCTTGCCAAGCAGTGTCTAGTTACTAGTCTTCGCACGCTTTTTTATAGTAATTGAATAAAGAATGCACTACTTCTGGGTGTCTGTCAAGTTGAAAAGAGAAGTTAATAGAAAGTTGCGAAAAAACAAGGAAGTTTGAGACTATTTATACCACCAAATTGCGATGATCAAGGGAAGCATTGCCAACATCATCACAAAGAAGCTCCAAAGAATTTGCTTGCCCGTCGTCATATTTTTTGGCTTAATGCTTAGTTTTTCGTATAATTGGTTGATTGCACGTTGTTCTTTTGCATATAACATGGATTGAAAGTCGTCGTAATCCTGGATATAGGTAGATGGGGGTCTTGGGCTAAAACGCAATTTTCGAATGTCCTCGGTAATTTCTTTATCGCCCATCCAATAAGACATAACAGGCGCTAATCCAGAATTTTGAATGGCCTGAACGTCGATATCATGCGTCCTCATTTTATAACAAACGTCACCATGCTCGTTTTCAAATTCTATCACAATATCACTCACTGCCACTGTCGATCACCTCTTTCTAAAATACAATGGAAATAAATATATATATCATTAGTATCTATTATAATGGATTGAACGAGAAAAGTATTGCGCAAACGAGCATAATGGACTGTGTGAAGCTAATAATCTCATGTCAAGGTGTCGTATGATCAGTACTACAATCTCACTGAACAAGAACGCCGCTGTCGACGGTGCGCTATGATACACAATAAAACTGCTAAATAGGGCGAAAAATTCTGGATAAAGTCATAAACTTACCTCTTAAGGTGACAAGTTCATGTAGTATAATGAGAATTAAACCATTCTAATAATGGTTCTTTCTAAAAGAAATGGAGAGAAGGGGAAATTTTGGAGTTTTCAACGTTATTTGCATTTTTAGGAGCGGCAATCATCCTAACTTTAATGCCTGGACCAGATAATTTATTTGTCCTTGCGCAAAGTATTGCACAAGATAAAAAAGCAGGATTTGCGACTTCTCTGGGCTTATGTACAGGTTTACTTGTTCACATTAGCGCGGCAGTTCTCGGTATTTCGGCCATTATTTATCAATCGACGGTGATTTTTTCTATCGTAAAATTTGCAGGTGCAGCGTATTTATTGTATTTAGCGTGGCAGTCATTCCGTGCGAAGGGTGACCCGTTTACTCTAGAGCAACAAAATGCCCAAGCCTATGTGACATTATATAGAAAAGGGATTTTGATGAATATTTTAAACCCTAAAGTATCTTTATTTTTTTTAGCACTATTGCCCCAGTTTGTAAATCCAACGCAAGGTCATGTGGCTTTACAAATGCTTATTTTGGGTATTGTATTTTTAGTACAAGCGTTTTTATTATTTTCGTTATTTAGTATTTTTGCAGGAAAAGTACGAAAAATCATTATCGGTAAACCAGCCATTGCAAAACGTTTGAACGTTGTACAAGGTGTACTATTCACCTTTATCGGGATACAAATTGCACTGAGCAAACAATAAAAGGAGGAAATTTTCATGGCAATCTTACATATTACCTTTAGCTTATCTACACAAGGTTCAATTAAACATGCAATCCGTCAAAATCATTTACAACGAGATGAGTCGGTGATTTGTGTCAATGAAATTTTCTCGATTGGACCATTAACGACAATAGAAGAGCGCCAAAAATGGTTAGCAAGCTTTATTTTAAAAGATGAAGAAGAACGTGAATTGTATGATGACATACAAAAAGCGTGGGCAAAAAAAATTGCGGGTCTGCCTTGTGATGTGGATGTATGGATTTGGTATAGTCAAAACGCCCATGAAGAAATCGGTCTTCGCTATGTGATGAGTGAATTTGTCAATAAATGCAGTATGGTTTATGGGGTGGACGTAACAGAAGGTTTAACGCGAATACAGCCGAACAGGTCGATACGTGACACAGGACAGCTCCCTTCACATTGGTTAATGAAACTCCGCCCAGATGCCAAACGTTTTTCCGTTGAAGCGTGTCAGCGACTTGCAAAAGAATGGCATGAGCTCAAGCACAATCCAAGTACATTGCGAACTTGGGAAAATGGCATTGTCCATGTAGCAGAAGATGCATATGATTCTATCATAATAAAAGCTGCAAAAGATATTCGTGCTAATCAAGGAGAAGAATGGCTTTCCGCAATGCCTATCATTAACGAAACCTTAGGTGAAATAAATGATTATATTAGTGATGCGTTTATAGAAAACCGAATTTTTAAACTGGCCAAACAAGGACTTTTTGCAATTGACGGTGACTCGACAGATATGTATTCCTACCAAATTAAATACATAGGGAAATAATAAAAAGCGGTAAGGTGCTATTGAGCATCTTACCGCTTTTTTTGCATTATCTAAGATTTCACGCCGCACCTCAAAATTGCTTCGTTCGCTTAGGACAAAGTAGCGGAACGTTTACTGTCACTTCGAATCATTCGGCGCTTGTTTTGTGCGAACAGACGCGGATGCATCTTTGTCATAAAAATCGAATACAAATTGCTGGAATTGTCGGGCAGAAGGGGAGATATAACGATTGTCAATCCAAGCCATCCCAATGATCCGTTCACACACCATATCTTCAACATGAATTTTTACAACTTTGTTCGGATTTAAGTCTTCATCATCAGGCAACAATGAAACACCAAGACCAGCGCCTACAAAACCAGCTACGGTAGATACTTCATCGCCTTCATAAGTAATTTTTGGTTTGATGCCGGCCGCATTTAATAATCGATCAGCGGTACGGCGCAGTGCATAGCCCTTTTTTAAGAGTACAAATGTTTCATGCTCAAGTTCCTTCATTTTAATGCTTTTACGATTGGCAAGGTGATGGTCAATGGGCACCATTATATACAGCTCATCACGCCACAGCTCCTTCCAGCAAACTGGCGGTTCGGTGTCAATCGCTGCAAGTAAGCACAGGTCTAACTCGCCTGTCAGTAATTGCTTTAACTGCGAGTGTGAATAGTTTTGCGTAAAGTGAAAGCGTATATGTGGATGCTTTTGGCGAAAAGCACGGATCAAATCAGGTACGATACTTGTTCCGAGTGTATGTAAAAAGCCGAGCGACACATCCCCGAGTTCAGGATTATTGAGCTCCTGTAATTCCAATACGGCCTTTTCATATTCCTTACGCATGCGTTGAACACGATACAAGAATAATTCACCATAGCGATTTAGCATGATGGAACGTCCTTGCCGGTCAAATAAGGGGACGCCTAATTCTTCCTCGAGCTTAGAGATGGAACGACTTAGCGCAGGCTGAGAAATGGCTAATACATCGGCAGCTCGTGTCATATGCTCCAATTTTGCTACTGTTGCAAAATATTCTAATTGTTGCCACTCCATTTTTTTCACCTCCATCTATAGTATTACTGTGAGTTAACTGCATTATAACGGTAAAAGATTAGGAAGTATAGGTAACGTCAAAAAAAATTAGAAGGTGTTACCAAGTAAATTTCCATTAAATAAATTTGATCACTTTTTAAACAGGTGCAAGTGGTTGTTTTACAAGGATTCAACCTCACATCATTCATGCATGAAACACATTGAAACGATAAAAACTATAAATTGTACATTATGAATAAAGGGTGTTAAGATAGACACAGAAATTACACAAATACAAATTTCCGTGAAGGGGATATTATAAAATGAAGTTATCGAAGCCAGAACCTCTAACTATTGAGGGGGGCAAAAAAGCCGTACTATTACTGCATGGATTCACTGGTAGCACAAAAGATGTGAAAAAGCTAGGAGAATTTTTATCCAAACGTGGTTATACCGTTCATGCACCAATTTATAGTGGGCACGGGGTAGAACCTGAAGCGCTACTTGAAACAAAACCAGAAGACTGGTGGAACGATGTTGTGGAAGGCTACAACTTCTTAAAAAATAATGGTTATGAAGAAATTGCAGTTGTAGGGATTTCACTTGGTGGCGTATTCTCGTTAAAGGTAGCAGAGAAGTTTCCAGTAAAAGCATGTGTTGCTATGTGTGCACCAATTACGCGCGATAACTCAAAAGGCTTATTTACACGTTTATACCATTACGCTCGTTTATATAAACATTTTGAAAACAAATCAAAAGATCAAATCATTTCAGAATTACATGAACTACGTATTACGCCAAAAGATTCATTAGATGGTGTAACACGTTTAACAACTGAAACTCGCGAAGAATTACAAACTATTAAAGCACCAACATTAGTATTACAAGGTTCATTGGATGACGAACTATATCAAGAAAGCGCGCCATTCATTCTGAACACAGTTGAAACAGATGATAAAGAAATCATTTGGTATGAAAATTCAGGCCATATCATTACATTAGATAAAGAACGTGACAAAGTATATGAAGACGTATACAACTTCTTAGATCATATCGAGTGGTCTGTCGCAAACTAAAATAAATCAGTAGATGGATTATGAAAGATTTCATAATCCATCTTTTTTGTTTGTAATGGTTCTTAGAGAAGACATGAAAACCATTTTTGTAACCGCTTTTATTTTATCGATATATTATTTTGTTATTCTATTTTTGGTGTTAATGGAAATATATAGCATAATCAGGAGCCATAAGATGGTTGCAGGTGTATCTTGTACAATTGCTTACAACAAGGCAATCACTGCATTATTTTGCCTGATTTTTCCGATATTTTACTAATTGATTCGTTTACACGTTCATATTTGAACAATTAGCAATAATCTAAGAAAAAACTATTGTTTTTATAATAAATGCCTGATACCATTGTGGAATTGTAGTGAAGAATCGTTCTAAACTAATCATTTGCTATAGTCAACACATCTAAGGGAGCACAGTTATGCAAAATAAAATACCTTTTTCTACTTATGCAGTCATCGGCACTATGCTATTTGGGCTGTTTTTCGGAGCGGGGAATCTCATTTTTCCAATCCAACTTGGGCAATTAGCGGGGACAAACTTTTGGTTTGCGCTAATAGGCTTTCTAGTAACAGCTATCGGTTTACCGTTTTTAGGTATTTTAGCGATCGGTTTATCGGGTAGTAACGGCCTACGTGATTTAGCGAGTCGTATCCATCCGTTATTTGGCGTCATTTTTTCACTGGCGCTATATTTAACAATTGGTCCGTTTTTTGCCATTCCACGTACAGCAACAGTACCATTTGTTGTAGGCTTTGAACCATTTATACAACCAGATCATACATTGCTCTTTCTTGGGTTATTTAGCTTTGTGTTTTTTGCAATTGTCTACTATTTCTCATTAAACCCTGCGAAAATTATGGATTACATCGGAAAGTATTTAACGCCCGCGTTTTTGATCTTCTTATTTATGTTAATCATTACAAGTATTCTTTCTCCAATGGGTCATTTCAAACAGCCAATGGGTGAGTATATCGACTCTGCATTTATGACTGGCTTTAAAGAGGGCTATAACACGATGGATGCGCTGGCGTCTTTGGCTTTTGGGATTGTCGTGATCAATGCCATTAAAAGCTCAGGCATTACAGAGCCCAAAGAAATTGCCAAGGCAACTTGGAAATCCGGCATTTTTGCGATGTCATTAATGATGCTCATTTATGGGTTAATTACGTACATGGGTGCATCGAGTATTGCAGCAATCGGCACGTTTGATAATGGAGGTTTAATATTTGCAGCGGTTGCTAAACATTATTTCGGTTCATTCGGCGCGATATTATTAGCAATTATTATCGTTCTTGCGTGTTTAAAAACCAGTATTGGACTCATCACTTCTTGTAGCGAGTTTTTCCATGAGGTATTTCCGAAAGTCAGCTACAAATGGTTTGTCTTCATTTTATGCCTCGTGTCATTTACAATCGCGAACTTTGGTTTAACGAATATTATTAAATTTGCCATTCCAGTACTAATGTTCTTATATCCGCTTGCAATCGTTCTAATCTTACTTGCATTAAGCGGTTCGTTATTCAAAAATAAGCAGTCGGTTTATGCAACGGCCATGTTCTTTACCATTTTCATTAGTGTAATTGATGGCTACAGAGCATTAGTGGATAGCGTTCCTGCAGCGAAATTTGGTTTATTTGAGGCTGTAGCACAGTTGTACACTGATTTTTTACCATTTTATGATATTGGTTTAGGATGGATTTTACCGGCGCTAATCGGTGCCCTAATCGGTGCTGTATTGCCTACAAAAAACAAGTTAATACCTCAATCTTAAGGTTGTAGTATTTTGTTAGTTCGTTTTATCGATAACTTTTGACGATTAATCCTTAAGTATGAAAAAATGCACGCACTAGGCTGATCCGAGTGCGTGCATTTTTATTAACTAGTAAGCAGTCCAACCACCATCAACAGCAATCACTTGTCCGTTCACAAAGCTCGCTTCATCTGAACCTAAGAAAATAGCAAGCTGTGCAATCTCTTCTGGCTGTCCAGCACGTGGATTGATGCCTAACCCAAGCGATTGGCGAGCCGCACCGACTTCACTAATATTTGTCATCGTTGTTGCGATGTTTGTGATAACTGCCCCTGGTGCGATGCCATTACAACGAATGTTTTTATCTGCATACATAAAGGCTGTGTTTTTTGTTAGACCTACAACGGCATGTTTGGAAGCTGTGTAGGCGGCTCCTGCACGCGCACCATAAAGTCCGCCAGCTGAAATGTTATTGACAAAGACACCATGACCTTGTGCTAGGAAAATATCTGTTGCTAAACGCATGGAACGCATAACCGCTGTTGTGTTTACCGCAAACACTTTGTCCCAACGCTCATCAGAAATTTCACCTACAGGCTCCATCCCATCCATAATGCCGGCATTATTTACTAAAATATCTAATTGACCATAAGTAATTTTTGTTTCATCAAATAAGCGTTGTAGGTCTTCTGTTGAAGCAACGTTAGTTTGGATAGCAATAGCTGTGCCGCCAGCTGCATGAATACCATCAACAACTACCTGAGCACCGTCCAAATTCAAGTCTGACACAACGACTTTTGCGCCTTCTTTTGCATAACCTTCTGCGATTGCTTTTCCCATACCTGAAGCTGCACCTGTTACGATTGCTACTTTACCTTCTAATCTCATAGTTAAAGACCTCCTGTTATTTTCAAATTAACTACCGAATATCAAGATATACACGAACGATTAGATCGTGTATTGAACATGTGTTCATTAAAATCATATAATAGAGTTGTAAGTGATTTCAATATGCAGAAATCTGAGAACTGTTCAGTAATCACCACATTTGAAAAATCTGTTTAATAGGGGATGAAAAAATTTGAACGTTAACGATTTACGCGTCGTCAAAACGAAGCAAGCGCTTCATAACGCATTGCTCACATTGTTAGGTGAAAAACCTTTAGAAAACATTTCGATTGCAGAAATTTGTCGTGAGGCACAGGTCAATCGAGGTACATTTTACTTACATTATGATCAAAAAGAAAAACTATTTGAAGAATACTTTCAGGAAATAATGGCGGATCTAAATAATTCCTATGAGGAGCCTTACCGTGCTGTCACAGCTTTTAATAAAAACGAACTCGATCCAACTACTGTGCGGATTTTCCATCATATCGAGCGATTTAAGATGTTTTATCGCATTGTTTTTTCAAAAAATGTGCCACTCACTTACTATTACATGTTATTTGATGAAATCCAAACTTTGTTAAAAAGAGATTTAGCTCAAAGTAAAAACCCGGAAATTTCTATAGATTTTTATAGTGCTTATCAAGCAAATGCCATTATCGGCATGATACTTGAGTGGTACCGCCATGATTTTGCGGAAAGCGTTAGCACTTTAAATGAGCAGCTAGTGGCCATTTTAAATTTCAATATGATTCAATGACGTCTCGCGGCATAGTACCGATTCAGGTCATTATTTTGTTTTCAAACGCTGGTTTTTGTATAATTTAGTATATTTAATAAGGAGGTAGACAATGGTACGAGAAATAATTAACCACATTTTAGATAGCTTACCCGAAGAAGAACTGGAGAAAATCCATTACTTATTACAAACAATTGAAGAAGATTATTTGTTTCGCAAAAGCTTCACAGATAAAGGTGTAATAATTTCACAATGCGAAGAACCTCAATCGATCTATAAGGCATGGGACAGCGTGTTCGCCAAAAATATTAGTGAGGAAACAAAGCATAGTATTTTTTACGAGCAGTTTAAGTGGCATATTTTTAGCTATGAAAAACAACATTGCCTAAATGGAGACGAGGCACGTAAAGCTTTTGATGATGTGCCGAAGGATGAATTATTTGTAATGTATCAATTTTCATCTCATGTCCTTAAATTGAGTGCTGCGCAAGATGTCGTTGCGGCTGATTTCGATACACAGCAAGACATTTATATTTTTGACCGAGATTATACTTGGACATATGTACATACGCATGAGGAGCAATGTGGGCCTTATTTTTACAACATAAATGCATAATAGCTCGTCACTAGCTGTCCATTAAAGTAAATGGATGGCTTTTTTTATTGCGCTGACACGGGACTGACGGATAGAAAGGCTGAATTGACGGATGGAACTAGAAAAGTGACGGATAGAAAGGCTAAAGTGGCGGATAGAACTACTGAACTGACGGAAAAAGCCATTACAGTATTGCCGAACCGCTCAGGAAAGTGGATGCATGTAATTTCTGATAAATAGTACTTGAAGTTGCAGCGGATTTCCTTTATATTAAAAGAGACTAAAAGGTATCTTTTTGGAGGTTTACATGAAAAAAGGTGAAATAACGAGGCGTAATATTATTCGGAAATCTGCTATGATTTTTAACAAAAAAGGTTATATGACAACAACAATGAGTGACATCATTCAGGAAACGAATATTCAAAAGGGAGGGATATATCGACACTTTAAGGATAAAGAGCAGCTGATGGTCGAGTCTTTTCATTTTTCTACCGAAATAATGCAAAGTCATTTAATGGCGAGTGTGTCACAACACGATAATGCAACGGACAAATTAATCGCATTTGTGGAGGCCTTTTTACAATTAAGTGAAGGAAAACCGATCGTAGGTGGATGTCCAATTTTTAATGCAGCCATAGAAATGGACGATTTAGAAGGGAGTGCATTACTGCCATCGATTAACGAAGCAATCGATATGATGATAAAATGGATAATGAAAATTATTGAGGATGGAATTAGGCAGCAGGAGCTGAAGCAGTCCATACAGCCATACGACACTGCGCTATATATTGTGTCAACACTTGAAGGTGGACTCGTATTAGATCGATTAAAAAAAGATGGGCAATTGACGAAGATCATCATCAATAATTTGAGGCAATATATTTCAATAATTGCTAATGAGCGGCAGTAAAGCCGTCTTTTTTATCGTCAAAAAGAGACTATTTGGTATCTTTTAGAGGGGGTTATGATGACATACTTATTATTCGTTGCTTTTATAGTCATTATTTTATTTGTGAGAAACTATATCATTCTTCATATTTTTACACCGAAAATGAAAGCGGATAAAAAATACCCAAATTCCGCTTATGAAAACATTGAAATTGAGCTGAGTACTGGGACAATTCGAGGATGGCTTATAAAAAGTGAGCAGGCAAGAGGTTGCTTTCTACTGGTACATGGCTGGGGCTCTAATAAATCAGACATGTTACGATATGTCGATCCGCTATTAGCTAACGGTTATGACGTGGTAATTATAGATGTCCTTGGACATGGGCAAAGTGAGTCGCGACAAAAACAAGCGAGTATCGAATCGTTTGTCCTAAGTATTACATCAACGATTGATTATGTGGCGGAGAGTCCAGATATTCATAGTAAGGCAATCTATGTTTTAGGGCATTCAATGGGTGGAATCGCTGCAAGTATTGTGAATTCTACAGATGTGAGGCTACAAGCACTTATTACCGATTCTATGCCTACATCATTAAAAAGTATTAGCCAATCTATGACAAAAGTAACAATACCGTATATTCCTTTTGGCTGGCTATTTATCAGTTGGTTTTTATTGCGTGGAGGTGTTTTTATAAAAGCCAGAAAAGAATGGTGCCTAGAAAAAATAGTGAAAAACCAACAGTCTCCAGCTCTTGCCATCCACTCTATTCAGGATAAAAAAGTGCCGATTTCAAATGTGGAGATCCTAATAAATGATAGCAACTTTAAACACGTCATTAAAGTTGTCACAAAAGGTCACCATAATTGTGTAAAAGATAAATTTTTTTGGGATAATGTTTTTCATTTTATCGCAAGTAATAAGGGGGAAATAGTAGATGAGATATATTGATACGCTGGTGATTGGTGCAGGTCCAGGAGGATATGTAGCGGCTATTCGCGCTAGTCAAATGGGGAAAAACGTAACGATTGTAGAGAGAGAGTATTTAGGTGGAGTCTGCTCAAATGTCGGTTGTATCCCCTCAAAAGTGCTGATTTCAATAGGACATCGTTTTGAGCAAGCAAAGCATTCAGATGATATGGGTGTTGTTGCACAAGCAGTAAAGCTTGACTGGACAAAAGTGCAAGAATTCAAAAAAGGCGTAGTTTCAAAATTAGTAGGCGGTGTTGAAGGTCTATTAAAAGGCAACAAAATCGACATCGTGAAAGGTGAAGCATACTTCGTAGATGCAAACACTGTACGTGTAATCGATGGTGACAACGCACAAACGTACACATTCAAAAATGCAATCCTTGCAACAGGTTCTCGGCCGGTTGAAATTCCAACATTCAAATTCACTGAACGTGTCATCAACTCAACTGGAGCCCTTTCTTTACCTGAAGTACCGGAAAAATTAGTGGTCATTGGTGGTGGTTACATCGGTACAGAGTTAGGGTCTGCTTACGCTAGCTTAGGTTCGCAAGTAACAATCATTGAAGGCGGCAAAGACATCTTAGCTGGTTTTGAAAAGCAAATGACACAAGTTGTGAAAAAAAGCTTACAGAAAAAAGGCGTAGAAGTGGTTGTAGACGCATCCGCTAAAGGTGTAGAAGAAAATGAAACCAGCGTAGTTGTGACGTACGAGGTAGGCGGAGACGAAAAAACAGTTGAAGCTAACTATGTATTAGTAACTGTAGGTCGTCGTCCAAATACAGATGCAATGGGTCTCGAAGCAGTAGGTATCGAATTCGCAGAACGAGGTTTACTAAAAGTTGACAAACAATGCCGTACTTCAGTCCCAAACATATATGCAATTGGTGATATCGTAGCTGGTCCACAGCTTGCACATAAAGCTTCTTATGAAGGTAAAGTAGCTGCAGCAGCAATCGCTGGTGAAAAAACAATCGTAGATTACTTAGCAATCCCTGCTGTATGCTTCACAGATCCAGAACTTGCAACTGTTGGTTACAATGAAGAACAAACAAAATCAGCCGGTATCGAGGTGACAGTAGCGAAATTCCCGTTCACAGCAAATGGCCGTGCACTGGCACTAAACCAATCGGAAGGCTTTGTGAAACTTGTTGCACGTAGAAAAGATGGCGTATTAATCGGTGCTCAAATCGTAGGCGCTGGTGCATCAGATATGATTGCTGAAATGGGTCTTGCGATTGAAGCCGGTATGACTGTCGAAGATGTAGCATTAACCATCCATGCTCACCCAACTTTAGGTGAGATGACAATGGAAGCTGCTGAGGTAATGATGGGGAGGCCTATTCATGTTGTGAAAGCGTAATGGATATACTTCGAATACCGAATTGATTACTAAAGGGCAAGTAGAAAATTAGTCAACATAAATCATAAAAAGACCACTCAGGGATGATGAACTGTCTCCAATTGTTAGTTAATGTCTAACAATTGGGGTGCAGTTCGTGATGGGTGGTTTTTTTTACCGCATTGCTCAGGTAAGGTGCCTATCAGCTCGGGTAGCGAGTCGGACCGCTCGGGTAGAGTGTAGTACCGCTCGGGTAGCGTGCCCCATCGCTCAGGTAGAGTGTAGGACCGCTCGGGTAGCGTGCCCCACCGCTCGGGTAGAATGTAGTACCGCTCAGGTAGCGAGTCGGACCGCTCGGGTAGAGTGCCCCATCGCTCAGGTAGAGTGTAGTACCGCTCGGGTAGCGAGTCGGACCGCTCGGGTAGCGTGTCCCATCGCTCAGGTAGAGTGTAGTACCGCTCGGGTAGCGTGCCCCATCGCTCAGGTAGAGTGTAGTACCGCTCGGGTAGCGTGCCCCACCGCTCGGGTAGCGTGCCCCACCGCTCAGGTAAGCATAAGCATCGCTGTAGTGCCGCTCAAATCAGTGTTAACACCCCCGGGTCTGCTGCCGTATCCTTGTAGAAAAGGTACCATAAAGTGCACGTACCATTAAATAGAAATCGTGAACGGTACAATGGAGAGCACAATACCGCAAAGCGGAGGCTGCCACATGCAGTGAAATTTGATTTGCCGTTGACAACTATATCGGCTGCTGATATAGTTTGATTATATCGTCAGTCGATATATTGTTGGGCGATATAGAGGGGGGGTATTATGTCACAACAACATCCGCCGTTAACAGAGGGCGTTTATTATATTTTATTGGCATTATTTGAGGCAAGACACGGCTATGGCATTATGCAACTGGTTGAGGAGATGAGTAAAGGCCGAGTACAGCTCGGGGCTGGCACGATATATGGTGCCATTAAAACTTTGCTGGAACGAGGGTGGATTGAGGCGTTGGACGGTGATGGACGTAAAAAGGAATACATCATAACTGCAAGTGGAAAAAAGGTTGTAGAATACGAAATTTTGAGATTAAGGGAACTTTTTGACAATGGTATCCGTATAACGAAAGGTGATGGGTAATATGCATAAATATCGCTGGGTCTTTAATCCATATGACATAGAGAAATGGATCAATGAAATGGCTACTCAAGGCTGGCATTTGCAAAAATTTACATGGACTCGTTTTACATTTGAGCGTGGTGAGCCAGGCAGCTATATTTTCCGCCATGATGAATTAGATAGGCTTGGAGCACCATACGAGGATGATTACCTAGAATTTTTGCAAGCCTCAGGGATAGAGCTTGTCCATCGCTCTGGCAATATCGTATTTTTTAGAAAATCTGCAAGTGAAGGACCATTTGAACTTTATACGGACAAAAAAACCAAAATCAGTAACCTGTCCAAGAAAGTAACATTGTTATTATCGCTATTGCTGCTTAATTTTGTAATCGGCCTAACAGGGCTGACTGGCGACTTTTCACAGCAGGCTACGAATTGGGCGGGACTAACAATTAACATAGGGAATTTCCTAATCGTCCTATTACTGATCATTCCTTTATTAAGGCTGGTTCAATTACGTAAACAATTGAAAAAGGATCTTGATGTGTATTCAGACTAATTGAGGTGATTTTTGTGAAACTGATAAAATTTCGCTTTTATATCGATCATGAACATGAGGAAAAATGGGTCAATACCATGGCAGAAACGGGTTGGCATTTAAAGAAATTTTGGCCCTTTGTCTATTTATTCGAAAAAGGCAATCCAAGTGAATACATTTATCGCAATGAAATGGTGATAAAAAGGAAGAAAGATTATTATGAGTTTCTCAAGACGATGGGTGTAGAATGTGTGCATTCATTTGGCGTATGGGCGTACTTTCGGAAAAGACGTGAGGATGGACCATTTGAAATATTTTCCGGGAAATTAGATAAAATCAAAGATCTGTCACGTCTAAATACACTGTTTATGTTTGCTGCTCTGGTGAATGTACTCGTCTTGCTGATCAATATTGTGTTACCACTTCTTCGTCATGAAGTACATCAAGAAGTCCTGTGGGCGAGCTCATTAAATATGTTGATGCTGGCTTTGCTTTATATAGGAATTCATAGAAATAATAAGCGAAAAAAGAAACTGCAAATGCATGCTCATATTTTTGAAGATTAAGAGAGGGATTATATGAAAAAGAGAAAGTACCGCTTTTTTGTGGATTACGAAAAAGAAGAAGCGTGGGTCAATGATATGGCCGCGCAGGGCTGGCATCTACAGAAAACATTCTTGGGCTATTTTGTATTTGAACAAGGGGAGCCGGGTCAATACATTTACCGCAATGAATGGGTGCATGGGAGAAAGCAGGACTACTTTGATTTTTTAGAGACATTGAATATTGAATGTGTCACAAAATTTGCAGGCTGGGCCTATTATCGAAAAAAAACCTCAGATGGTCCATTTGAATTATTTACAGATGCCCCTTCTAAAATGAATTCTTTAAAGTCGATGAACAATTTTTTTATTCCATTAGCACTGTTAAATATTTTAGTGGGCATCTTTAATATTGCTCTTGGACTGACAGGATCATCACAAAGTTTCTTAAATATGAGTCTTGGATTTTTCAATATTGTAGCCTCAATATTATTGTGGATACCCATTTTGAAAATTGTCAAACGAAAAAAACGATTGGCTCAAACATTACATATATTCGAAGGGTAGGGAGGAAATAATATGACATTGCAATTACAACATGTCACGAAGAAGTATAAGGATTTTACAGCAGTCGATGATTTGAATTTCACCATTGAAAAAGGAGAAATTTTCGGACTGATTGGACAAAATGGTGCGGGCAAAACGACGACATTTCGTATGATACTAGATTTGCAGGAAACAACATCTGGCACGATTACTTGGAATGGTCAACCTGTTAATAGCATCAATCGTGATGTACTGGGTTATTTACCGGAGGAACGTGGGATTTTCCCAACGATGAAGGTTGAGGATCAATTATACTTTTTCGGTGAACTTCGTGGAATGAAAAAGGCAGAGCTGAAAAAGGATATCGACTTTTGGATTAGTCGATTTGAGCTGGAAGAAAAACGCAAAGATAAAGCGGAGACGCTGTCCAAAGGGAATCAACAAAAAGTACAACTGATTGCAAGTTTTATCCATAAGCCACAGTTTTTAATTTTGGATGAACCATTTAGTGGTCTTGATCCTGTCAATAAGGACTTGCTGAAGGACGCGATTTTACTACTAAAGGAGCAAGGGACGACAATTTTATTCTCCAGTCATCAAATGGATAATGTTGAGGAGCTATGTGATCATCTTTGTCTATTAAAACGAGGCGTGTCATTATTTACAGGTAGTTTATTAGATTTAAAGAAACAGTATGGTAAAACAAAGCTGGCGGTGCGTACAGATTGGTCTACTACACAGTTGCTGGCACTAGAAGGTGTCAAAGACGTACGTGTGGAAAAAGAACAAACGGTGTTAACACTGGAGGATGAGCATTTTGCTCAGCGCATTTTCGAGCAATTATCAAACGGTAAGTATATCGAAAAATTCAGTTTAGATTATTTAACATTAGATGAAATCTTTAAGGATAAGGTAGGTGGTAGTGTTGTCGAAGTTTAATTTATTGATGAAACAATTATATATGACAAAATTGAAATCGAAGTCGTTTATTTTGATGACGCTATTATACGTTGTTGGTATGTCAGTGGCCATTTTTTGGTCAGATATTAAAGAGCTCTTTACAGGAAATGATGAGGCGCAGCAAATTGCCATTATCAATGATACTTCTGCAGATTTAAGTGACATTTTTGTTTCAAATGGTGAGATGGAGTTTATTCAGAATGAAACGAATTTAACCGTATTACAGCAGAAGGTAAAGGACGAGGAAATTGACGCGATTGTTGAAGTAAGCGATAAAGATGGACAATTACATGCTGAAATTTCAACCTTTACGCCGTTAAAATTAAACGATCAATCAACGATTTCTTCTTTATTACAATATGCAGGTCAGCATTATGCCGTACAGCAATTATCGCTATCTCCAGAGCAGGCAGCGCAAATTATGGCGGCAAACACGATTATTACGAATAAAAATTTAAATGAAGAAACATCAGGTGGCAAAAGTGAGGAAGAAAAGCAATCAGGACTGTGGGTATCCTATGCAGTTGGTATATTAATTTACTTCTTTATTTCCACATTCTTATCGATGATTACAACTGAAATTGCTTCTGAAAAGGGCTCACGTGCAATGGAAATGCTATTAGTAAGCGTGAAACCTGCAACCCATTTTAAAGCGAAAATTGCTGGTGTACTGCTACTTGCATTCACGCAAATGGCAATTATTGCGGGTGTTTTCCTCATCTACGCGAAGTTCGTCAAGGATGGCGTCATTTGGGATATGGCGGCAAGCATTGTCAAGGAATTATCGATAAGCTATGTGTTATATGCAATCTTGTTCCTATTATTAACGATTATTCTCTATTTAATTGTGGGCGCATTATTCGGTTCTTTAGTTTCCAAGGTAGAAGAAGCAGGGCAAGTGCTCATGCCTGCAATGATGATTACGTTAATTGGCTTCTATGTAATGTTATCAGGAATTGGTAATCCAGATACAATTGTTATAAAAGTCTTCTCTTATATTCCATTTACGTCTGGTATGGTCATGCCGATGCGTATTGGGGCGACTGATATTGGTGTCATGCAACCACTATTATCCCTGGGTATACTCGTAGCAACGATTATTGTGGCATACTTATTTAGCTTATCGTTCTACAAACGCAGTGTGCTGACATATAGCACAGGTGGCGTTATCCAAAAAATTAAAACAGTGTTAAAAGTGACAACATGATGTGAAAGAGCAGCTACTTTATGTGGCTGCTCTTTGCTGTAATAACTAGACAATTCGTACCAAACGCACGAGGAGTCGAAGAAATGGCAGGTATTTCGACAATTCAGTCGTATTTCAATTTCAAACAAGCTATAATTTATGAAAAGGGGATGATCAGATGTTCTCAAGAGAGGAAGTTGAAACTTTACTCAAACAGCCGCAAACTAAACGTTCAGCAACACAAGTAGAGAAAGAACAGTTCTTTTTGAAGCTTGCACAACAATTACCCATGAGTAAAGAATTAGCAGAAATTTTGACAAAACGTGAACAACTACAGCTTTTTGTCGATGTAGAAAACGATAATCATGACAGCTTTCAATTGAAGTGTCTTGATAATCCCTATTCAGTAAAGGACTCATATTTTGTAAGGCTTGAATAAATGAAACTTTTTCATCTTTTATTCGTATTAAAAGTAGAGATTAATCGCAGGGGGTATTACTTATGTCTGAATTCAACAACGATTTGTTAAAATCTAAAGATCCATTTGCTACAGAGAACCCATTATTACAGCCGAATCCATTATTGCAGGCTGCACCAACACAAACGCCAGCACAAGCACCGACGTTTGTTTCAGAACAAGAGCTATCACAAATTGCGCAAAATCAGCTTGCGTTGAAAAAAGATCCAGAGGTGCACGCACTAGCACAGAAAATTGATGTGAAAGACCAAATAGCTATGTTGGAACTAGGAAAAGAAACAGCTACGGGTATTTCTACATTTTCAGATAAAATGTTAGCAACGATGAAAGCAAGTAAACTTGAGGAATCGAGTGTATTGCTAAACAATTTAAATAAAATTATGGATAAATTTGATCCACAAGACTTTACAGACGAAAAAAAGGGTGGCTTCCTGACAAAGCTGTTCAATAAAGGTAAGGAACAATTAGAACGTATTCTCTCTAAATATGACAGCATGAACAAGGAAATTGACGTAATTTACCGCGAAATTCAAAAATACGAGGTCGAGATGAAACGCAATACCGTAGACCTTGAAACATTATATGACCAAAACTTAAACTACTTCCAAACATTGAGTAAATTTGTAGCGGCCATTGAAGTGAAGGCAGAAGAGGTGCGTTCAACACTACCGATGCTAGAGCAAAAAGCGCAAACAGGTGACCAATTAGCAGCAATGGAATATGAAACGATGCAACGTGCGGTAGACTTGCTTGAGCAACGCCGCTATGATTTAGAAATGGCGCAGCAAGTATCATTCCAATCAGCTCCACAAATTCGTTTAATGCAGCAGGGCAATAATCATTTAATCGGTAAAATCAACTCTGCATTTGTAACAACAATTCCAATTTTTAAACAAGGTCTCATTCACGCAGTAACATTAAAGCGTCAAAAACTCATTTCAGATTCAATGACTGAACTTGATCGTCGTACGAATGAAATGCTAGTACGAAATGCTGAGAATATTAGTAAAAACAGTGTCAATATCGCACGTGCTGCAGGTAGTCCGAGCATCAAAATCGAAACGATTGAAACAACATGGCAAACGATTATGGCAGGTATTCAGGAAACGAAGCAAATTCAAGCAGAAACAACGAAAAACCGTGAGGAAGGCCGTAAGCGTATTGAACGATTACAGCTTGAATATGAAAAACTGAAAAAAATGTAACAAGGAAGCTTCTTGCATAATCTCAATGCAAGGAGTTTTTTTATTTTGACAAAATGCGGTTTACTCATTATGATTATATAAATGAGAATGATTATCAAAGAAGAAGGAAGCGGAAAGATGTTAAACAAAGCAATACCATTACATGGACTATTGAGTAATGGAGTGAATAAATGATGAATAAAATAGACCCTTTTGCATTGTCTTGTGAAACATTGCAGGATGGCACGCTTGCCGTCCAAACTTCAGAACCCTTGTTGCTGTTATCACAAAATCGCTACAAAGAATTAGTGCATATCGAACAATTATTCAATAATATGCATGTAGAATCACATGAAAAGCATACAATTTTGGAGCTGGATCGGAGAACTTTAAAAAAACAAAATGCACAGCTGATAGAAGAGATTCAAAAGATTGCAAAGCAAAATGCAGTATTGCAAAAAAAGCTAACAGAATATAATTGTATCGTTGAAGAATACAAAGAGCTACGTAGTCAAAATACGGAACTCCTCATTGAGTTGAGTAAATATACTGCTTTGTCGAGAGAAACACTTTCGGGCCCACTAAAATCGATGATTCGGGATTTACGTGAGCAGGGTGTGGGGATAAAAGAAATTCATATTCGCATCAAACGTCAAATCAATCCAGATATTAGCTACAGTATGGTACGAAAATACATTTCTGAGATTGAAAGTGAAAACGGAGACTAGCTCCAAGTGATAAAACTGGAAATATGAAGCCATTAATGTATTACACATTTCTAGTTATATTGATAATATTTTGTGATTCACCATTGATTTTTATAGTTTGTGGTCTGTTTTTACTATTTTAGAGATAACCAATTCGCTTATAGTGAAAATGTGCATTTACAGTTTTCAAACAAAGTCCTATAATGAGTCTATTCTTTAACTTTATTCAGCATGAACGGACCGTAAAGCTTGATTGATTCAACTAGCCATCAGAGGAGGTTGCAGAAAACCTTACTGATTGAAGTTTGGCTGTATTCAGCGAAAGTCAATCTTGCCAGTGGTCGTTTTATTGCCTACTGTACAAAGTTATGTTTACTGACATTTACGCGCCGTCGTAAATGATTTATTCAACTAGAGTAGGAGAATTATAGACAATGTCGAACGAGAAAAAAGGGATTTTGGCGGCGTTTTTTGCCTATGTCATTTGGGGCGCCTTCCCACTTTATTGGAAAATGCTTGAGCATGTACCAAGTATGGAAATTTTATTGGGGCGTGTTATTTGGTCCTTTGTTTTTACGGTGATCGCAGTGCTACTCATCGGTATGCGTAAGGAACTACTAGCAGATTTAAAATACTTATGGACGCATCAGAAGCTTTTTTGGCTGCTAGCAGGGGCTTCTTTTGTAATCTCAATGAATTGGTATTTATATATTTGGGCCGTAACGCATGAACATTTAATTGAAACAAGCCTCGGCTACTATATAAATCCACTGTTGTCCGTTATTTTTGGCGTAGTTTTCTTTAAAGAGACACTTAGCCGTGCGCAGTGGGTTGCCACGGGTATTGCCTTTATCGCTGTCATTATTCTGACGTTAAACTACGGCTCTATTCCATGGGTAGCGTTACTTATTGCATTATCCTTTGCCATTTATGGCGTGCTGAAAAAGAAAATTACCATTGATGCAACACGTGGGCTTGCAATTGAAACATTGTTTATCTTGCCTTTTGCACTAGGGTATTACATCTATCTTTTTACAACGAGTCAAGCTTCTTTCTTACACGTTGATGTACAAACAGATGTCCTCATGATTGTAAGTGGCATTGTCACAGCAGTACCGTTAATTTTATTTGCGAAAGGTGCACAAAATATCCCGCTCTACTTATTGGGCTTTATTCAATATGTTGCACCAACAATCGTCTTAATTTTAGGCGTTGTTCTTTATAAGGAGCCATTTAGCCAAGTGGAATTAATGGCGTTTAGTATTATTTGGATAGCGTTATTATTATTCTCAGGCTCAAAAATTATTGAAACGCGAAGAGCCCATCATAAATCTGCGTAAAAAAGGACCTGTAGAAATTTTCTACAGGTCCTTTTTCCATGCAAGGCATGTCCGCCAACGAGCTGATAAGAATAGATTACGTTATTCACTCATTTGAGATGGATCTCACCCCAATTTTTAAAAAGATAAATTATAATAGTAATAAGTTAGTATAAAGGTAAAGTGTAAAATGGGGAGCATGATGAATGATTAAAACTATAAGAAAGCAACTAGCGGTTTGGAAAAAGAAAACGATTTCGTTGAGCGAGTTAGAAAAAATATTTAATAACGAAATTCAATCTTATGAGGAATTAACTCAAATCGTCTTGCGGCTAGAAGGCGAACAGGTACTTAATATGGTGAAGACAAAAGGGCGTACAGGAAGAGTTCCATCGCTTGCCTATCAATATAGAATTGATAAAAGTTTACTTAACGCAGAGTATCATCTTGAATTGCAACGTTACCGCTTGCAGTTACATTCACAAATTTATCTCGATCGATATTATCGTTTGGATCCAGCTGTTTGGGAAAACGATCTTCCGTATATATTAAAAATTGATCAATTTTTAAAGATCAATCAACTGCCAGATGAACAGGTTCCAGCTCCTGAGAGAAGCTTTGAATTAGTCGGTGATGAAAAGTGGATTGTTGAAAAGGGTGGCAAAGAGCTTTTAGAACGTACTCAATTGTGGGTTGTTATGAAAATTACACCGGTATCAGACCCTTTGATGTTTGCTGTAAATCCGAATAAATTAATGACAGCACAGCAGCTCCATTTAATCGTAGAAAATAAAACCACTTATCAAGGATTGTTACCAAGTTTACAACATAGTGAATTTTCTACTTTAATATACGGTTGTGGTAATAAAATTACAAGCAGCATAGAGCAGTTTTCCTCTCAATACCCAGTACAAGCTAGTCATCATTTTTTTTATTTTGGTGATATTGATAGAGCTGGTATTGCTATATGGTACTCTTTGAATAAGTGGAGAAAAGTATACTTAGCTATTCCATTTTATAGAGCATGTTTGCAGAAGACTTCAGCTAGTGGTAAGGACTATCAAAGAGAAAATAAAGATGCTATTGATTGCTTTTTGTCTATGTTTTCTCAAGAAGAGCAATTTCAAATTCGCAAAATGTTTGAAAACGGACAATACTATCCACAAGAGGTTTTGAAGACGCGAGAGCTTCAACGTAAATGGAGGGAATTCGATTGGATAACTTTGATTTCAAAGAAATAACAAGTGGATACAGAGAAAGAATGAGAAGACTTGCTTTATTTGAACCTTTATTAGAATTAGACCGTAAGCAAAGGCAAGACGACATTGGAACTTCTATTGATATGAAGGGGTTAGGATTATTAGCACTGTTGTTTTTTTTCGAAAAAAAACTAATTCGTCAATACAGAACGGATGTTAAGCACTTGGCGACTTTTTTAAGAATAATGACAGAGCAACACTATGTTTTAGAAGAAAGTGATTATGAAAGGATCGCTCGTTTAATTGTTCAAACTTTTCGACCGACAACTGGTAAAAAGCGTAGTTATTTATTTTTTAATTGGGAAACAAATAAAGATGAGGCAATTGAGTATTCTATTTTAAGAGCAAATGATTTTGATGTGAAAACAAATACACAATTTTATACACTCGATGAAGACGGGCTGGAGCTATTATTTGCAACAAAAGAGTTTTACAGTGAGTTTCAATTATCTATTAATCAACTTTTGTTACGTAAACAAATAGACAAAGGTGAATTTCAGGGTGCGTTACGACAAATAAACGAAATGCGTATTGACGTTGAAACTTTAGAAGAAAGAATGGATCGGCTAAAACATGAGATTCAAAGAAGTATTGTATCAGAAGAAACGTTTGAACGATATAAACAATTACTTAACGATATTTACGAGCGCTTTGCACGAGAAGACGAGGAATTTAAAGAATTACGCACATTTGTCAAAGAGACGCGAGAACGACTTTTCTCAAAGGATATCCATCTGAAAGAGAAAAAAACTTACGATAAGGTTTTAAGGATAATAAGAGAATTAGAAACTGTACATAGCGAGCACTCAAAACTGCTACAAAAGACTGCTGAGTTACAAAATACGACACTTGTTATTGCACAGGAGTCTTTATATTATACAGGAATGCAGTCGTTTAATTTTGATCAAGACATTGTCTCTACAATTATTTCATCTCCTTTAAATGTCGATGTGATGAAAGGTGTTTTACATCCTTTCTTAAAAATTGAAGAGAATTTGTCATGGTCACCACTCACTGTTTTCACTGAACAAAATATTACTGAAGAGCGAGAGGAAAAAGAGCTAGCTAGCTTTGAAGAAATCGAAAAAAGTGAAAATGAACAAGTATATAGAAAATGGTTGTCCTCTCGTTATAAAGAATTAATGGAAAAGTTACTTGAAGCTTATGAGCAAGGACAAGCTGAAAAATTAAGTCGTTTTGCGAACTATGTAATAGAACAAGAAAATGAACAATTATTAGAACAACGATATTTTTACGATTTCTTTCTATTGCTGCATCAACAATCACCTGTTACAAACAGAGAGGTTGGAGAAGAAAGTGCAGTCCTTTTAGGAGAAGTACTTAAAGTATTGGGGAATCGAAAGTTGACCATTGTTGAAGAGGAAGAAATTTTGCAATACTGTCCAAGATATTCTATACAAGAAATGCAAGTCGCATTAGAGGAGGTTTAATATGTTCTACCAAGAAGAAAAAGTGATGAAAGCATTTCAGTTGTATACGTCATTAGCTCGCCAAGGTGTTTTAAATGCTGATGCTGTACAACTGTATAAAGCAGATGACGAAATACGGGGATTGCTTGATCGCTTTAGTCAAGAAGTAGATTGTGTCATTATCCGAACGAGTGAGCAGCTGTTTTTAGTACCTCAAACAAAACTTTCCCCTTTTCATATTAGTAATGAGTGGTTAAAACGTCATTACTTAAAAAGTGGTGCGACAAATGGCGACATTTATCTATTATATTTTGCAACCATTGTGTTATTCGGAAATTTTTATGATACATATCAAAGTAATGAACCAACGAGAGATTTTATCAGAATAGATGAGTGGGCTCAGTTTATCAATGAACGAATACTTCATCTTCAAAGTCATGATGAAGAAGAGCTTAAGAAATCAGAAAAAGAATTTTCATATAATTGGCGCTTGATCATTGAAAAGTGGGAGAACATGGACGACATTAAGGAGACAGCGAAAAAACAAAGTGGCAACACGATTAGTCGCCTTAGTTTTATTGATACGGTTAGACGATTTCTTGTAGACGAAGATCTTATTAAAGATATAGGGAACGAAGAAATAACATTAACTGAAAAATCCAAGATGATTATTCAACGCTTTTTTATGGAGGTTGAATATAACAAAGGAATCCTTGAGTTTATCTACGATTTCGAAGGGACTGAGCAATAATGCCAGCAATAAGTAAAATAAGGTTAACAAATATTGTATTTGAAGAAGGACAAAAACGTTATAACAATGAGACATTTTTGTTTGATGGACATAATGGAGCTATATTACTTGAGAATGGTGGAGGAAAGACCGTTTTCATCCAAACTGTTTTGCAAGCAATACTACCTCATACACCTTTAGCTCAACGGAAGATTAAAGACACGTTACAACTAGAAAACGCCCCAGCACATATTGCCATTGAATGGATACTTAACGAGCAGCCACGAAGGTATATGACGACTTGTGTATCGTTATTCTTAACAAAAAATAGTTTTGATTCTTTACGTTACGTATATGAGTACGAAGGAAAAGACGATCATTCTATTGACAATATTCCTTTCGTACGTACTACAAATGGGAAGAAAAGACCTGCTGACCGTGGTGAAATGTTAGATTATTACAGTGCTATGCGAGAAAAGTCTGTTCGAGCTCAAACCTTTCAAACGAAAAAGGAATATCAGGCGTATATAGAAGAGCAATATCAAATTATTGAAAGCGAATGGGAAAGTATTGTGAAGATTAATAGTACAGAAGGTGGCGTCGAAGCATTTTTTGATGAATGTAAAAGCACAAGCCAGCTGTTTGATCGACTTTTAATCCCTACTGTAGAAGACTCAATCGCAGGACATAATAAAAATAGTTTTGCCGACTTATTTGAAAAACAAAGAGAAAGCTTTCATTCGTATAAAAGGTTGAAGGAAAGTATCGAAGAAAATAAACAAATTCAACAGGAACTAGAGCAGTATGTTCAAATTTTTGAAAAGTTGCATAGTAGACAAATTGAATATATTCATGTGAAAGAGCAGGCAAAAGGAACATGGAATATTATTAACTATCAAAAAAGCGCAACGTTAAAAGAACAGGATATAGTGAAAAAGCATAAGCTTCAATGGGACTTGGACCAACAACAATATGAACGTAAGCAAGCCTCCTATAAAATTTTGCTAGAAGAACAATTGCTTCAAGAAAAAGAGCAAGCGTTCCAGCAAATCGTATTAGAGCATGAGGAATTACAAGAAAAATATGAGAAAAAGAAAACATATTACTATTCTTTAAAGCTGGCAGAACTAAAAGCAACGCTAAAAAACAATAAAGAAAAGCTTCAATATTTAGAAAACGAATTGCGACAGTTTGAACAATCGGAAGAAATAATCGATTTTGAAGAACAACTTAATGAAACAAAACGTATGCTCTTAGGTTCTTATCGTGAAGAAATGGAGCAGATATCAAAAGAGATGCAACGAATTGTATATGAAACAAACCCTTTAATGGAGCAACTTGAGAAAAATACGAAGCAATATGAAGAACAGGTTGTCAACAAGCAAGAAAATGAAAAGCAACAAGCAAAGTTAAAAGGGCAAGGAGAAGGAATTAAAAAACATTTAGAAAAATTAACACAACAACTACTTGCAAATCCAGAACAAGAAAGGGTTGTGGATTTATTACCTGACTGGAACGACCGTATTCAATTCTTAGATGAGGAAATTATTAGGCTAGAGCAGCTGATAAAACAGTTGAACAATCAATTAAGTGAATCAGAAGAGAAAAAAGAATTTTACAATGAAGAACGCAATAAAATCATTACTTTGAAAACGACGAATCGTGCAAAGCAAGAGCAGTTACAAAAAGCTCATCAACAACTTATTGAAAATCTGAAAGCAGTGCGTCCACAATGGGTTAATATTGAATCCATCTATTTACAGCAAGAAACAGTGGAGGCTAGGTTAAAAGAAGATATCAGTCAAACCAATAGATTGCGGGAAGATTGGTTATATCGTGAAAGACTTGCCTATCGTTTTGTCGACGATTATGAAAATCAAGAAAGCTTTTTTGCAGATTCGTTTTTTGCTGAGCAGCTTAAACTATGGAGAAATCAGTTTGACTATGTTACGACGGGTGTTGAATTTTTACAACAAATGGACGAAGATGCTCGTATTGTAAAACAACAATATTTATTATGGCCGCTGTCAATTATTACAACTTCTAATTCAAAAGAAAAGCTGATTCAAAAAGTTCAACAAGTTTCAGACCGCCTTGCTTTTCCAATTGCTATCTTAACGATTGAAGAGGCTTCGAATATTGAAACGGAATCAGGAAAAGAAGCATGGATTTCACCACAACATTGGCATGAAAATGTCAACCAGACGAATTTTGTGCAATGGAAGAAGCAAATAGGCGAAAAAGCGCATAATATTACACATTCACGTAAAGAAACCGAGGAACTATTATCGTTCAAAGAGCAAGCATTAAATAAATTACAGCACTATTTACTGGAATTTCCGCATGATGTTTATGAAGAGTTAAAAGGTGAAGAAAACAGGTTGCAGCATGAGGAAGAAACGGTACTTTTAAATCTGAAAAGAGAAGATGCCTATAGTCGTGAATGTAAAAAAGAACTCGAAACAATAGCGGCAAATGTAAAGCGGTATAAAGAAGAAAAAAACGGATTAGAAAATAAAGTTGAAAAAGCCTCTGACTATTTACAATATGAAAAGGAGCTAATCGCTTTAATCCAAAAAGAGCGGCAGTATGATCTTATAAATAAAGAGCTTGACCAAAAAGTAGCACAAATCGCCCATCAATTAGAGCGTTTAAATGATGAAATTCAAGAATGTTATGAGCGGAAAAATGAAATAAAATTCAATTTGCGAAATATGGAAGAAAATCATGAATATAAGTCTGTGAAGCATTTGGAACCGATTTACTCAGGACAAAGCAGAACCATAATTTTAACTACCATTAAAGACTTGGAATTTAAAATTAGGAAAATCACTACAACTCGTGGAGCGTTAGTAGCAAGACATGAAGCAGCTTTAAATGTGTTGCAATTGACAGAACAACAAATAAATGACTTACGACTGGAGCATAGAAATCTATTAGATGACCTGCATTATCCTGTTGGAGGCTTGCAGCACATAAATACACTCCTTGAAAAATTACCACAATTAGAAAACGAAATGCTTGTTAAAGGCAAAGAACGAACAGAGAAACAATCAGAACATGATATTCAAAGTGGTAAAGTAGATCAAATGCTTGAACATCTTCAGGAAATATTTCAACAGGGAAGAATACAATTCAGCGAGAATATTTTCGACATACAAGCCAGCCTACAAGCAGAACAAACGCGTCTTGCAAAGCAGAATGATTATTTAGAACAAACACATTTGAAGGTCGAACAACAATTAAAAGACATAGAATTTGCAGAGCGAGAGCTTGAGAAATTTGAGGAAAGTCATCATTTTACAGCCCCAGATATTGTTGGTGTTACATTTACTGAAGATGTGATTACAGAATTTACTTATAATCGAAAAGCTTTTGTTCAGAAAATAACAGAGCTATTAAAACAAAAACAGCAGGATTTAGCTTCTGAAGCGAAACAAGTAGAACATGCGAAGCGTGCATTTCGAGCATTTTGTCATACCGTAATCACGGACGTCAAAATGCGCAATATGGCACTAAATGGGATCGAATATAAACAAAGCTATGAAGATATCATTGCGTTTCGCAACAATATGATGATAAGTGTTGAAAGAGCAACACATTATGCGAACGAACACATACGCCAAAAAGATGCTGAAATGCAAGCATTTATCAATCAAATTCACAATCACTTACAAACAGTTGTAGAAGAATTACGTCATATTCCAAATACAACAAAGGTAAAAGTAGGAGACACATGGAAACAAATTTTCAACTTTATTATTCCTGATTGGCAAGAAGATGAAGGGAAAAATCGTATTCGTGATCATATCGAATGGATTTTATCGCAATTAGAGTCTGACCGTTTTCTTAACGATCAAGGAATGGAAGACAGTGGGAAGGTACGAAAAGAAATCGAAACCTGGCTACAGTCAAAACAGCTACTACAAATTGTTATGAACAATGAAGTAATGAAGGTTAGCTGTCGTAAAGTAACGAATGATGGTAATGTCTCTACACGTTCTTATTCTTGGGAGCAAAGTAATATTTGGTCTGGAGGAGAAAAATGGAGCAAAAATATGACGCTATTTCTTGGTATTTTAAAATATGTTTCTGAGAAAAGGCATCATGCCCAAACAAAAATGAAACGTTACCGCACTGTTATTTTAGACAACCCATTTGGAAAGGCATCGAGTGACCATGTACTCAACCCAGTCTTTTTCGTAGCCGAACAACTAGGTTTCCAAATGATTGCACTAACTGCTCACGCAGAAGGGAAATTTCTACAAGACTATTTCCCCATCATTTATAGCTGCCGACTACGCGCATCCAAAGATTCAAACAAAAATATCATGACAAAAGAAAAATGGCTACACCATGCTTACTTCCAAGACCATGAACCACTAGCTCTCGACCGCCTAGGCGAAAAAGAGCAAATGACGTTGTTTGAATAATAGGGAACTTTCGATAAAAAAGTATTGTAGCAAAATACATTAAAGAATTAGTAATTTATTTGAATTAATGTACGTAATCATCACGTTCAAGAGCCAGCTGTTCAAGTGAGGAAAAGTGTGCTTCGTTACTTCTTTTAATTCAAAGTATGCCATCTATTTTGAAAAAATAGATGGCATTTATAGTTATTAAGTGGGGAATTTCACGAAAAAAATGTTTATTTCGGATAGAATAATATTCAAATCGCTAATCATTTAATAAACTTTATAAATCGTTTCTTGCCAATTTGTAACACGTCATTATTCATTAAGATATAATCTAGATCATCAGGTAGGAGCTTTTCTCCATTTAATGATACGCCGTTTTGTTGGATTAACCTTACAAATTCGCTTTTACTTTGAATAAAATTCATGTTAATAAGCTCAGGGAGGATGTCCGCAATTTTCTCTTGTCCGATTTCGATTAAAAGGCTAGGGATATTTTCTGGAATTTTCCGTTTTTGAAAGGCTGTTTCAAAATACATTTTGGCTTCCTTCATGGCGTTTTTACCATGATATAACGCAGTAATGATTTCTGCTAATTCTAATTTCACATCACGGGGATTTTCGCCATTTTCTAAACGTTCCTGAATCATATTGATTAAATTAGGATGCTCATCTGTGGCCAATTCAAAATATTTAATGATTAAATGATCTGGTACTTCCATCACTTTTTTAAACATTGTTTCTGGTGCCTCATTGACACCGATATAATTCCCTAGACTTTTACTCATTTTTTCAACCCCATCTAAACCTTCTAGCAGAGGCATGAAAATCGCAATTTGTTTTTCTAATCCTAAATGCTTTTGTAGTGTTCGACCCATTAAAATATTAAAGGTTTGGTCTGTGCCGCCTAACTCAATGTCTGCAGAAATTTCTACTGAATCATACGCTTGCATTAAAGGGTAGAAAAATTCGTGAACCCCAATAGGCACTTGATTTTTGTAACGTTTTTGAAAATCATCTCGTTCTAATATTCGCGCTACCGAAGTCGTTGCAGCTAATTGAATGACTTCTTCAAACGTTAATTTTGACAGCCATTCACTATTAAAACGGACAGTTGTTTTATCCTTATCTAATACTTTAAAGATTTGCTCGCAATAAGTATTGGCATTTTCCTTAACCACTTCATCACTTAGAGCCACACGACTTTTTGATTTACCAGTGGGGTCACCAATGCGACCAGTAAAGTCCCCAATCAAAATGACTACCTGATGCCCTAAATCTTGCATTTGCTTAATTTTGCGTAAAACAACGGCATGACCTAAATGAATATCCGGTGCTGATGGATCAAGCCCTAATTTAATTGTCAACGGCTCTTTCTTCTCGAATGAACGCGTTAATTTTGCCAGTAATTCTTCTTCATGCACAATGGTGTCTGTCCCTTTTTTAATGATTGCTAATTGCTCTTGTGGTGTTACCAACATGTATAACAACTCCTTCAAATGTTAATCTTGCAGATGCTATAAGAGAAAAACAAAAAACGCCCTTTAGGAATAAACCTAAAGGACGTGTGTGAACGTGTTACCACCTTTATTTGAGAGCTATTCACATAACTCTCCTCAATAAGTACGGCTATATGCGATACCCATGCATTGATTACGGATGCAACTCCGTCGTAGCCTACTATAAGTTCGGTACGCAGCTCCAAGATGTATTCACAATAACTTTCCTTGCGCCTCTCAACAACCGGCTACTTTCTGTAAGTTCCATTAAAGCTACTCGTTCTCTTCAACGCTTTTACTCTTATACTCCGAAATGTATGAAACAAATCTTCGTTATGCAGATTTAGTACATTATTATAACCTAACTTCTTAAATTGTCAACCAATTTTGAGTATTCATTATTTAATGCATTCGCTGAGATGAAGATGAATTTTTAGAATTTAGAGCGCTAAATAGTTTTTCTATAAAGAAACACGAACATTTTTGGTAGGAGCATAAGGCGGCAATTCAAAGCGGGAAAAGCAAGCGAGACCTTAGACTGAGCATTTATGGGAACAAAGGCTAAAAGCGTCACGTCCTGTGACAACGCCTTCGTGACCAACATCCTGTTGCTGACGCTTCGCTTTCGCACATAAAACAATTGTTGCTGGAGCTTCGCTTTCGCCCATAAAACATTTGTTGCTGACGCTTCGCTTTCGCACATAAAAACACTTGTTGCCCCGAAGCGAATCGGTGCCCCGAAGAAAGCGTCCACCTGTAGCGGAATATACTTAACAAAAAGTGGAAAAGAAAAAGTTGTTCATTGTAGTTTTTGTGTTTGTTGAACCACTTGACGCATTAAGCATAATGTTTTATCTCGGTCTAGTAGGTTTAGTGGCAGGGTCATTTATTTTTTAGAGGCATTTTTTATTTCGATGGCAAATGAATGAAAACCGTTTTCTTCTGCCACAATGGTCACGATATTTTGAATTTCAATTTTTCTTTCTGTATTCATTGAATCGACATCGTACATTAGCAGTGCGATTACTTGTTTATCAGGGTAAATGGTGTATCCAACGCCTCCAGCAAGAGTATAGCCATGCACGTTTAGCCGACTAACAATTTTGTTGGAAAGATCCGTTTTAGTGATTTGTGCATCAATGTAGGCAACTTCTTCCAATAATTTTTGGTGATTCGCAAAATTAACACGATCGGTATCATCTGATGCGTTGAAAAAATTATCAAGAATTAAGAAAGATCCACATATGAATATGACAGTTGCCACAAAAAAGGTTCCTTTTTTTCGGATATGCATCATCCTTTCTTATTTCTAAATACATGTTATGCATGAAGCGTCAGTAAAAGTCTTGAGAATTTAGCTCGAGCATTTTGGGGGGCATAAATGAGCAACTTTACTTTTCATTTCGCATATAGTATGATGATGGCAATCAATTAGATGATAATGAAACGAACTATAAATTAATGCGAGGTGCTTTTTGTGAGTGCGGTAGTTTCTAAATAGGAAAAATTTAATGAAGTAAATTGATGGCGACAGGGGATTATGGTTTAAACCACTCCTAATTTTGTCATGGATTTATTTCGAAACCTATGAAGATACCTACTATACTTTATAAAGCGTGTAATGTTGAATTAGCTACAATGGATGTTAGCTTGATTCTATTTGCGTATGCCTTGTAAATGTAAAAAGAAGCTGTGGTATCCCCACGGCTTTTTTGTGTTTATTTTTAAATGGAGTAAAAGAAAATGACCCAATTTTATAGTTGCAAAATCATTGCCATCTAATGGGTAGGTATCTTCATTATGACATGGGAAAAATCATAGTGAGGAGAAATGAACATGAATCATACAACTTTTGAGAAGTTACAATATAACGAGTTAAAACAATTAGTAAAATCTTATTGTGTCAGTGGATTAGGGAAACAATTACTGGATAAGTTGACACCCAGCTCGAATTTGAAAATCGTTCACAACCGATTACACGAAACAACAGAGGCACGTGCAATCTTAGATGCAGAGGGACATATCCCATTTTTAGGAGTATCCAATATTGACAATACCCTTAAAAATCTTGATAAAGGCATCATTCTAGACCCAAGTGACCTCATTAGCGTATCGGACTTTTTAAGAGGATGCAGGAAAATTAAAAAATTTATGTTCGATAAAGAATTTTTTGCACCAGTATTAGCTTCTTACGCAGTTTCGATGTCCGAGTTTAAAAGTGTGGAAGAAGAAATTAATTTTTCCATTAAGGCCAATCGAGTGGATTCAGCAGCAAGCAGAGACTTAAAACGTATTCGTAGCAGTATTGAAACAACGGAAGAAAAAATTAAAGAACGTTTAACAAAATTTTTAAACAATAGTGCAAATAAAATGTACATTCAGGAATTCTTTATTAGTAAAAAAGACGATCGTTATACCATTCCTATTAAAGCATCCTTTAAAAATCAAGTGCCAGGCACGGTTATTGAAATTTCTTCTAAAGGTTCGACCGTCTTTATAGAGCCTACTACAGTGGCAAAATTAAATGGAGAACTTGCCGTTCTAAAAGCAGAAGAAGCGATGGAAGAATATCAAATATTAGCTACATTATCGGGATTGTTGCTGGAGCACATCCATGGCATCAACATCAACATGGAGCTAATTAGCCAATACGATATGGTGTTTGCCAAAGCAAAATTTAGCAAACATATTGGCGGAGTAGAACCAACATTAAATGACCATGGCTATATAAAATTAGTAAATTGTACACATCCACTGTTAATAGGAGAGGCTGTGCCACTAAATTTTGACATAGGTAAAGATTATCGCAGTTTGATTATTACAGGTCCGAATGCCGGCGGAAAAACAGTAGTTCTGAAAACAATTGGCTTATTAACCTTGGCGGCCATGTCTGGTTTTCATATTAAGGCAGATAAAGGTACAGAACTGGCAGTGTTCGAACATATCTTTGTAGACATTGGCGACAATCAAAGCATCGAAAATGCCCTTAGCACATTTTCATCGCATATGAAAAATCTTTCAGAAATTATGCGTGCATCCAATAATAATACACTTTTATTGTTTGATGAAATCGGAAGTGGTACGGAACCGAATGAAGGAGCGGCACTAGCGATTGCCATTTTAGAGGAATTTTATCATATGGGCTGTATAACAGTGGCAACTACGCACTATGGCGAAATTAAACGTTTTTCAGAAATGCATCATGATTTTATGAATGCCGCGATGCGTTTTAATAGTGAAACGTTAGAACCTATGTATAAATTGATGATCGGTACATCCGGCGACAGTAATGCCCTATGGATTTCGAGAAAAATGAATGTTCGGGAAACAGTGTTACAAAGAGCAAAAGAATATATGGAAAATAAAGATTATCATTTACAACGAGTGCATGAGGATAAAATAAGAAAGCCGAAGATTGTTAAAGAGCAAAAACACGAGAACTATGCATTTGAAAAAGGGGACCGCGTGAAATTATTAGAGCATGATGACTTTGGCATTGTCTATAAAGAAATGGACAATACCTATAATATTGTCGTGTTCTATCACGGGAATTTCATGGAAGTCAATATGAAGCGACTGGCCTTAGAGGTTCCGGCGAAAGAATTATACCCAGAAGGCTATGATTTAGATACACTATTTGTGGATTATAAAGACCGAAAGTTACAGCATGATATAGAGCGTGGTTCGAAAAAAGCGCTGCGCAAAATTCAAAAAGAAATGAGAAAAGATAGAGGTTGAGTTAAACAACCGGAATCATCTGTTATAAATTTAAAAGGGATTGCACTTCGATACGTAGAAGTGCAATCCCTTTATCATATTACTAAACCGAATCAATCTGTGCTTTAATCGTCAAATATGTTTTCTCAATCATGTCTTTATAGGGAAGGTCGACTAAATCCTTGGAATCCATATAGGCTTTTTTGGCGATTTCATAAGCAGTAGTGAGTTCGCCAAGCTGAGCGTAGTTAAGGGCTTTATAGGAGAAGCATTCATTCATACTCAACAAATCATAGGGATGTGAGACGTACATAGGGATTTCTTTATAGTGTTTAAATGCTTCTTTTGCCTCCAAATACTGGCCAAGTAAATAGTAGGATTTTCCTTTTTCGGCATAATAAAAGTTTTCATCCAATTTTTTTATATCTCCATGCGTGAGTGCTTTAAAGCGTTCTATTTCTAGTAATGCCTGCTGATAATTGCCTGTATAACTGTTATAATAATGTGCTCTTAATACGAAGATAAAGGCATCCACGTCCACCTGTTCAACAAAAACACGATACTGCTCAAGCTTCATCATCATATGCTCTGCCTGCATGAAATCCCCATCAATCATGGCACAATAAGCAGCGATACGATACATATCATCAATGTGATAGTACAGTTGGTTTTGGTGGGCATTGGTAATGGTTTCGTTAATCAGTTGTTTCCCTGCTTCATGCTCCCCAACGGCCAATTGAAGAATGCTAATATAATAAGCCAATTTCCCCATTTCACGTGAATCTAACTGATAATTTTCTCGAGATATTTCCTCTTTCACCTGTAAAATACAGGCGTATGCCGCATCATATTGACGATTTTCCGATAAAATGGCTAGCTGTAACATATATGTTTTAAACCAATGACTCAGTAAATTGATTTCTTTAAATATTTGTCGTGCTTGTTGCAACGGTGACGCCCATGTTGATAGACCTGCTTCATACTGCGCGTCTGCGTAAATATACAGCAAACGTCCAGCCTCATAGCTAAGAGACAAATTCTCCGCGTAAGGTTCAATCATATCGACGATTTGCTGATGGTTGTCCGCATCTCCGCGCTTTACCTCAGCAAATAAGATTTCCACTTGTTCTAAAAGGTGGCGGATTGTAGCGGGCGTTATTTGTTCGAGTAGTTCACTTGCTTTTACGCCAAGTCGTTCCGCTATATAATTCAAGCTTTCCATGGATGGCTTAGCCTTATCATTTTCAATTTGGCTTAGCATGCCCTTAGTTAGCCGATCAGCAGCAAGTGCCTCTAATGTTAATTTTCGTTCTTTCCGTAATTTTCGAATACGTGTGCCTAAAGAGTCCACTGCCTCGCTTCCTTTCTCGATTAACAATAATCTTTAATCTTAACCATGTCTAGGCATTCATACTATAAGACTGACAGTACTTTTGAGTTGAATGCCTTTTTGTTTAATTATATTAAACTTTTTATTGCATGAAAAGGAAGTGCTATGGTATATTTTGTTTAATTAAATTAAACATTTAAAATTAATTAAACAGTTGGAGGGGTTTTCTGGATGAACGAGGCGGAAAAATATAAAAAGGCGACCTATCATTTATGGACTTTTACCGCCAGTAAAATGATTGCGATGTTAGGGTCTCATGTACTGTCATTTGGTATTAGTTTGTATATTTTAGCAATGACAGGTTCTGCAATGAGCTTTGCGACGAATATGATTTGTTCTATATTACCGCGGGCACTCGTTGCACCACTTGCAGGCTATGTGGCCGACAATTTCTCAAAGAAACGTACCATTTTATTGGCACAGGCGGGAACAGTTTTGACCATGGCTGGTTTACTACTATATACGGAGACAGTTGGCATGTCGGTCAATGCGATTTATGTGACGACCGTTTTCTATACGTTGTGTTCAGCATTTTCGGGTGTAACGTTTAGTTCAGCAATCGCTACACTTGTGAATCCTGAGCGTTTACAACGTGCGATGTCATTCAACCAAATGTCGATGTCAGTAGCGGCTATTGGTGGACCGGTTATCGGTGGGATGATGTACGGCTTTTTCTCGATGGAAGTATTTTTAATGGTGCATATAGGAGCCTATGTGATTGCCTTTTGTTTAGAGGCAACGATGAATTTCAATTTATATAGTACAAGAGGGGAGAATGCAGAGAAAGAAAAAATGTGGGCAGGTCTAGCTAGTGGCTTTCGCTATATCAAACAACATAAAGTCATTAAAGTAGTGATGTGGCTGTCATTATGGATTAACTTATTTTTCTCTGCCATCGTTGTTGGAGGAACCTATATTATTATTGAAGTACTGAAAGTGGAGTCAACACATTTTGGCTTTATTCAAGCGTCAGGCGCAATTGGTATGTTGGTAGCTTCTCTCTATTTTGCAACACAGGCAGAAGTTAAAGTACCGTTGCGGTTCTCAAAAATTAGTTTATTGCTCCTATCTAGTAGTTTAGGGCTAGCGGTAATCCCATTAGTGACAAATCTTTCGTATTTAACGATTTTTATCTTTTACATCTGTCTCTATTTTATATTCGCTATTTTTGAAATGGGTATTAATATGCCGCTTGGCGTTTTTATGCAAAAGCTCATTTCAGAGGAATATCGAGGACGCGTGTTCGGGCTTATGGAAACAATGGCTATGTCGATGATGCCGCTTGGCATGCTGGTGTACGGCGTATTATATGATACGTTACCAGCAACGGGGATTCTGCTAGTTACGAGTGTCATTATTGTTACCATTACGCTTGTACTACTAAGACCAGCTGTCTTAAGAGAAGCACATCCTGAATTGGAGGAGCCAACGATGGCAAACGTTCAATCCGTTCACAGCAATCAATAAAGGGCATCTATCGGCGTAGGTGAGAGGCTTAGCAGAGATTTCGATATTTCAATTAGCAGTGTAACAAAAAGGAATTAAAAACAGGTATGCAATGGAACAACTGCATACCTGTTTCGTTTTGTTATTGATCTTCGATAACAATATAAGTGGCTTTAATAGGTCCGTGTACGCCTACGATGAGTATCATTTCGATATCCGCAGAGTTGCTTGGTCCTGTGATAAAATTGACGCACGATGCAAGTTTTTCACCACTTTGGATTTTTTGTCGTATCGAGCGAGCTGCTTGCGTCATCCGTGGAACGATAGTGCTTTTGGGAATCAAAATAATGGATTTTTCGGGTAAAAAACTGACCGATCTACCTTTATCTTTATCACTAAAGAGCACAGCTGTTCCGGATTCAGCAAGTGTGATTTCACTAATAGTAATGCCAATGTTTGCTTGTTCGGCTTGTCGGATGTTTTCTTCGGGCTGTTCATAGTCCCAAACATATAAATCGATGTTTGCTTGTGGCCATTGTTCGTTCATTAAATTGGACAGCCCGTATTCATAAAAGCGGTCGTCTTTCCATGTCACCACTGAACGGCCACCGTAATTTTCGACTACTGTTTGGAGTGCATCTGAAAGATTTGCTGTCTTTGTAATGACTATATTTGTATGAATATTTTGGCATTGTTTTTGTAATACAGCCACTAATTTGTCTTTTGTTGCCCCTTTTAGGATGCGATCTTGTGGTTGATAGTGCCAAGTTGGTGGGTCAATTTGCTTTTGAGGTGCACGACCTAGCTGACTGGCAATTTTATTTAAAAATGTATCTCGATTTTGAATGATACCACTCATTATTCATCGCCTCCTTGTGGACGTTTTTTGAACCATTCACGGAAATTATCTTTGTTTGGTGCTGGAAAATCCCGTTCTGTTGTCCACGCTTTTAACGGACCTGGACCATTGGAAATCTTATTATCTTTGGTAAATGGAGACATCACTGGTGCTGCCATTTTTGTTGCCATTTTAAATAAGGAAGGGGAGGAAGCACCAAAACCGAATGCTTTCATGAGCAGTTTTTCAGAGACGGGTGCTTTTCCTTCGTTTTCAACAATGACTTGGCGATGCTTATGAATAAGTTGATGTAATGGAATTTTCACTGGACAAGCATCGGTACAAGCGCCACATAATGTGGAAGCATACGGTAATTCCTTGTAATCTTCATAGCCTCCTAGTAATGGTGATAGTACAGCTCCGACCGGCCCAGAGTAAATAGAGCCATATGAATGACCACCGACATGACGGTATACAGGACAAACGTTGACACATGCCGCACAGCGAATACATTGTAGAATCGGTTGGAATTCTCCGCCTAAAATAGCTGAACGACCGTTATCGACAATGACTAAATGGAATTCCTCCGGTCCATCCGTATCACCTTCATCTTTTACGCCTGTTAATGTCGTAATATAACTTGTTAGCTTTTGTCCAACAGCACTTCTTGTTAACAAACTCACAAGCACTTCCATCTCTTCAAAGGTAGGGACAATTCTTTCCATCCCCATAACAGTAATTTGTGTTTTCGGTAAGGCTGTCACTAAATCTGCATTTCCTTCGTTTGTTACAAGGGTAATGGAGCCACTTTCTGCGATGGCGAAGTTACAGCCTGTAATGCCAATATCTGCGGTTAAGTACTCATTACGCAATTTTTCACGAACATAAAGTGCAAGTTCTTCCGGTTGTTCGCTCTTATCGTAGCCTTGCTTTTCTTTAAAGACATCACGAATTTGCTCTTTGTTTTTATGCAGAGCAGGAGCAATAATATGGGAGGGGGGTTCGTGATCATCTACCTGTAAAATGTATTCACCAAGGTCAGTCTCAATAACCTCACAGCCAAGCTGTTCGAGCGCTGCGTTTAAATGAATTTCTTCGGTTACCATTGATTTGGATTTTACGATTTTTTTCGCTTGTTTTACTTTCGTGATATTTTGAATATAGGCTGTCGCTTCTTGTGCTGTTTGGGCGAAGAAGACATGCCCACCTCTTTTTGACACGTTTTCACTTAATTCGTATAAGTAATAATCTAAGTTTGCGAGCACATGTTGACGAATTTCTTCACCGTGTGAGCGCCATTCTTCCCAATTTCCAAGTTCGTCCGCTTGTTGAAGGCGACGTGTATGCAACCGTTCTTGTGCGCTGGATACAGCACCTCGCATAAAGGTATTGGTTAATTCTTTTGCAACCCGATTTTTAAACGGTTCATCACTGATTTTCATTGACATCTGATACCCCTCCTTGGAGATGATTGATTTGTTTTCGAACATCAAAGTTAGCAATTTTTTATCGGTGTCTTGATCTCTCGGGAGAAAGTGGTGGAGTGTTTCCTTTCTCTTCGTGCGGGCAAGTAAACGGGGCGCTTGCGCTTTTTTATTTATCGACAGTTTAGAACTTCTGCAATATGCATAACTTTTAGTGGTTTACCTTGTCGATCAATTTTACCGCCGATATTGATTAAACAACCGGCATCTGCACCGATTACAATGTCTGCGCCTGTTTGCTCTACATTTTGTACTTTTTCACTTACCATTTGTCCTGAAATGTTGCCCATTTTTACTGAGAATGTACCGCCAAATCCACAGCAACGATCTTTTCCTGGGAGCTCTACATATTCCAAACCTTTTACATGGCTTAACAATTTCATGGGTGCCTGTTGTACACCAAGTAATCTCGTCATATGGCAGGAAGTATGATAAGTTGCTGTGCCCTCTAGATGAGCTCCTACATCTTCTATCGTTAATACATCTACAATAAATTCAGTAAATTCATATGTTTTCGCTGCTAATGCTTTGGCTTTTGGCTCCCACGTAGGATCGCCTTTAAACACTTGGGGATACTCCTTAAACATATAGGCACATGAACCGGAAGGGCACACTACATATTCAGCATGTTCGAAAGCCATTATCATTTTTTTCATCGCATTTTTCGATTCTTGCACATAGCCGCTATTGTAAGCGGGCTGTCCACAGCAAATTTGATTTTCTGGAAAGTCGATGTTACAGCCAAGTCTTTCTAATACTTCCACGACTGCTTTTCCTACATCACCTTGAAACATATCGACTAAACACGTCGCAAAAAGTGTTACTTTCATGTTCATCGCTCCTTTATTCCTCACATTTCCCCTCGGAACACCTAATCAACTGGTCATCAGATGACTTTGGTAGTGAATAGATTGTTTTTATAATACTACAACTTTTCAGACGAAAGAAAGTGTTTATCTTAAATTTTCTAAAAATAAAAGCGGCCTACAGAAATAGGCAGCTTACTTAGTTGATGGATTCTGTCTGTTCAAAGTATTGCATCAGTACTTTTTCTACGCTAGTTAGATGCGAAGACATCGTTTGTTTGGCAAGTTCTTCATTTTGATGTTTAATAGCGAGGAAAATTTGCATATGTTCATCATATAATTTTTCGCTCGTCGTTTTTTTAGAGAACAACCAAAGACGTCGAGTTTCTCGCATGGTTTCAATTATTAAACCAGAAACTTGATCTAATAAAGTGGAAAGTAGGGGGTTTTGAGAAGCTGTAGAAATGGCTGCATGAAACTGGAAATCTACTTTTTCCCCTAGTTCACCATCACCTTGTACGCGTTTCATCTCATCCAAGATTTGCATCATGGCTTGTAAGTCTTCTTCTGTTCGATGCATGGCAGCACTGGCAGCGGCACCAACTTCAATGATTTTCCGTACTTCTAACAGGTGGGAGACATCTTGTTTATTTGTCAAGATAGCTGTTGATAATGGGAAATCAAGCTGGTTGGCCTGGATACTTTTTACAAACGTTCCCGAACCTTGTTTAATTTCGATTAAGCCCATTGCTTTTAAAGCTGACAGTGCCTCTCTTACAGCAGATCTGCTGACCTGTAACTGTTCAGCTAGTTGTTCTACAGAATCAAGACGATCGCCAGGTGTAAGTTCTCCAGCTCGAATCTTTTCATAGAGGATTTCTGCTACTTCTTCATATATTTTTTTCGGTTTAATTTTTTTTAATTCCAAGGAACTACACCTCATTTGTTTCTTTCGATTGCTGTAATATTAGTTTTATTATACATGAAGGTTTTGAAATTACTCACTGTTAAATGTTATGTAAGTGAATTTTAAAAAACAAAAAAATAGTGAATATTATGAAATTGCCCACTATAAATAATCATAACATATAATCATCGGATGACCTGACTTATTGTTAATAATTAAACATTTTACATTGTCTCTTCATTGCATGGAAATATGTTGTACCGAAAGGCAAACGTCGTAAATTCATAAAAGGGAGATAAATTTAATGTTTGGGGTATGAAATGTAATGTTTACACAAGACTAGTCTTTCGAGCAATGTTAGACGGGCAGTATCAAAGGCAATCCCGTAAAACGTGGCGACCTCTACTGATGACTGCAGCAAGGAAAATGGAGACGACGAATACAAGCACAAAACAGAACAGAACAGAACAGTAAGCAGGGGATACTATATCGACGGATGAATTATTAATTGAAAGAATATATAATAGAAGGAACTAAATAAATTTCAAAAAGCCTCCAATTTATTATTTACTAGTAGCGACATCTTGCAGGCAAAGTCGGGCGCTGGCGTCTTTTGTGATGATGCTGAAACGTTGACAGAAAAGGGGATAGGGGTGCATAATGCAAAAGGATCTTTAAGTGTTGTGGCACTTCACTATTTCAACATCATTCCGCCATGAAACGTTCACAAACAGGAGGGGCGCATTTTACCTATTTTTTTGGTACGATGGAGGCATTAACTGTAAGGAGCGAATAAAAAATATGCAAACCGATATTAACGTATTTTTAGCCTTTGGTGCTGGGTTTTTAAGCTTTATCTCACCATGTACACTCCCTCTGTATCCTGCATTTTTATCATACATAACGGGCATGACATTAGATGAGCTAAAATCTGAGCGAGGCATGATGCAAAAGCGCGCTATTTTGCATACACTATTCTTTTTACTTGGATTCTCGATCATTTTCATCATGATTGGTCTCGGCGCATCTTTAGCTAAAGAGTTTTTCCTTAACTATCAAACTTTATTGCGTCAAATTGGCGCGATTTTAATCGTCGTTTTTGGATTAATGATTGTAGGATTACTGCAAGTCGATTTCTTAATGAAGGATCGTAAATTCCAATTTAAAAACCGACCATCTGGCTATTTAGGCTCGGTATTAATCGGGTTAGCCTTTGCGGCTGGTTGGACACCGTGTACAGGTCCCATTTTAATGTCGATTATTTCATTAGCAGGAGCAAATCCAAGCTCAGGCTTTAGCTATATGTTTGCCTATTATTTAGGCTTTGCTATACCATTCTTTGTGTTGTCTTTCTTTATTTCACGTATGACGTGGATTCGAACACACAGTCAAAAAATCGTAAAAGTTGGCGGTTTTATTATGATTGCCGTAGGGATTTTATTATTCTTTGACGGTTTAACGTATATCACGCGCTTATTAGAGCCTATTTTTGGTGGATTTACAGGCTTCTAATCTGCTAAACTAAAGTGGCATACCGTACTTTAACGTGGAGGGAGATGAACACGTGCCTACAGTTTTAGTAGTGGATGATACGCTATTTATGCGTGTTGCAATAAGTAATATGTTTAGTGAATGGGGTTATGAGGTTGTCGGCAAGGCGGTTAATGGTAAAGAAGCTGTGGCGATGTATCGCGAGTTACAACCGGATCTTGTAACAATGGATGTAACGATGCCCGTTATGACAGGTATTGCGGCTGTAAAGAAAATCATTCCTGAATTTCCCAATGCGAAAATTGTTATGATTACGGCTTTAGGGCAACAAAAATTAATCGTGGAAGCGATTGAAAGTGGTGCGAAGGATTTTATAACGAAGCCTTTCGAGCCAGAAAAATTAAAAGCTGTTGCCGATCAATTAGTTGGTCAAAATTGTTAATTTGACATTAGAGGAGGATTTTACATGTTAAGCAATATACCTTCTCAATATTATGTAATCGGTTCGACCATCATGGCCATTTTGATGGGTAGTTTTGTAATGGTCATACGTATGAGAGCTTCCAAAAAGCCAACAAATGAGAAGAAAATTATCATTCCACCTATCGCGATGTCTTCAGGTGCCTTCATGTTTTTATTTGAACAATTTAGAGTTCCACCTATGCAAGTTTTAGAGGCAGCTGCTGTCGGGATGGTGTTCTCGACGATTTTAATAGCTACTTCTAAGTTTGAAGTAAAAGGGCAGGATATTTATTTAAAACGTTCAAAAGCCTTTGTTTTTATTCTAATGGGCCTTTTAATTTTCCGTGTTGTTGCGAAAATAATTTTAAGTAACGCCATAGATGTCGGCGAATTAGCAGGCATGTTTTGGATTTTGGCTTTCGCCATGCTAGTACCTTGGCGGATTGCCATGCTCCTTCAATTTATAAAAATAAAGAAAACCGTACCGCTAAAAGCTATGTAATACAAAAAAACTGCACTAGAGTAGGCACTAGCGCAGTTTTTTTATGTAGACTGGATGAAGTGACGGATAAAGTGGCCAAAGTGACGGATAGACTCGTCGAAGTGACGGATAGAGTGGCCGGAGTGACGGATAGACTCGTCGAAGTGACGGATAAAGTGGCCTAACTGACGGATAAACAAGCCTGACTGACCGATAGACTCGCAGAACTGACGGTTCATCTCACTTTTTAACAAGTAATCGTGCTATACTAGTAAGCACGTTAAAGAATGAGGAGCTCGACAAGATGAAATATTTTAAACCACAGATGCAGCAGTTAGTGAGAGAAAATCGTGAACTGCATGATCAATTAAAAATGCTTATGGCTGAAATGGACCTGCAAAAAAATTATGCATTAAAAGCGCTGTATCATGCTGAGGTAGCTGACGGTGGTCGTTATCAGCAAGATTATCAGGCACTTGATCATTTATTTAAGTAATACTGAAAAAACCGCACTTGCAAAAAAGTGCGGTTTTTCCTATCAATCAAATAAGTGCTCGTACGGAGTCACATCAATTTGCAACTGATCTAATTTTTTACGTAAAAATTTATGATCACGCTTAGGGGTAGCTTGAATATAGCCACGAATAATTAAGTCATTGTCTATAGCTTTCGCTTTTTCCTCTAAAGCAAGTTCCCCGATTTTTCCTGCAATTTTTTCTTTCGCTACTTGTCTAAATAACTCGGGTACAGGGCTTACAAGTTCATACAAGAGCTCTTTCTCTGGTTGTCCCCATAAATGAATCGTTTTATCTAAATAAAATTCTTGCCAATCTAAATCTGATTTGCCATCCTGCTTTGGCAAGGCCTTCAAAAACTTACGGAACATGAAAAATCCACCAATGCCCATTAGAGATATAAGGACGACTACCCAAAACAAGATAAACCATAAAAACCAACCTTCTAACTGCAAACCGTTCACCTCTTTACCTTCTCTGACTCTATTATAAAAGCTTGGCCAAAAAAATTCATCCTTATTGTCCCTCTTTTTACAATTTGCCTGTATATATTTTGTAGAAAGGGGGTGGGGTATATGGCAAACGCAATTTTTATAGGTGCTACACTGCGCTTAAAGTATATTGTAGGTCACGATGAACACAACGAGCCGAAGTTTTCTACAAAAACGTACCAAAATCTTAACGGTTCTCATTCGAATGCAGACTTACTGAAGGTAGCAAAGGCGATTGCAAGTCTTTCATCACAGCCATTAGACAGTGTAGTAAAACAAGAAACAACAGATTTATCGTAACAGCACAAACGGAAAACAAGGAGGTGAACATGATGACACAAATATTAGAGTTGCAATTTGAAACAACAATGGGGAAAACAGCCACAGTAACGATTGATGCCCCGAAGCCGGCTATTACAGCATCGGATATACAACAGGTGATGCAAACGATTATTACAGGTAACGTCTTTGAAGTAAAAACAGGTGCTTTTGTTGCTATAAAGGGGGCCCGCATCATTAATCGTCAAGTTTCAACATTCGAGTTTGGTACTGTGTAATGCAAAAGATGGTCTTTGCGCAATTAGTGGCGAGGGCCTTTTTTTAAATGTCTAGGTATGTCGCTTACTTTGGTGAAAGGGATGGCCCGTACTATTAAGTCGCGTGATTAAAGCTACGATGCTATAGGACGAGTTTTCCTGTCTTTTCATAGTTAGGAGGAAATTTAGATGGATCAATGGTTGAATATGATATCCGATATTGGTTTTCCGATTCTTGTGTCGTTTTATTTGTTACATCGCGTAGAAGTAAAACTAGATGCAATTCATGATGTCCTTGTATCTTTAAAATGAAAGTGAAATTGATTTCACAAAGATGTACGAAAGCTGTCACGTCGAGTGGTTGTCAACGCTTACACCATTCGATAAGATGAAGGTAATGTGAGTAGGGAGTGTGTTAATATGAAAAACAAAGTAACAGGGCTTGTACTACTACTTGTCTTAACAACAGTGCTTAGTGCATGTGGCAATGTGAAGTTTAAGGCCGATTATAGTATGGAAATACAGGATTTTGATCATGTCAATCAGCGTGGAGAAAAGGTCTCTTTAGAAAGCTTGAAAGGGAAACCATGGTTAGGTATGTATGTTTTCACAAATTGCACTTCAATTTGCCCGCCAATGTCGTTTAATATGACACAGGTACAAGAAAAGCTGAAAGAAAAAGGTGTAGAAGATTATAATATAGTTGCTTTTTCAATTGACCCAGAAGTGGATACGCCCGAAGTATTAGCAGATTATTTAGCACATTATAATGTGCCAGATGAGTCGAAATGGAATCTTCTTACAGGTTATGCACAGTCATATATTGAGCAATTTGCCCAAAAATCAACGAAAATATGGGTGAAGGATGATCCGAACAGCGACCAAGTTATCCATGGATCTCAATTTTTCTTAGTGGATAAAGATGGCGTTCTCGTGAAAATGTATAACGGTTATTCTGAGGATGAAGATGTACCAATCGATACAATCGCTGGGGATATCGAAACATATATTGAAGAAAACTTATAACAGAAAGCTAGTGCTATTGTAAAGTAGCACTAGCTTTTTTTGTACGCGCTAAAGGAAATTTAGTGTTTCGTGGATAATCTGATGACTTCCGCGTGGTATTCGTTGTCGAAAGTGACCTATAAAAATGAGTAACTGGAAAAGGTGTTCCGCTAAAAGGTTGAGTGGGAAATTTTCCTGAAATCGCATTCTGCTTCATTCGTCCTTCGTTTATAATTGTAGAGGTAAGAGCAACGTTACAGTTTAAGGCGAAGGGGAGATGTTGTTGTATGACTATGGGTGAAACATATTTAAAAGTTGTACTCGAAAGATTTACACGTGTCAAAGTGGATGGCGATAAAACACTCGCACAATTAAACAATGAGCAATTGCATTGGGCTTTTAATGAAGATTCGAATAGCATTGCCGTCATTGTCAAACATGTTAGTGGGAATATGATTTCCAGATGGACGGATTTTTTAACAACGGATGGTGAGAAAACTACAAGGAATCGTGATGATGAATTTAATGATAGTTTGGACTCAAAAGAAGTGATATTAGCGACGTGGGAAAAAGGCTGGCAAGTGTTTCTGGATGCACTACAGGGGGTAACAGAAGCTGATTTATTAAGGTCAGTGACGATTAGAGGACAGCAACATACGGTCATAGATGCCATTGAAAGACAAATGGCACATTACGCTTCACATGTTGGTCAAATTGTCTATATTGCTAAGCAAATTAAGGGCGACGAATGGAAAACGTTAAGTATTCCACGAGGACAATCTCAAGCTTTCACAGATGCGATGTTGAAAGAACATCAAAAATAGCAAGGAGCCGCCTCACGGGAGTGTTGGCGGCTTTTTTCAAAAATAATAATCAAAACTTCAAAACTTTATTATATTCAGAAAATAAAATTGACGACGGAAATTGAGCATGTTATGTTTATTACTAATTTAATATCTAACATTACAAGTTTGTGTGAAGAATATCCACATGATTAAAAGGAAAATGGGTGTAAATCCCATGCTGTCCCGCAGCTGTAAATGAGGAGTTTAGTTTCAAGTATTACTGAGTATGCTTTTATAATGTACTTGGGAAGGTGAAGCAAGATGACGATTCATAAGCCAGTATGCCTGCTTGTAATAAGATTCATTGGAGATCTACGAAAGATAGGGAGATGGATGGAGAGCCTTTTTATAGCGAGTTTTTCTGTCCTTATTCTACTGGAATAAGGTTTTTTTTATGCCTTTTTCTATCTGGAGATAATGTATTCTTGAAGGTGGTGTAAATGAAGGAAAACCAATTATATGATGTTTGGTGGAAGGAGCCAAATGGCGGCGAAGCAACAATGGAAGAAGAGCATGGGCTTTGACATTGGGAAAAAGTACTGGAGATGATACTTGAGAGCGACTTAACGAACAAGTCGATATTAGATTTTGGCTGTAATCAAGGGGGAGTTTTAAGATATTTGTATCGGGAACGACCTTTTGCTCAAGTGATTTAGCGATCGATTCCATAGCTGTTGCCAATGCTCGTAAAGCCGATTTGCCCCTTAGCTATTTTGCTACAACGAGTATTGCACAATTCTCACAAAAATTTAATATTGCCACCAGCATATCCGTTATTTATTTAATAAGCGATTTAGCAGCACATGCAAAAGAAATAAAAGCAGCCTTAAAGCCAGAGGGTGTCTATATTGCAACATTTTCAGACTATCGGAACAATCCGAGTATGAAAAATATTGAGAAAATCATTCGTCAATTTGGCACGACTAAAATGAATTTACATATGTTAGATGACATCGCATCCGCATTTTTTGCCGAAGGGTTTGATGTGGAAGTAAGGCGCATGTTACCAAGCGGGTATATCCCACTCGATAAAAATGAGCGATGGTTTTTAACAACAGAGGATCGGCTACATTTCGAATATGAAGAAGCTTTTATGTTTCGCATGGTAGCACCAAGAAAATAGATTGGGAGCAATGATTATGAGTATAAAAAAGAATATATACCCATTGATGTTAGCGCTGATTATGATCGTATTAGTAGGCTGTTCTAGTGCTAATGATAGTGATGGGAAAACACAAAATGCCACAAAAAATGATGACAAGATGTTGACCATCGGATGGCCTTTAGATATAGGGCCATTAAATCCACATACTTATTTACCGAACCAAATGACTGCGCAGGTAATGGTCTATGAATCATTAGTGGAATATAACGATGATGGGACAGTCTCTCCAAAATTAGCGGAAAGCTGGGATATTTCAGAAGATAAAACAGCGTATGTATTTCATCTAAGAAAAGATGTAAAATATTCAGATGGAACTGCATTTAATGCTGATAATGTGATTCGCAATTTTGATGCTGTTTTAGCAAATCGAGACATGCATTCTTGGATGGGGATGGTCAACCACATTAAAGAAGTTGTCAAAGAGGATGATTTTACAGTCCGTCTACAGTTAGATGAACCCTATTATCCAGTGTTAAATGAATTGGCCTTTGTTCGTCCGTTCCGTTTTTTAGGGGATAATGGATTTCCAAAAAAGGACGCTACATATGAAAGCATACAAGCACCTGTTGGAACAGGTCCATGGGTGTTAACAGATTATAAAAAGGATGAATATGCGCTTTTTAGTCGCAACGAAAATTATTGGGGTGAAAAGCCGTTGGTAGATCAAGTGAAGGTGAAAATTATTCCTGATTCTGAATCTATCTCACTTGCCTTTGAAAATGAAGAATTAGACTTAATCTATGGTCGCGGTATTATTAGTTTAGATAACTATTCTTTCTTGAAAGATAGCGGCAAATATAATACGGCTATTTCAGAGCCACTATCAACACGTGCTTTATTATTCAACACACAATCTGGCCCTTTAGCAGAATTAAATGTGCGCCAAGCCATACAATATGCGATTGATAAAGAGCAAATGGTTGAAAGCATTACACATGGTACAGAAAAAGTAGCAAGTACATTATTTTGGGATGCGATTCCGTATGCCAATATCGAGTTAGCCCGGATTTTATTTAATCCGAAAAAAGCTGAGCAATTACTTGATGAAGCGGGTTGGCTATTAAAAGATGGTGAAAAGGTTCGTTCTAAAAATGGAGAACTGCTTGAACTGGATTTAATTTATATTGCAACAGATGCTATCCAAAAACCGATGGCAGAGTTAATGCAAGGGGAGTTAGCTAAGATTGGTATACAACTTAATCTTGAAGGTGCGGATGTGATGGTAGGCCTTCAAAAATTAATGGATAATCAAGTGGATATTAATTTCTGGCGCACAAATGGCCCACCTACAGATCCACATAGCTTTGCCAATGAATCAGCGACGCCAAACGCAAGTGGTGTCTACGAAGCGAAATTAGGTTTACCAAATGCAGCTGAAATTGATGAAAAAATTCATCAATTATTAATTGGCACGGATGAAGTACAACGTGTGCAATACTATACAGATATTTTAACAATGTTACATGACCAAGCATTATTCTATCCTATCTCATATGAGACAAACAATGTAATCTATCACGACTATGTAAAAGACTTTTTACCTCGTGCGTCAGAATATGATATTCCATACGCTCAAATGGATGTAAAGAAATAGTTAAAAAAGTGTTGGTCAATTAGGCACATAGGCATATTGCTAAGCGCTAAGGCTGACGTGCAGAAAGGAGCCATCTCATGTGAGACGGCTCCTTTTGTAAGAGGACAGTTGGGGAAGTGAAAAAATTGTATGAATCCACATGGCTTTTTTGTCTAAAACGCATTATTACCCTACCATTTGTATTAGTAGGCGTATCTCTTATTACTTTTATTTTCGTTCGGTTTGTGCCAGTGGAGCCTGCAGAAGTAATTCTTAGACTGTCACGAATTGCTCCTACACCTGAAGCAATACAAGCACTTCGAGAAGAACTTGGAACTGACAAACCGTTGCTCATCCAATATTTTATCTGGCTAAAGGGCGTACTACAATTTGATTTTGGTACATCCTTTGTGAGCAAATTACCTGTTGGACAAGAAATTTTTGCAAAACTACCAGCTACTATCGAATTAGCATTTGCTGCTTTTGCCTTAATAATCTGTTGCAGTATACCTCTTGGGGTTATCTGTGCACTGTATAAGAATTCGATAGTTGACAAACTGATTGGTTTTTTATCGATTATCAGTGTATCGATTCCAACGTTTTGGTTAGGGTTTTTACTGTTGTATATATTTAGTTTAAAGCTTGGTTTTTTTCCGTCAAATGGCAAGGGAAGTCTTTCGCATATCGTACTGCCAGCGGTGGCATTAGCATTACCTGTGATTGGCTTATTTACCCAGTCTATCCGAACGAGTGTCATAGACGAATTACAAAAGCCATATGTCCATTATGCACAGTTAAGAGGTTTAAAGAAGCACATCATTTTAAGTAGACATGTGCTGAAAAATGCAGCTATCCCAGTGACGACGATGCTTGGCATGACGCTTGGCAACTTACTAGGTGGGGCTGTCATCGTAGAGCAAGTGTTTAGTTGGCCAGGTTTAGGGCGTTATTTAATTGAATCAATTATCAATCGCGATTATCCAGTCGTACAAAGTTATGTACTCATTATTGCCATCATTTATGTAGTGGCTAATTTATGTACAGATATTCTACAACGGGTGCTTGACCCTCGTTCTGCGATTATGGAGAGGAGGGGATGACATGAGCATATTTTATAAAATGTCTAGATTAACACGTATGCAATTCCTTTCGATAATTGTACTTATTATCATTGGCATGCTAGGCCTTTTCGCACCTTGGTTAATGCCAAATGATCCGTATGTAGTGGAGGTTTCTAAAAAATTTTTAGCGCCGTCATGGACGTATCCATTAGGAACAGACCATTTAGGTAGATGTACATTTTCACGTCTTTTACTAGGTATTCGCTATTCTGTAGGCTCTGCGGTATTCATTCAAATCGTTGCCAGTATCCTGGCTATATTGGTAGGAGCAATCGTTACGTTTAAAGGTGGCGTGATAGATTTCTTCTTTATTCGTATTTGTGATATTTTATTAGCTTTCCCTACGTTAGTACTTGCCTTTGGACTTCTTGGGATTTTAGTGCCAAGTTTAAAAAATGTTTTAGTAGCTTTGATTTTTACACAGGGTATTTATTATGCAAGAATTTTAAGAGGCCTGTTTTTGAGTATAAAAGAAAAAGAATTTATTCAAGCTGCAAAGGTCAGTGGAACATCGGGATTTCAGTTGATTTCCCGACACTTTATCCCCAATACAATCACACCAATGCTAACAATCGTATCATTGGATTTAGGAAAGGTCATTTTAGAAATTGCGGGCTTTTCGTTTATAGGCCTCGGTGTACAAGCACCAACGCCAGAATGGGGGATGATGATTAGTGAAGGCAAGCAATATATTCGATTACATCCTGAACTGATGTTGTATCCTGGAACAGCCATCGTCATCGTTGTCCTGCTAGTCAATGTTTTAGCGAGTAGTGTTAAGAAACTAAATCATCAAAAGGGGTAGCTATGAAAAATGAGACATTCTGTCATCCGATTCTAACGATCAAAGATTTACATGTCACAATCGGTGAAAAAAAAATTTTGAAAAATATTAATTTAAGCGCTAATAAAGGACGTGTATTAGGGATTATTGGCGAAAGTGGCTGTGGGAAATCCATGTTATGCCAAGCGATTATGCGGTCACTTCCGATTTGTGCTCAACAACAGGGACAAATTCTCTATAATAATCACGATTTAACAACAATTTCTGACGTAAACATGAGAAATTATCGGGGTAAACACTTATCGATGATTATGCAAAATCCATCTATATCATTTGATAGCAATCAAACCATTGACATGCATTTTCGAGAAACGTTAAAGGCTCACTTTACCATGAATAAAAAAGAAATAAAGCAAACGGCAATTTATTATATGAATAAAGTGCATCTGCCGAATCCAGAAAAACTTTTAACTTTTTACCCCTTTCAATTGAGTGGTGGTATGCTTCAGCGAGTCATGATTGCGCTAGCTCTTGCAATGCAAGCAAACTTATTAATTGCTGATGAGCCGACGACAGCTCTCGATACAATCAATCAAAAAAATATTTTAAACCTATTTAATGATATTCGGACAGAAACGAATGCAACCATTATTATAGTTACACATGATTTAGGTGTAATTGCTGAGCTTGCGGACGATGTTGCGGTTATGTACAAGGGGGAAGTCGTCGAGCAAACCAATGTATTTGATTGTTTTGATAACCCACAGCATTCTTATACAAAGAAACTATTACATTCAAGGATTACAATTTAAAGGTGTGTGTAGATGACATTATTAGAGGTGACCAACATAGTAAAGCATTATCCGTCTGGCCAGTCATTATTACGAAAAAAGCAACTTGTGCCTGTCTTACAAGATATAACATTTTCACTTCATGAAGGTGAATGCTTAGGATTGGTCGGACAAAGTGGTTGTGGTAAAAGTACCTTAAGTCGTATTCTTTTAGGTTTAGAGAAACCTACAAAAGGCATTGTACGATTTAATGGTGTCAATTTATATCAGGCAAATGCGAAGGAGAAAAAAGGCATTCGTAGAGAGTTACAGGCCGTATTTCAAAATAGTTTTAATTCATTTAATCCAAAGCAAACGATTGCGGAAATAATTGAGGAACCGTTACTAAATTTTGAACAATTTTCACGATTAGAACGTCAGCAAAAAGTAGTGGAATTACTTAATTGGGTTGAGTTAGAAAAAAATGTAGCGAATAAATTCCCCTGGCAGCTAAGTGGTGGGCAACAGCAGCGGGTAAATATTGCCCGAGCTATTGCTGTCCACCCAAAATTAATAGTTTTAGATGAAGCGATTAGTAGCCTTGATATGATATTACAAAAACATATTTTACAACTGCTACAAACGCTTCAACAACAATTGAATTTGTCGTATATTTTTATTTCACATGATTTAAATGCCACTCGCTTTATAGCAGATCGAATACTTGTGATGCAGCAAGGTCAAGTCGTTGATGAAATGAAGAAAGATGCTTCATTTCAACATCCTGCTGCACTTGAGTTGTACAATGCCATCTTGCCTATGCATCCAAGAGATCGTAAAAAATGAATGGAAAACAAAAAAATCGTAGCGTGTCGATTTGCTACGATTTCTTGCCATTGACTATACTTGCGTGAACCTCTATATAGATTACGCTATACTTTCGGTAAGTAAAGTTGATACATGGCAGTTTCTTCATCAATCGATTTGGCAATGTCAAATGCTTCTTGCTGGGATTTATGATTATTCATCATTTCATACATAAACCTTACAACAAACATTAAATTTGAGTTACCGTCTATGTAATCATCAGGACCTATATAGGATTGGCAACCACTTTTAAGAAATGCGTCTGCTAGTCGTTCATCTCCTAATGTACAACCCGGGGCGATGACCTTCACATCTTGCAGTTTTGAAAAGTGTAAGACCTCCTGAGGACCGAAGAATTCACCTCTTGGCTCACCCTCCTCATAGATATCCTCACCTAGTTCGGGTAGACAAAATCTTCCTTCATCTCCATGGGAATTTAATATCAAATAATCCATTTTCGACTCTTGGTCGCCCTATCCAATGAACCGTAACTCTTGCGCCAAAATACTCAAGCATTGAGCGTAATGCGAATGATTCCAAATCACAATCTGGTCCTACCACTAAGCTCACATATAACGCTGGTTTACTCATGTGATTACCCCTTCCTATATTTCAAGATAAATTAAGCGTACTACTATAAAGTCATTATAAACTGAAATTATCCTAATTTGGAAATATAATGAATAAAAATTTAATTTACAGTAAGTAGAGAGCAGGTAGTACATAAGCTGTCGGTTTTTCATGTAGAAAACAGTTGAACTGCTATTCGTCCTATATCTGAATGACTAGTAAAATACTCCTTAAAAAAGTCAATACTCTTTAATAGGAGTTTTTATTTTTGTCAAATATTAGATTTTATTTGTTATTATAGTATTAAGTAATATAGGAGGACACGTGAACTTACGCTATACTCAAGATGGCTAAGTACAATAGCGGAATAGAGGGGTCGTATGAGAATAACCGTAGAACGAAAACTGCAGTTTGCTTTTGGCATTGTTTTAGTATTTCTCTTAGGAATTACCGGCATTGCGATGTATTATTTGAATGAAAATAAACATACACTTGCGGAAATTGAAGAGAATACGGAATTTATCAATTTGTATAATGATATTTCCTTCCAAACGGTGCGTGCGAATGCAGCTATTCGAGGATACATGTTATATGGCAAAGAAGAAATGTTAGATAACCATCATGAAATTCGTGATACCTTACATAAGTCCATTGATCGTCTTGCATCATTAGGACAGGATAATGCAGATTTTAAACAATTTTTACAACAGTTAAGTGAGTGGGAAAAACCCATTGACGAGCAAATCGTACCATTATATCAAAACGGTGAACAGGCACAAGCACAGCAGCTAGCGTTACCAGTGCTTGGAGAAGGCTCTCAAAAACTTGTTGTCTTTGGCAAAACGATGGCTACTGCACAGCAGGAAGAAATGTTGGCACATATCGAGGCTACCAAACAAAGTGGTGCAAGAAGTGCTAAGGAAATCGCTGGATTAGCGATTGTTTCTTTGTTAATAAGTATCATCATTGCGACAGCTTTTGGTAGACGTGTGGCAAAGAATATTCAACAAACGGTTGTCGAGATGGACAAGTTCTCAAATGGCAATTTACAAACCCATTTACAATTTACAACGAAGGATGAATTTGCACAGCTCGCAGCTTCATTCAATACGATGTCTGAAAAATTGCGACATACTATGAAGCAAGCCGGTGACTCTTCTGAACAGGTTGCAGCGACATCAGAGCAACTGACTGCCAGTAGCTTGGAAGTAACACAAGCAACGGAAGTTGTCACAGAATCGATTCAAGATATTGCACAAGGGATTGAAAAACAAGATGCATTGACAGGGGATGTAAGAGATTTATCTTCCCATATACTGAAAAAAATGTATGAAATCTCAACGAGCATAGATAACGTAAATGATGCAACGGTCGAAACAAAAAATATGGCGAGTACGGGGCGTTCCTCTGTACGTAATGTCATTGAGCAGATGAATGAGATTACGGATAATACAGCTGAGCTTAGCACACGTGTCAATGATTTAGATGAAAACACAGCGGCCATTGTTTCAGCAGTCAATGTCATCAAAAATATTGCGACCCAAACAAATCTACTGGCGATCAATGCTTCCATTGAAGCGGCACGAAGCGGTGAGCATGGCAAAGGCTTTGCTGTTGTTGCAGAGGAAGTTCGTAAACTAGCGGATGAATCAAATTTAGCTGCAGTAGATATTGAAAAGGTTGTGGCACAAATTACCAATAGCACGAGAATTATTGAAGAAGATATGGTCAATAGCAATGATTCCGTTACTGTTGGGCGTGAAAAAGTGAATGTTGCTCGCGACAACTTCCTTTTAATTGACCAGGCAATAGATGATGTGCAAGCGCAGACTGAATCCGTGACTGCGGCAATTCGTGCCATCCATGTTGACATTGAAAAACTAGTAAAAGAAATTGACTATATAAGCGAGGTATCGATGCAATCGAGTGGCAATGTCCAAAGCGTTGCAGCTTCATCGCAGGAGCAAAACGCCGCGATGGAAGAAGTAGCCGCAGCCTCCACACACCTAGCGAAAATGGCTATTGATTTACAAGAATCCATTCAGGCATTTAAATACTGATTACGTGAACCCCATGCATTTGCTGTAACGGATGATGCATAGGGGTTTTAACTGTGCAAAAATTGCAAATACATTTAATTATTTTATTTATGTAAAGAGCTTGTGAAAATGAAAAAAAGTATTTGAATTTGCGCATTTTGACCGATAAAACCTTTGGGTCAAATTTATCGATTGAAGGAGCGAGTATTAAAAAATTATATGTAGATGACAGCGACATCCTTTTCGAGTCTAATCATTACATCAAGTGGTGTGCACATAAAGGCATACGCAAAATAATCTTAAGAACAAGCTTTTATAACTTATGAAGACAAAAGGAGAATGGATGCATGAAAAAAATATTTGGAAGTTTTAAGGGCAAGCTCTATGTATTATTTGCACTTGTCTTACTCATCCCAGTTTGCTCAGTAGGAATCTTATCGTATATCTCATCGAAAGATTCAATTAAAGATGAAATTTTATTTAGTGCAAATGAAAGTGTTGGGATGTTAAATAATCTTATCGATAAAACCGTCAGTGAAAAAATACACGAAGTCGGTGTTTTTAGTGAAGAGATAAATGCTTCTATGTATGAAGAGGGAGAAGCGACTCTACGAACAACGTTCAAACAATATACTGCATTAAATCCAGGTACATTAAGTATTTATGTTGGAACACAAGACGGTGAATTTATTGTAGAACCAAAAAAGTATGAATCTGAAGATAACCCCTTGGAAAGGGAATGGTATAAAGAAGCTGTAGCGCTTAAGGGCAAGCCTTTTATTACAAAACCTTATGTAGATGCAGGAACTGGAGAAATGGTCGTTACAGTTGCTAGTCAGGTAAAAGATCAATCAGGCGTTGTGGCAGTAGATATAACACTGACAGAACTGCAAAAAATCTCAGACTCTATTACAATCGGAAAAAATGGCTACTCCTCTATATTTGGTGCAAATAATATGGTCATTTCTCATCCTACATTAGAAGCTGGAGGGGAATTAAAAGAGAAATTCTTGGATCAGATGCACGAAAGTGAATCTGGTACGTACGATTATTTCTATAACAATGATCATCGCACCATGTTTTTTACTACGAATGAATTAACCGGTTGGAAAATTACAGGCACCATTTTTTCGAAAGAAATAGATGAATCAGCGTCCTCTATTTTAGCTACTACGACTCTTGTGTTAGTCATTGCCATTATTTTAAGCTCTATTGTCGTATATTTTGTGTTGAGAGCAATCATCAAACCAATTAGAGCCTTAAAAGATAGTGCAGTAACAATTAGTAAAGGTGATTTAACCGAGAAAGTGAAGATTACCTCGAATGATGAAATAGGGCAATTGGGACAAGCCTTCAATGACATGCAGGATAGCCTTCGTACCCTGATTAAAAAGATAGAAGTAAATGCGGAGGAAGTTGCATCTTCAGCAGAAGAGTTAACCGCAAATGCCGATCAGACGAGCGAGGCAACGGAAAAAGTGGCCATCTCTATACAAGAAGTGGCATTAAGCGCAGACACACAAACAACGAATGCGACAAGAAATGCGGAATCGTTAAATGAGCTTTCAAAAGCAATTCTACATGTGGCGGAAATATCGTCCACAGTGACGGATCTGTCTCAATATGCTACGAAACAGGCTGATGAGGGCGGACAAGCAGTACAAGATACCAAAAATCAAATGAATTCAATTCATTTATCCGTCACAGATTCAAACAGTAAAATTCAATCTTTACATGAACGATCTCAACAAATCTCGTCAATTTTAGATGTCATTACAAGCATTGCCGATCAAACCAATCTACTCGCGCTCAATGCAGCTATCGAGGCGGCAAGAGCAGGGGAGCATGGCAAAGGCTTTGCAGTAGTTGCCGATGAAGTACGCAAGCTGGCTGAGCAATCACAGCAATCAGCAAGTCAAATTTTCGAGCTCATTCATGGTATTCAGGAAGAAACAAAACAGTCTGTTCACATCATGGCAAAAGTGTCAGAGGATGTACTCGATGGTTTACGTGTATCAGATGAAGCAATCGCCAAATTCCAAGTGATTATGACAAGGATGAATGAAATTACACCTAAAATGGAAGAAGTTTCTTCTGCATCAGAACAGATGTCTGCTAGTGTTCAAGAGGTAACCGCAATTACGGAAGATTTGGCTTTCTCAGCTAAAGGGAATGCTTCCGCATCAGAAGATGTTGCTGCTTCAACTGAAGAACAATTAGCTTCAATGGAAGAAATCAATGCATCCGCACAAGCACTATCTCACATGGCAGATGAATTAAAAGGGCTAATCAGTCAGTTTAAATACTAAA